>JALWOP010000262.1 GCA_027083445.1 Planctomycetota bacterium | reverse complement strand
CCGGAGCAACGAAGGGCTCTGGACCTGCTCAAGCAGATCGCGGTGTAGTCAGAACCGCGACCACCATGTCGCTCGCAACCATCGAGGCTGTGCGGACTTGGGCTGGGACATCCCGTCGAACTTCAGGCTAGCGAACCCTTGATGACACCCAGGTTGCGCTCGTCGTGAATACGCGCGTTTGCGGCGTCTTGGTGGAGGGCGTCCAGCGGGACGCGGCGGATCGTGAGACTGCTGCCTGATTCCATAGCGATACCTCGGGGTTCCGGGCCGCTTGGAATTCAGGACTTGGATGTGGGTGGCCGTATGACACTTGATAGGTCTCTGGGTGTCGCAAGACAAGCCTCCTCCGAGATGCGCTGCCCGTCGCATTCTCGTCCCTTTCCGAGCCGCGTACAGTCGGCGCGACGCCGAGCTTGGCGAGGCGGGAGGCTAGACGGGTGGCCTTCTGCGATGAATGGGTCCGGGAGGCAGAAGCAGCTGAAGGCCGCCGGGGACCACCCAGACAGCCTGGGCAGCGATACCCGGGCACCTAGAGCGCCCACAGAGGGCGTTCCTAGCCGTTGCCAGGCAAAGATTTACGGATCCACTTGAGATCCTTGCCCCTCGGGCCGAAGTGTGAAGTAAAGTGTGAAGTGATGCCCGCCGACGACCTACTCCCGTTCTCTGAAGCCGAACTGGAGGAGATCCCCCTCGAGAGGACTCCGCTAGAGAGGGTCTACGCTCAGATCCGTTTCCCCCTGCTGGCAAGGATCGCGAAGATGGAGGCTGTGGCTGACTTTCAGAGTGCTCTGGGTGGGGCCTTTCCTCATCTAGAGGCTGAGCGTGAAATTGGTATCGCCCTCACCGCAGAGGGTGCGAAGCCGCTGACGCAAGAGAGCGTCGTCTGGAGGCTGCAAGACGCCGAACACCGTTGGCGTCTCTCGCTCGCCCCTACGTTCTTGGCTCTGGATACAAGCGACTACGACTCAAGAACCGAGTTCATCGATCAGATTGGACGCGTTCTTGGCGCGCTAGGATCAAGCCTCGAACCGAGCGGGCGAGGACGCATCGGTGTTCGGTACGTGAACCGCCTTGCCTTGCCCGCCCTCCACGAGCAGATCCACGATCTCGTTCGCCGGGAAGTTCTCGGTGTCGCGTCGGCAGAACAGGTTCGGGAGTCAGGCACTCTGAAACTTGGCCTGAACGAAACGCTCTTCCAGGTTGATGATGACCAACTGCGCGTGCGGGCGGTGACTCTCCCCGAACGGACCAGTGTCGCAGCGCTGCAACTTGACCCGATCGATGAGATGAGTTGGGTGCTAGACTTGGACATGTTCAGAGACGACGAAGACGTTTTTGACCCCACGGGCATTGGCGAGCACTGTCTTCGCTTCTCGAAGCAGATCTACCGCTTCTTTCGGTGGTCTGTTACGGACGACTTTCTTGAGCTGTGCGGAGGGAGATCATGAGCCCTGACATTCTTGACCCCGAGTGGACGGGGGCGACGGCGCAGCCGGAGCACGTGAAAGCCAAGGCAGCTTGCTTGGCGTCTTCAGGGCTTGTTGTGCTCTGGGCACTGGCTCCTTCAGGAACGACAAGCGGTACGTCTCCGGAAGACGACTCACTGCTGGCGATCTACGCGCCTGGACAGACGAACTCCGGTCTCGTCGGAGACAGCGCAGGAACGACGAGTTCAACCGCGAATGACCTGGCGGCGCTTCGACGCAGGACCGGACTCCCTTGGTCGCAACTCGCCCAGCTATTTGGCGTGGATCGCCGTTCACTGCACAACTGGATTCTCGGCAGCACGATGAGCCAGAAGAATGCGGAGACGCTGCGATCCCTACTCAGGGCAACGCGAGCTCTCGCGCAGAACATGGCTTCCAATAGCAAGTACTTGCTGCAGTCAGCCGACCGCCGTGGAGTGAGCATCCTTGATCACTTGGCAGCCGGCCGGTTTGGCGAAGCTGAGGAGCTGATCAAGACAGCATCTTCTACGGCCCGAGCCTACAAGCGTCCTCCACAGCTCTCCGCAGCAGAGAGGATGAAGAGACGAGGACCGAGCGTGCGGGAGAGGCTTCAGATCCCGGAAACGAACAGCGACTCGGGCTCATCCTAGGCTCAACGCTAGGCGAACAGTGTGCGAGGTCGACGCAGAGAGAACAGACGAAGCTCTGGCTGAGTGGGAGCAAGGCGACATCGCCGAACTGCCCTCAGGGGCCTCAGTGACCTTACCAGGCTCTGATTCCGTCGAGCACTTGGCCGTCTTGACCCAGACGTGCGACATCCGACGTTCGGTTGTGGAGCGGCCGTTCTTGAGCCTAGCCCCTATCGTTCGGCTTGATGGAATCAACGCAGCACTTGCCGCTCGGGGCCGGTTGCCACGGTTCGCCCCGCTCCTCCTCAACAGTGAGACGGTCTTTGCGGATTTGGACCG
Source organism: Planctomycetota bacterium (assembly GCA_027083445.1). GTDB lineage: Bacteria > Planctomycetota > UBA1135 > UBA1135 > JALWOP01. Next base: position 15,713 of record JALWOP010000262.1, on the reverse strand, counting down.
GATTGTCACGGTTCACAAGCAGGACATAGTCGAGTGGCATCGGACGCCCGGTGTTGCCGGTTCCGAAGAGAGACGCAGGTTCGCCAATAGTTGCGGGAGGAAGTTCGCTCGCGCGGCCCTTCCCAACGATCTAGCCAGTGCTCTAGACAAGTTCAGGAAACGTGTGATCAAGAAGCACGGCAAGAGTTCACGCGAAGGGGCCGCTCTTGACCTTCTGGAGGACATCCGCGTGACAGGGACTCCTAGTTGGGATGCTTCTGAGATCGACGTCTTCGTTCTGCTTTGCCCTGCGTCGGAAGAAGAACTGGATGCCTTCGGTGCCCGAGAGCTCGAGCAGTTTGCGGAGAGCTGGCTGGACCTCTGCGTTCCGCACGGCGCGGTCCGGTCGATCGACGGCTCTGTGATCCCACTTGATCAGCTCAGCGCCCGCGAGTACGTCGACAGTGACCCTCTGGATCTGGGACATCTGAGCGTCGAAGGGCCCCCAGACACCAACCAGAGCTAGCAGCACTTCGTCTTGCTTCACGCCGAGCCCGCCACGGGCCGAACCGTGGCGCTTCTGCTCAGATGCTGCTCGAAGTTGGCACTAAAGTGGCACTCGCGGCTGAGAGGCCAAGCCACAACCACGTCCACGGTCAGCGCAACTCAAGAGACGTGGCAACCTTACGTTGGTACGCCCGGCGGGATTCGAACCCACGACCCCCGGTTTAGGAAACCGGTGCTCTATCCTGCTGAGCTACGGGCGCTTGGGTGGCAGAGTATCCCGGAAGTGGGGATGGGTGCTAGGGGTGGGTGAGCTAGGTGCCGCTCGTGACCGTGGTGCCTAGGTGGCATTCGAGCCCCGGCTTGGACGCGGCCGATTCGGCTGGCTTGGAGGAAAGACCTCGAGATCGTCGATCGTTGCTCCAGGAGCCGGAGCGCGGCTAAGCGGGCCCTCCAGGAGCTCTGCCCGGCCGGGTCCAGGCCCTTCATGGACACGACTGCCTCGCCCCACCAACCCCGCTCCTCCTCGCGGATCGCTCCAGCCTCGCCTCCCATGCAACTGCCGAGTGACATACCGGGCAGTACGCGGGGACGGTTGTCGCCGCCAACCACCTCGTCCCCCCCCCGAGGTGGTGGCAGGAAGGCTGTAGGTCGACTCCAAGACATCATCCGAAGCGGCTTCGCAAAGGCACCGACTCTCGCGGCGAAAGAGGTTGCCGTTCTCGAACCGACTGGCCAACTCGCACGGCACCGAGCCCCAAGGACAGGTAGATGCTCAATTGCCTCCATCCCGAAACGCCTGGATGACGGCTCGAATGACGCCCCTGGTAGGAGCCGGCCTCTCAGGCGGTTTGGAGCAGGCAAGCGACCAGGGGGAATCGCGCCTCCCCACCCTTGCCTGGGCCTCCCCAGGTGGATAAATTAGAGTTGGGGTCGGAATCTTGCATTACTGGGTCGATTGCGAAGGAACCTTGAACAAGGAGAGGCGGGCGTGAAACGAGGTCCGACCGGGACGATCGTAGCGGGACCCTCCCTGGGGGGGGAATCCGTGCGGGCCTTCGTGCCGATGGCCCTTCCCCCGGACCCCGCGCTCGTGATCGGAGCCGATCTTCGGGAGGAGATCGACCAGGCACTTCTCGCCCTCGGTCGCCTGGACGGGGTCTCCAGCCTGCTGCCGGACAAGTCCCTGTTCCTCTACATGTACGTCCGCAAGGAAGCTGTCCTCTCCTCACAGATCGAGGGCACCCAGTCCTCCCTCTCGGACCTCCTGCTTTTCGAGATCGACCAGGCACCCGGTGTACCCCTCGACGACGTCAGCGAGGTGTCGAGCTACGTACGAGCTCTCGAACTCGGCATCCAGCGCATTCGCGAAGACTTCCCCATCTGCGGCCGCCTCTTCCGCGAGATCCATGCCGAACTCTTGTCGACCGGCCGCGGGAGCGAGAAGCGCCCGGGCGAATACCGCATCTCACAGAACTGGATCGGCGGCAAGCGCCCGGGTAGAGCCATCTTCGTCCCTCCTCCACCCGAACGCGTAGCCGAGTGCATGGGTGAGCTGGAGAAGTTCCTACACAACCAACCCGAACGCACGCCGATCCTCCAGAAAGCCGCCCTGGCACACGTCCAGTTCGAGACCATCCACCCGTTCCTGGATGGGAACGGACGGCTCGGGCGTCTTCTGACGACCCTGCTCTTGGTGTCCGAAGGCGTGCTGAATGAACCACTGCTCTACCTGAGCCTCTACCTCAAGACCCATCGGGACACCTACTACGACCTCCTTCAACGTGTCCGCACACATGGCGAGTGGGAAGCGTGGCTCGAATTCTTCGTGCGCGGTGTTCGCCAAACCGCAGACCAGGCCGTGGCCTCCGCAAGGGCCCTTGCGCAACTCTTCAAGGAGGATCGGGACCGCATCCAAACCCTCGGTCGAATCGCAGGGTCGGCCCTGCAGGTGCACTTCGCGCTACAACAACATCCCATCCAGACCATCAACTCAGCAAAGAAACGCACGGGCCTCTCCACGCCGACCGTCACCGCCGTCATGAAGAGCCTGGAGAGTGCGGGGGTCGTACGCGAACTGACCGGCAAGCAACGCTACCGGGTGTTCGGCTACGATCGATACCTCGAGATTCTGAACGAGGGAACCACGACAGAGGACCGGCCATAGGGAGAACGGGCCACAGGGTCCATCCGCCCAAGCCACGGGGCTCAATTGCCACGCGTGACCGTCGTGCCGAGGTGGGACTCAAGCCAGGTGGCGGCGCGGTCGAGTTGGCTGCCCTGGAGGAGGATGTCGGGGCCGTCGATCGTTGCTCCACATCCCAATGCCCGCTTGAGCCGGACCGCCAAGGGTTGAAGCTCGGTTGGGGCCAGGCCCGCGATGCGCGTCACCGTCTTGCCCCCTCGACCCCGCTTCTCACGACGGATCACCAGGCGCCTCCCCCCTCCATCCGACTTTGGTGTCGGCTCGACGACGGTATCCTCCGACGGCTCCACCAGCGGCGACGATCCCTCACCACGCAAGGCGGCGAAAGGGTTGTGGGTCAGGCCGTCGGGCTGATCCTGAGGCAAGGGGCGGCGGGACATGGGAGACTCCGGGGGGAACTCGGGCAACACGCAGAACCTAACATAGGTCGATGAACTCCTCCCCCACCCCCGCCGAAGTACAGCAGGCACTCGCTGAACTCGACCCCCGGGAACTCAAGATCGTCGGCGGCATGCTCGCCGTCATGATCCGAGAACCCAAACGCGTTCGCGATCGGGAATGGATGGCCGAACAGATCACCCACCTGACACTCCTCGCCGGAGACTTCGAAGCCGATTCCGGACCCGATGCCGTCGCCGCCGTCGAAGGATACCTGCACGAAAAAGCAACCCGTCTACTCCACTGCTCCCTGCTCCTCTTCCAACGGGTCGGACTCGACATGGCCCCACGCACACAGAGCGGATTCTCCTTCGAAGAAGCCATGCAACAAGGTCTCTCCTACTTTCAACCTCCCCCAGAGTCCGAGCGACCCTCCTGATAGCTCCGCCAAGGCAGGACGAAAGGACGGCTACGACCACCACCCACCTCGAACTCACCAAAGCGCAGGCAAGCATTCCCGTAGACCGGCTCCAAGACCTCCGGCACCAAGACCTGCTCCGGCACGCCCTCACATAGAGATTGGCCCCCGGACATGAGCAAAATGCGATCCGCGAACTGACTGGCCAAGTTCAACTCGTGGGTCACCACACCGATCGCTCGGCCCCGGGCCGCCAGGCGGGACAAGAGCTCGAAAACGGCAAGCTGGTGCTTGGGGTCCAATGAACTGGTCGGCTCGTCCACCAAGAGGATCGGCGCCTCCTGTGCAAGCGCCCGCGCAATCAGGACTCGCTGACGCTGCCCACCCGAGAGGTGTCCCAAGAGACGCAACCCCAGCTCCGCCACATCACACGCCTCCAATGCCTCCCGGACCGCCTCCACATCCGCTGGACCCGGTCCCCGCAGACGCCCGTGATGGGCATATCGCCCACCCATGACGAAATCCTCCACGTGGACCTCCGGGATGGCAGCCAGGCTCTGAGGCACGATCGCCAAACGGCGGGCACGCTCCAGCACCGATAGCCTCTCGATCGGCTCTCCACCAATGCACACCCGACCCGATTGCACCCTCTCCAAACCGGACAAGACCTTCACCAAGGTCGACTTGCCCGCCCCATTGGGACCCAAGATCACCAGCAGCTCCCCCGGCTCGATCGAAGCACCCACACCATCCAAGGCCCGGCGCTCCCCAGCACCATCCAAAGCCGGGTAACTGAAAACCAAGTCCTCGAATCGCAACCGCATCACCAAGCCTCCACCCTCGAACGGTTGCGCAGGAGCAAAACCAAGAAAAACGGGCCCCCGAGCAGCGACATCACCACCCCCGGCGGAAGGGCCGCTCGGGCGAAGTAGAGATGCTGGGCTAGATCCGCTCCACCCAAGAGCACCCCTCCCCCCAGAAGCGAAAGCCACAGCAACGAACGGTACGAAGGCCCCGTCACCCGCCTCAGAAGGTGCGGCGTGATCAACCCCACAAAGGCGATCTGGCCGGCAACCGCGACCGCCAACGCCGCAGTGAGCGCCGCCCCACCCAAGGCCAAGAGCTTCAGGCGCGCCGTATCCACCCCCAAGGACTCTGCATCCGCCTCTCCCCCAGCAAGCAGGTCGAGCTCCCGCGCGACCCAGGGGATCAATCCCAAGGAGATCAAGACACCCGACCAAATCGTCGCCACCTGAACTCCCGATCGATCCTCCAGACGACCAAAGGTCCAGGTCATCAAGGCACGCATCAAGTCCGCCTCCTCGACCGCGAAACGCTGGATGGCCGCGATCGCCCCCCCCACGATCGCATTCATCGCGATGCCGGCCAAGAGCAACGTCGGCACCGAGATACGCCCCCCCACCGAGGCGAGCAGAGTGACCACCAACACCGAGAGACAGGCCCCCCCAAAGGCCGCAGCCGAGATCAGAAGCGGCCCCAAGCCCGCAGCGCGCTCCAAGAGAAACAGACTCCCCGCGGAGGCCGATAGCCAGACGATCATCACCGATGCACCCAAGCTGGCCCCAGCCGTGACGCCGATCACCGCCGGCGACGCCAAGGGGTTGCGGAAGATCCCCTGCAAGAGCGCCCCCGAGAGAGCCAGACATCCACCCACCCCGATCGTGGCCAGGACCTTGTACACCCGCAACTCGGCGATGGCCTGCAGACTTCCCGGCAAGGGCTCCCCCAAACCGACGAGCGCCAGGAGACCTCGCAGACACTCCGCCAGACCCACGCTCCGCGAAGCCCCCAGCGAAAGACTCCCCAGACCGATCGCCACCAACGCCGAAAACAAGAGAGCCGCCAACAACCCGGGCGCTACATACTCCCGCTCGCGGCGCGAAAGGCGCACATCCTTGGATCTGGTGGCTCGAAGGGGTTCGGTCGAACTGGGCATGAAACCTGACTCTGGCCCGAAGTCGGTTCCTGAGCAGCGCACCGGGTCTCCTGACTCGTCACGGTGATCGGATGGCCAGCCTTCCCAGGTCTCCCACGCTCTGCGCCCTCGACCCAGTGACTCGCACCCCCCCAGAGAGGGATCCGCAGCCCGCCCACGCGGACCTCGACCTCCGACCCGAATGACTCACAGTGGCGGGACCGTGGGGGATTCTCACCCCGCTTCCCCTTGCACGCTCCTCTCGGATCGTTCGTTTCGATGGGAGCTTACCTTCACCGGCCCCTCCCGGGGGCCGGATCCAGCCGATTCCACCCGACGACCCGCCGATCAGGGAAGCAGGCGACCCTCCTCCAACCCTCCCCCCAGGGCAGAGGCCCTCCCGAAACGCGACCTGCGCGCGGCGACACAGCGATAGAGCCCGTCCCGCAGGGGCCGAGGGATCCAAAGCCCGATCCGGGCCAAGAGCCCCAGCCCCCCGCCACAGTGGCGCAGAGCACGCAGGATCGCCGTGGAACGGCGAGAGGCACGCTCACCCTCCAAGAGGACCACCGTTCCCAAACTCTCCCGCTCCGACACGGACAACCGCTGCTCCGCCGTAGTTCCTTGCAGCGGCGCGAACCTGAGCCGCCCACGCCGGTCCCGCGCCAGGAGGAAGCGCACCGAACACGTACACAAACCGCACTCGCCGTCATAGAAGACGATGGCCGGGGGACTCGACTCCTCGGAGATCGTCATCACCCCCTTATACCCGAGAGCCTCTGGCAACGGACCCAACGGGTGACGGGCCCCGGCCGTTTCCAGCCGGGGCCCGTCCCTCCGCGCCAGGTTCGCGATCAGTGGTTCAGGTTGATCACTCGCGAGGAACGGAAGGGCACGTTCAGGATCGCCGCGCCATTTCGGCCCAGGGAATTCACCTGGTCGATGAAGATCGGCTCCAGGGCTCCACCGACACCGTTGACCGAGATCTGGTTGGCCGAATAACCACCGATCGTCGTCACGCCAAAGGCGAACTCGTGCTCGGTGATCCCGGTGCAGCCGTCCATGTCGTTGTAGTCGCCGAGGTTGAAGCGCAGCCCCTCCACTCCGGGATAGACATTCGCGTCCGTCCAGACTCCGATGGCCATCGAGAGGAAGGCCGGGAAATAGGCTCCCGAAGCCGCATCCGCACCGGTGATCATCGTGCCACAGGCTCCGCCGATGGTCAGGTCCGCTTCCTGCCACTGGGGCGAGTTGCCCTGCCCGCAGAGGCAGTACTCCGCGACCGGGGTCAGACCGTGCTGGGCCTGCTCCTCGAACTCGCAGACCGGAACGCCGATCGATCCGTTGATGCTGGAAGTGCGAATGCGACGCACCGCCTCGTTGGCGCTGGAACCATCCTCACCGGGAACCGGAAGCGTCAGGGAGAAACCTGCCGCAGGGCCGACGAAGGTATAGGAACGCCCGGGGTGGAACATGCCTTGACGGGGAAAGTTCGGGGCGTGATCCACACGATCGCAAGCGTGAGTCAGCATCCAAGCGTTCGACCACTTGCCACTATTGCAGTCCAAGGCCCAGTCGACATAACCGGTGAAACGCACGCGGTTGAACGCCTGACTGCAGGAGGGGATGGTGCAGGGGGGAGACCCGAGCACGTCGATCGGACGCATGTCTCCATTGACCAGGAAACGCCAGACCTGATAGGTCTCGTTGTTGTTCCCCGTCTCGAACCAGGTGCGCGAGTAGTTCATATTCATGCGCCCGCGCCAGGCCAATCCTCCAGCAGCATCGAAGATGCGCACCTTGGAGATCCGCGGTCCACAGGTACCGAGGTCGTTGCTCTTGGGGACACCCCAGCGCACCGTCACATCGGTGAAAGCATCCAGACCGCAGTCGAGCCAGCAGATGTCCAACGAGGACTGGGTGAAGGAGGGGAACTTCGGTAGCTGGAGCTGGGTCGTCTCACAGCACTGGCCACCATCGAGGTTGTCGGGAAGGGGACACTGGGCCTGAGCCGGGGCGGAAAGAGCCGAAGCGACCGCCAGCGCGGTCAGGGCCAAGAGGTTGCGTTTGTGTGTCTTGAACATGGTTGGATCTCCTTGGGGACCCCCAAGTGAGACGACACCCACCCAGCGGACAGAAAAGTGCCCCGAATCTCCTAGACCCCCTCGTAGTAGCGCCGCCGCGCGGGAATCGAGACGAGCTCCCCCTCGGGATAACGCAGGGCCGACAGGGCGCCCCCATAGACACAACCCGTGTCAAGGCAAAGAGTTAGGCCCACCCAGCGCAGATCCCGCGCCGGGGTGTGGCCGTAGACCACCCGCGCCGAGCCCCGGTACTCCGCCGCCCACTCCACCCGCCGAGTTCCCCTGGGGGTTCCGTAGAGCGCGAACTGCCGCGCCTCGGGTGCAGCCGATCCCTGCCAGCGCTCGGGCAGACCGGCATGGGCCACCCAGAGGGCACCCGGATCGAGCTCGAGTTGCAGCGGCAACCCCTCGGCGAAACGGGCGAACTCCAAGAGCTTGCCGGGGGAACGCCGTGCGAACTGCTCCACGGTCTCCTCGAGACCAAACGCAAGGGGAAAGCGACCGGCGAGGTGCTCCAGGAGTTGGTGCTCGTGGTTCCCGCGCAGGCAGCGGGCCTGCCCTCGGGCCACGAGCCCCATCACCCGCTCCGCCACCTCGGGACAGGCCGGCCCCCGGTCGACCAGGTCGCCGAGGAAGATCGCCTGCCGTCCGGGCGGCGCACTCGACCCCCGATAGCCGAGCCGATCCAGGAGCATCTCCAACTCCCACGCGCAGCCGTGCACGTCACCGATGATGTCGAAGCCAGCCATCGAGAGCGCATTGTCGTCGATTCGCCGGCCGCTGGGGAGACTAGGCGGCCCGCTCGCGGGTCACTCGGTCGATTTCGGCCCACATCTCTTCGAGATCGATCGGCTTGGCGATGTAGCCGTCCATCCCCGCCGCCAGGCAGCGCTCCCGATCGCCTGCCATGGCGTTTGCCGTCAACGCCAGGATCGGCAGGTGGACGCGCTCCCCCTCCGAGGCACGGATCCGACGCGTGGCCTCGAACCCATCCACCTCCGGCATCTGACAGTCCATCAGACAGTACGACCAGCCCCCCTCCTGGGCGAGGGCGACGGCCTCCGCACCATTGACCGCCAATCCCACCTCATAGCCCTCCCGCTCCAGGAGGCGCTGGATGATCTTCAGGTTGACCGGGTTGTCCTCGGCGACGAGGACTCTGCCGCGCGGGCCGGCGGGCCCCTTCGAGTCACCGGGAGCACGGCTCTCGACTTGCCCTGCAGCCCGCACCTGCACGGGAATCCAACTGCCGATCAAGGTCAGCAAGCGCTTGCTCCGCACCGGCCAGGGGAGCTGGTCGGAGGAACCGGATCCGCGCACCAACTCGATGCAGGGACACCGCTGCGCCCCGCCGGGTCGGCGCTCTTCCCCCTCGAACAGGATCAGATCGTACTCCCCGGTGGGGTCCCCCCCAATAACGTCGACCTGCGCTCCCAGGAGCCGTAGGCGCGCCTCGAGGGCCTCTCGCCAGTCACTCTCCCCAGCCGCGAGCGCGATTCGTTTTCCTTCCAGAGGCCGTTCCTCCTGCGGGCGATCGACCGGCTCCAACGGCAGGCGGACGGCAAAGGTCGTCCCCATGCCCTCGACACTCTCCACCGTGATCTCACCGCCCATCGCCGCAGCCAGGGACTTGCAGATCGCAAGCCCCAGCCCCGTCCCGCCGTAGCGCCGCGCGTGGGAGGCATCCACCTGGCTGAAGCGCTCGAAGAGGCGTCCCATGCGGTCTGGGGGAATGCCAATGCCCGTATCGTGCACTTCGAGGAGCATCCCATTGCGGCCCGATTGGATCGACAGATTCACCTCGCCGTACTCGGTGAACTTGATCGCGTTGCCGACCAGATTGATCATGATCTGCCGCAGCCGACCGGGATCGCCCATCACCCAACGGGGAAGGCCCTCGCCCAAGGTGAGAGAGAGATCGATCCCCTTTTCGAGAGCCTTGCTGAGCAGAAGATCGATGACGGTGTCCCCAAGCTCATACAGGTCGAACTCGACGCACTCGAGCTCCATGCGACCCGCTTCGAGCTTCGAGTAATCGAGGATGTCGTTGATGATCGCCAGCAGAGCCTCGGCGGAAGAGAGAATGAGCTCCGCCTGCTCGCGCTGCTCGTCACTCAGATCGGTCTCGAGGAGGAAACCGCACATCCCCATGACTCCGTTCATGGGGGTACGGATCTCATGGCTCATCATGGCCAGGAACTCGCTCTTGGCGAGGTCCGCTGCCTCCGCCTCGCGCTTCTTGTCGTCGAGTTCCGCGCTGTGCCGATCGAGCAACTCCAAGGCCTTGTAGAGGCTCTCCTGCTCGCTGCGAAGCGCGGCGTTGGTCTCGCGCAGCTCGGCCTGTGTCGCGCTCGCACGGGCCCGGGTCCGCCGCAACTGCAGCATGATCGCCACGACGACCAGAAAGACCAGGGTGCCGGCCGCTAGGATCGAGGCGACCGCCGGTCCGTGCAGAGCGTTGACCCTCTCATCCGCGATGCGCAGCAGCGCCTCCGTCGAGATCGACGGATCACCGAGGATCCCTTCGCTGTTCAGGCGCACCAGCTCCCGGGCGATGGAGCGCTCGAAACGCTGCAGCCCCAGGAAGGCGATCGTCGCGCCCAAGACGATCGCCCCCGCCGTGAGGAGGATCAGCAGCCCAAAGGGCACTTCCTCCTCAGCGGGGGAACCGAGGTCCGGGTCGAGAGGAACGGCAGGAGGCATCTGGTGGAGGGCAGCGAAGCCCACCTACCGCTATCGGCCTCACGGCGGGCCGGACTGTTCCGCTACAGCCCCCAAGCCCCAGGTCTGTATCATTCCCTCCACTCATGGCCGCAAGGAGCCTCCTCCGGCGGGTTCGCGAGAGCCTGAGCCCCACCCGCTGTCCCGTCTGCGGTCGTCGAGGACGGCCGACCCCGGCGCGAGCCGTCCTCCCCCAAGTCCTGGTCCGAGACTGGGGATTGGACCGGCGCTGGCAGGAGCTGATGAACGAGCGCGAGGGGCGTGCCTGCCCGCATTGCCATGCGCCGCTGCGGGTCCAGGCGCTGACGCGAGCCCTGCTCGGGGAGGCCGGCCGCATGCTGAAGCGCAGGGTGGGGCAGCCGCGGGACCTGGCCAAGGGACCCCGCCTCGCCATCGCCGAGATCAATCGCATCGGCGGCCTGCACGAGGCCCTCGCTCCCCTACCCGGCCACATCTACTCGGAGTACGGCTCCCTCGATCCCGCCGTGCCCTCCGAGGATCTGCTCGCCCTCTCCTATGCCGATGCCTCGCTCGACCTGGTCCTGACCAGTGACACCTTGGAACACGTGCCCGATTTCGAACGGGCCCTCTCGGAGATCCACCGTGTTCTGAGGCCCGACGGGGCGCATCTTTTCACGATCCCGGTCATCTGGGACAGACCACGCACGCGCGTACGCGCCCGCATGCACGACGGAGAGATCGAGCATCTCCTGCCGCCCAGCTACCACGGCATCAGCGACCCACCGCCGCCGACCTGCCTGGTCTTCCACGAGTTCGGCGCCGATGTGGTCGAGCGCATCGAGGCCACGGGCTGCCGCCTGCGCCTCATCCACGATGACCGCAACCCCGCCCTGGCGGTCTTCGTCACCCAGCCGCCGCTCTAGCGACCGCGCCGGAAGGGTTCCTGCCACTCCGCCGGCTTCACGCTGACATCGCTGTCGTCGCCGTAGTACTCGCGCAGGGCGTTCAGGCGCTCCAAGAGGTGCTCCCGAACACGAGCGTAGTCCGGATCGGCGTAGACGTTGTGCTGCTCGAGGGGATCGACCAGTCGGTCCAAGAGCTCCCATTCATCGAACTGGTAGTAGTGGATCAGCTTGAAGCGCTCGGTGCGGATCCCGTAGTGGCGTGCCACGCGATGGGTGCTGGGAAACTCGTAGTAGTGGTAGTAGATCTCCCGCCGCCAATCCGCCGGCTCTTCTCCGCGCAACAAGGGCACCAGGGATCGGCCCTGCATGTCGTCGGGAATGGGTACGCCCGCGGCATCCAGAAACGTCTCGGCGTAGTCGAGGTTCTGCACCATCGCTTCACACTCCGACCCGGGGGGGGTCACCCCCTTCCAGCGCACGATCAGGGGCATACGCAGCGACGGCTCATACATCCAGCGCTTGTCGAACCAGCCGTCATCGCCAAGAAAGAAGCCCTGATCCGAGGAGTAGACGACGATGGTGTTCTCCGCCAGGCCCGCCTCGTCGAGATAGTCGAGCAGGCGCCCGACACTGTCGTCGACCCCCCGGACACAGCGCAGGTAGTTCTTGAGATAGCGCTGATACTTCCAGCGTACCAGGTCCCGCCCCTCGGGCTCCTGCGCCAGGAAAGCGGCGTTCTCCTCGGCGAAACCCGCATCCCAGGCGCTGCGCTGCTCGGGAGTCATCTCCTGCAGGTTGCGGAATCCCGACCCGTCGTTGGCAAAACCCGCCTTGGGATCCCATCCGGGGAAGGGCGTCAGGAAGAGGTCGTAGACCAGGTTCATGTGGCGGGCGATGGTCATCTCCTGGAACCGGGCCGGGGCCGCCCGGTCGGCGGAGTCGTGGAAGAGGGTCGGCGCTTCGGGAAGCTCGATGTCGTCGTAGAGGTTCAAGTAGCGCAGGGGCGGCATCCAGTTGCGATGCGGCGCCTTGTGCTGGCACATGAGCAGAAAGGGCTGGTCCCCCCCGGCGTTCTCCCGCAGCCAGTCGAGGGCGAGATCGGTGACGATGTCGGTGCAGTAGCCCTCGACCCGCCGCTCCCCCTGCGCGGAGATCAGCGTCGGGTTGTAGTACTTGCCCTGGCCGGGCAGCACGTCCCAGTAGTCGAAGCCCTGGGGCTCCGAGCGCAGGTGCCACTTGCCGATCATCGCCGTGCGATACCCCGCCTGCCAGAGGAGCTTGGGAAAGGTGACCTGATCCCCATCGAAACGGCTGTGGTTGTTCATGAAGCCGTTCCTGTGGCTGTGCTTACCGGTCAAGATCACGGCGCGACTCGGACCACAGAGAGAGTTGGTGCAAAAACTCTCCCGGAAGAGCATCCCTTGCTCGGCCAGCCGATCGATGTTGGGCGTCATGTCGACGCTCGCCAGCCACCCTCCATAGGCCCCGATGGCATGGCAGGCGTGGTCGTCGCTGAAAATGAACAAGATGTTCGGGCGCTGATCCCCCGCGCGGAGGAGCCCGGTGAGCACGAGGCAGCAGAAGAGGAAGCGCATACGCACATCGTACGCAGCTCTGGCTATCCTGCTCCGCCTCCGATTCTCCTTCCCCCCTGTTTCACCATGCAGTACCGACGCCTCGGATCTTCCGGTCTCCACATCAGCGCTCTCTCCTTCGGTTCCTGGGTCACCTTCCACACCCAGGTGGACGGCACCCTGGCCAAGCAGTTGATGACCACCGCCTACGAGGCGGGGGTCAACTTCTTCGACAACGCCGAGGTCTACGCCCGCGGGCAGTCCGAGCTGATCATGGGCAGCGTGCTCGAAGAGCTCGGCTGGGGACGCGATACCTACCTGGTCTCGTCCAAGGTCTACTGGGGCGGGGACCGACCCACCCAGAAGGGCCTGTCGCGCAAGCACATCCATGACGCCTGCCACGCCGCCCTGAAGCGGCTGCGCGTCGACTATCTCGACCTTTTCTTCTGCCACCGGCCGGACCTCGAGTGCCCGATCGAGGAGACGGTGCGCGCGATGAACGACCTCATCCGCCAGGGCAAGGTCCTTTACTGGGGGACATCGGAATGGACGGCCGAACAGATCGTCGAGGCCGCGGGCATCGCGCGCGCGCTGGGCTTGCAGGGCCCGACGATGGAGCAGCCCCAGTACAACATGCTCGTGCGCGAGAAGGTCGAGCTGGAGTACCACCGCCTGTACGAGACGGTGGGCTTGGGAACGACGATCTGGTCCCCCCTGGCCTCGGGCATCCTGACCGGCAAGTACTCCAAGGGCATTCCCGACGATTCGCGCCTGGCCCTACCCGACTACAAGTTCCTCCGGGATCAGCTCGAAACCGAGAAGGGGCGCGAGCGCGTCGCCACGGCCGAGCGACTGGGTGAGGTGGCCGACGAGCTCGGCGTGAGCCTCCCCAAGCTGGCGCTGGCTTGGTGCCTGAAAAACCCCCATGTGAGCACGGTCATCCTCGGCGCATCGCGCCTGAGCCAACTCGAGGAGAACCTGGCCGCCCTGGAGGTGGTGGATCAGTTGACCGACGAGGTCATGGAGCGCATCGAAGCCGTGCTCGGGAACAAACCCCAGTTGCCCTCTCGCTTCTAGGGATCGGCTGGGGATCCACCTATGCCCACGGGCCTGGCGACGCTGCTGACAGTCCTGGCCTTCGCCGGCAATTCGCTCCTCTGTCGGGCCGCCCTGGGCGCCGACTCCATCGATCCGACGAGCTTTACCCTCCTGCGGCTGGGGAGTGGCGCTCTGGTCCTCTTGCCCCTCCTGGGCCGACCCTGCGAGGACTGGGCTCCCGGCCCCGCCATCGCTCTGGCCGGCTATGCCCTCGCCTTTGCCTTCGCCTTCCGTGGCTTGGACGCGGGCATGGGGGCCCTGCTGCTCTTCGGCACGGTGCAGGTCACGATGATCGGCGCCGGCCTGCGCCGGGGCCGGCGTCTCTCGCGGCGCGAACTCGGCGGGCTGCTGCTCGCCTGCGTGGGACTGCTCTACCTGACTCGACCCGGGTTGCAGGCTCCCCCGCCGGGCCATGCCGCCCTGATGGTCCTGGCCGGCATCGGCTGGGGGACCTACTCCCTGGCCGGCCACCATCAAAGACCGCCGAGCGTCGCCACCGCACGCAACTTCGCCTTGGCGGCGCCCCTCTGCCTCTTGGCGCTCCCCCTCGGCACGCCTTCGCTCTCCACCCGGGGAGCCCTCTTGGCGGTCGTCTCGGGGGCGGGCACCTCCGGTCTGGGCTACATCGTCTGGTACCACGCCCTGCGCTCCCTGGACGCTCCGCGGGCGGCGATCGTGCAACTGCTCGTTCCGATCGTCGCCGCCCTGGGAGGCGTGCTGCTCCTGGGGGAATCCATCGGGTCACGGCTGGTGCTGGGGGGCGGCGCGACCCTGGCCGGGGTCGCCACCGCCCTGACGGGAGGGATCCCTCCGCGCAGCTAGCTCACCAGCTCCCGCAGGACACCGGCAGGCGCCGCGCCCACATGACGGCGGACCTCCCGGCCGTCCTTCAGGACGATCAGGGTCGGTACACCGGTGACCGAAAACCGCGCGGCGAGTTCGGGGGATTCGTCCACGTCGACCTTGGCGATGCGCACGCCTCGATCGGCGAACTCCCCCTCCAGGGCTTCCAGGGTGGGCGCCAGGGCTTTGCAGGGGCCACACCAGGTCGCATAGAAGTCGAGCAGGGTCACTCCCTGGGCCGTTGCCGCGGCGAACGAGGAGCTGCTTAGGTGCTGGATCGTGCTGTTCATGGCCCCCCTCTAGAACGGAAGAGACATTTTTGGACCTTTTGGTCCACAAAAAATTCCGGGGGGTGAACCGGCGGCTCTACTCGGGAGCTTCGAGGAGGGTCAGCAGGCCCGAGACGGCCTGATCCACGAGGCGCTGCGGTACGCCTGCGCGGCGCAGGAGGGCGATGCCGTCGATCCCGGCCAGGAGGGCGGCTGCTCGCTCCTCCAATCCGTCCGTCGGCGCGGGAATCGCCTGGCCCTGCTCGCAGGCCCGCTCCAGGCAGCCCAGGAGGGCCCTGCGGCGCCGCTGGAGCGCCCGCCGCAGGATCGCGTTCACTTCACGATCGCTGCGGCCGAACTCGGCGGCCGCGTTGCAGAGCAGGCACCCATCGCGGGCATTCCCTCGGCTGCGTCCTCCGAGCGAGCGCAGGTAGGCGCGCAGTCGACCCAGGGGGTCCGAGCCCTCGAGCTGCTCCTCCAGGTGGGAGCAGACCCGCTCGGCGTAGGCGTCGAGGACCGCCAGGTAGAGGGCGCGCTTGTCCCCGAAGGCGTTGTAGAGACTTTGACTCGCCAGGCCCGTGGCGGCCAGGAGGTCGCGCTTGTGAGTCCCCTCGAACCCCTGCTTCCAAAAGAGCCGCAGTGCGTCTTCCAGGACGCACTCGGCATCGAACTCACGCGGACGTCCTCGGCCGGCCATGACAGGGACCTAGCCTAGATCCTGTTTCCTGCGGGGTCCACGGACCCGAGATCGGCCGACATCCGGTGAATAGAGCTGGGATCCGGCAGGCAAGAAGATCGGGTCTCCTTCCGAAGGAGAGGTTAACAAGACAAACCCTT
>JALWOP010000261.1 GCA_027083445.1 Planctomycetota bacterium | reverse complement strand
GTCGACGACGCATGCGGTGAGTAGGCTACTGAGCAGGAGCATTGGGGTACCCCGGCAGGTTGATGGAGAAGGGGCTGAGGGAGATGTCCCCGGCGGGTGTGTGGATGCTTCCCTCGGAGAGGGAGAAGGCGAGACCGTCTTCGGATGGTGTGATGGTGCCGGTGAAAGCTCCTTCTGGTCCGGTGTGCTGGAACGCGTAGAGTCCCTCCTCTTCTGTGAGCGGGTATGTCATGAGGACGCCACCGGTGTGGGACTCGATGTTGAGTACATGGGTTGGTCCGATCGCGGATGGCACGATGCGGAGGAGGATTGCAGGCCAGTCTGCCTCAGCGGTGGCCTCGGGGAGGAGGGTGTCGAGAGAGAAGCCAGCGGCGGCGGTGAGGGTCTCGTCGAGGAGGGCCCAGCTCATGGGGTAGGCGACGGGCACGGTCTGCTGGGCGGCGGGGATCTCGTCGGGGCATCGATGGGTGACCTCGACGATGGGGCCGAGCCCTGCAGCGGGCAGCTGCCAGCTGAGCGCGCCCATCCACATGCCGTCGCCGCTGTCAAAGGATGCAACAGGCTGTGCGGCGGTGAGTGTGATCGGTCCTGTCGGTCGGTCGATGGTGAGGGAGTCCTGGCCCTTCCAGTCGACGACCTCGACGGCGGTGACCTCGGCATAGGCGTGCTGTCGCTCGCCGCTGATGGGCAGGGCTCTGGCGTGCTGTCCGGACTGTATTGCGAGGAGGGAGAAGCGAGTGGTCCGCTCCTGCCCCGGTGCCGTGCAGGCCAGCTCGTCCTCGACCACGCCGTTGCTCTGGGTGGCCATGGGCGGCGGGGAGGACGCGGTGGCCTCGCTGCTGCCGTCGTCCTCGGCGTAGTCGATGCGGAATTGCAGGAAGCCATCGGTGTCGCCCTCTCCGGTGGGGGCGTTGAGGCGCTCACAGCCGCTGTTGTTCTCCTCAACCTCGCCACCACTCCCCAGCCTCATCGCCGCTGCCCTACCACCAAGCCGCCGCCGCATCGCCGTGGACCGCTCACATGCCCATCCCTTCGATGAGATAGGCGGCGCCGGCCCACTGGACGGCATCGCCGGAGGGTAGGTCGTTCTGGTAGGAGCCGATGAGGAGGTCGGGCACGCCGTCGCCGGTCATGTCTCCAGGGCCGAGGGCG
>JALWOP010000260.1 GCA_027083445.1 Planctomycetota bacterium | reverse complement strand
TAACCTCTCCTTCGGAAGGAGACCCGATCTTCTTGCCTGCCGGATCCCAGCTCTATTCACCGGATGTCGGCCGATCTCGGGTCCGTGGACCCCGCAGGAAACAGGATCTAACTACCCCCGTGGCGCCGTTCTGTGGGACCGCCTCTCACCTCTGCGGTCTCCCGGTTCAAGACTTGGCGGACAAACACCGATTTGTGGTGGTCGGCGACGACGATTGTGCGATGCTGTTGCATGGGGTGTCGTCCATGGGAAGGGTGTCTGGATGGAAGCTTTCACCCTATCCCGAGTTCTCAATGCGCCCCCCTTTGCCATCTAACGGGCCTCTACGCGCGGACTCGGGACGATCTAGTGCAACATCGGGCCTTCTCGTGCTATCATCGTCGACAACCGTTCCAAGCTCTACGAGGCAACCGATGGCCAGAATTCCCCCTGTCAAGATCGACCTGTTTCGCTTCATGACGTTGCGCACCCCTCAGCTGGTCGACAACGATAAGAGAGAGTTGGGGTTTGTCTTTCATCCAGAGGGGTTGGCCAGCCACTTCTTGAGCGCCGTGACCGGCGATTCGGTCCCCGCGGGCCGTCGACAGGTGCAGGACGCGGCGGCGGGATTTCGGCCCTTGCAGACTTACCGTATGGTTCGCGAGCTCGACCCCGACCTCTACGACTTTGCCCTGTACCTCGGTAAGAACCGAGCTCAGCTCCGCAGCGACGCGACCCTCGCGAGGCTTTCAAATCTCTCGCCGCTCTCAGAGGAGCACTTGACGACGGTCTGGGACAACCTCTTCTTCCAAGTCGTGCGGCGACAGGCCCCGACCGTTCGTCAGGCATGCACCCACATGCTCATCGCCAACAACTTCGTGCGGATGGCTACGGCCACGGATATGCTGGAACGTGCGAAGGAGATCATGCAGACTCCTCGGAGCCCCGAGTCCCCCGGCAATCGCGAGAGGATCGAGCGCTACTTCAAGAGGCTGGCGGGCGCGTCGGTCGTCTTACCCTCTTGGTTCTCTACGGAGAAAAAAGTTGGTCGGTTCGCGGCGACGTCTCGACTCCTTCCGTCTCAGAAGAGCCTGCTCTCCAAGTTGAACTCGATGGCCCGCTTGAAGGCGGTAGTCAGCGAGCACGGCACCACACGAACTGCGCTCGCGTTCCTCGTCGATACGCTGGATCCGACGTCGGATCTCAGTGCGCTGATCGCGGACGCGGATTCCGAAGGTGTCGCGGTAAACCCGGCGCTCCGGGTCTTGAGCTCCCGCGGCGGGCAAGGTTCGCTCTCGATTGCGTCCGTTGCGCGCGAGATCGACGCGAAGATCATCAACACCAAAGCGGCACTCTATCGAGCGGCGACGAGCACCACGAGTCGCACGCAAGGCGACGATCTGCCTCCCTATTCGGCGACCGCCTCGTTCGACCCCGGTGCCGGAGGAGACGGGCGCCTCTTCCTCACCCTCAAGCCCGCCAGCCGCGGGGCCCGAGTGACGAAGGTGAGCCACTCGGTGAAGAAGGGCAACAGCGTCCTGCAGAAGGGCAGGACCTTTCAAGAACTGGACACTCAAGACGGCCTGCTCAACGTCGCCATCCCGGCATCTCCGGTCTTGAGCGCCGAGTCGGAGAGCGACGTGACTCTGGAGTCCCAGATCACGCTGGACACTGGTGAGACTGTTCAGGTGGCCATCCCAGATGTCTTCGGTCAGCCCGGACACGACGTGGGCATCCCGGACTTCGGTAGCACCGGCTCGACGGACAACGACACGCCGGCGGAAGAGGTGGAGCATTACGGTGTTAACCGGCTCGGGATCGGCGTGTTCCGCAAGGTTGAGCAGGAGGTCTGTTGCTATGTACCGGGAGAGGTATCCCGAATCGAGAACATCCTCGCGCGCGAATACAAAGAGCGTCAAACACGCAACCTACTCACCACCGAGACGACCGAGGAAGAGACCAGCGAAATCGAGGTCGAGGAACAGCAGGACACCGCCACGACCACGCGCAATGAGATCGCCTCGGAGATTGCGATGGTGCTCGACGAGCAGCGCGATGCCGGCGTCGGTGCCTCGGCCGGTGCGACTGGAAAGGTCCTTGGGGTCGAGGTCTCGGCCGATGGCTACATCGACTACGCGTCCGGGACAGCGTCATCGTCCTCGGACTCGGAGGCCCGCACCTACGCTCAGGAGGTCGTCAACAGTGCGCTGGAGAGGATTGTCCAGAAGACGACCAAGAAGCGCACGATACGCATGCTTCAGGAGTACGAGGAGACCAACAGGCACGGCTTCGACAACCGCGAAGGCGACGAGCATGTCACGGGCGTTTATCGGTGGGTCGATATCGTTTACACCAACCGCGTCGTGAACTATGGCAAGCGGCTGATGTTCGAGTTCCTGATTCCAGAGCCCGCCCGGTTCTACAAGGAAGCGCTGACGGCTCGAGCGGAGGCCGCAGCGGCCGAAGGCGCTAACTCCGACGACCTCACAGCTCCCACGGACCCCGCGTCGCTCGGAATCAACTCATTCGCGGACATCGAGGGCTACGGTTCGCCGGCCAACTACCTCAATCTCGCGTCGGCCTACGGGGTCAGCGTCCCGGCGCCGCCCACTGAGAAGCGGAGCGTCACCCAGTCGTGGGCGGATGCGGACGTGAAGAAGACCAAAGAGTGGTCGGGCAACGGCATCATGGCGATTCCTGACGGGTACGAGGCCAACTTGGCCAAGATCGATGTCTGGTACCGGCACGACGCTCGCAACAGCGAGGGAACCCACTGGGTGGTCGCTGTTGGCGGAGAGCAGTGGAGCCACAACATCCAGGAGGGGGGCAACAACGATCGGGAGTATGAGGAAACAGTAGAACTGACCCTCTCCGGGCTCACCGAAACGGTCACCGTCACTTTCAGCGGTGACCGGACCCTGGCCTACGATATCTCCGTCACGCTCGAGTGCGGCCCCACGTCCGAGACGTTGTTGGCCTGGCAGAAAGATGTCTACGACACTGTCGTCGAGGCATACGAGGCACAACTCGCCGAGTACGAAGCGGAGCTGGCCGCACAGGAGCAAGCGCTCGAAGCGGCCGCCGCTGAAGCGCAAGACGAGCTGCTTGGTAACGACGAAGACACCAACCGATCCATCGAGCTTCGTGAGCTTCAACGGGTGGCCATCGAGATGCTCCTTGCCCCGTTCGAGATTGACTTCGGCCGGGATTTCTATACGCCCGGCTCTTGCAACGTGCCCAGCGTCCTCCAGACCGAAGACTGGAGGATCTATTCCTCTCACGTGAAGTTCTTTGAGCAGGCCTTTGAGTGGGACTCGATGGCGTACATCTTCTACCCCTACTACTGGGCCGACCGTTGCTCGTGGGTGGATCTGATCCAGCTTGACGCGGGAGACGATGCACAGTTCCAGGCCTTCCTGCAAAGCGGAATGGCCCGGATGGTGGTTCCGGTGCGTCGGCGGTTCGAGCGGGCGGTGGGCTACTTCCTTGAAACCGGAGAGATTTGGAGCGGAGGAGACCTCGTGCTCGACAGGCACGATGATCTCTACCTCTCGATTGATGAGGAGCTGGCGGAGATCGAAGGCTTCGTCGAAGAAGAGTGGCAGACACGTGTCCCCACCGAACTGACGCTGGTCCAGGGCAAGTCGGTGTATCTGGAGGACGAAGGCCTTCCGTGCTGTGAAGGCATCGACGAGGACACGCTCCTGAGGCCGTCGACGGCGTCGCTCGGAGAGAGCGCGAGCGAAACCGACGATCCGGACGTTTGAGGCGGATGCCGGGACCATGTCAACGCCCAGCTCGTTTCCTGTTTTCCCCTCGGGGATGCCCTTGTATCGAGTCACCGGGGGCTTCGCTGAGTCCGGACTGCCTCGCTCCGGCGCGGAGATCCAGGCGAACTACTTCTCGGGAGCCGACGTCACATCAACCGGGTCCCTCGACATCGTCTCTGAGAGCGACGTCACACCCACTCTCGTGAGCGAGATCACGGTCTTCGCCGATCAGAATCAGGGCGGGTTCATCGATGCGGGCGACCAAGCCATCTACGCCTTCGTGGTCAAGGTGTTCGTCTCCCGCGAAGACAGCTACCTCCGACGCGCATTTGCAGAGTGCGAGCCCGCCGGAAACGAAGTGTGCTTCTTCCTCGAGGACAACTCAACGGACGTTCTCAGCGACCGTGCCGCTTACATCAAGATCGGCTCGGATTTCGCGGAGAGCATCGAGAAGCTCCGCCTGCTCACAGGAGCTCTCCATGACCAGGGCGAGTGGTTCGGTGTTCGTTCGGGAGAGAGCCCATTTGCGGGCCTGAACTTCACGACTCCTGAGATCGACGAGTTGATCCGCATGGGGCGCATCGAGAACGCCGCGCGCGACACCTGGGTCTCGCTAATTCAGCTCGCTAACTGGCAGACGTTGCTCCTTGGGCCAGTCTACTCCGTTCTGGGGAACGGGGTTCTGGCGCTGACAAAGGAGGTCCGGGAGCACCTCAAGTTCGAGGATCACCATTGGGACCCCGAAGACCCTGCGTATTCTCCCATCCTGGGCAGCATCCCTGGTGCGGCGATCGAGGTCTTCGAGGACCTGACAGATGAAACGATCCAAGCGATGGGGGATTCCGTCCGGCAGGCCTTGCGCGATCGAGTGTCCAAACTATCGAGGGAGTGGAAACAACTGCTTCGAGGTGGGCTGTCGGCTGCGGTTCCTTCGGCTCTGGCCGATTCTCTCGATCAGGTACCCGAATCCGCCGAGGCCTGCGTCGACAGCATGCTCACGCAACTGGACCGTACGATGGTCGCGTTGTCCGCCTTGGGGTCGCGGGCCCTAGGGGCAGCGAACGCGTTCTTTTGCGGACTCTGGAACGGTCTTGTCGAAGAGGTCCTTGGCCTGCTGGACCTCGTAGGCTATTTGCTCGTCGCCCTTGGCGCGGCCGGCGGGGCCGTCTCGGACCCGGAGCGCCTCATACCGATGGCGCTGGAGATCCTCGACGAAGCTTTTCAGACCATTCTGACAACCGACTGGCCGGGCCTGTTCGATGCGGCTTTCTCGGCCCTCGTAGAAGGGATCAGTCACTTCAACCTCTTCGCCCTGACCTCCGAGATTACGATCGAGCGGGTCGCCTACTTCGTGGGCGGAGTGGTCGGTCTGCTGGCTGAGATTATCGTCGGACTCTTCTGGTCCGGAGGGCTCGACTCGGTGCGCGCGGTGGTCACGAAGTTCGGGCGAGTAGGTTCCGAGATGTTCGAGGCGATCCGTTCAGGGGTGACGCAGCTCGTCGGGTCGACGACGACGTTCTCCGTCGATGCCCTCGCGGGCCTGTTGCGCAGCGTCCTAGCGGTCATCCGCCAGGGCAAGGCTGCCGTTACAGCGGCCGTCAAGCATCTCTTCACTCTCCTAGACGACCTCACACGCCTCGACGACAACGTCCTCGATCGGATTCAGCAGATGCTAAAGCTGACGACCGAGGAGATGAACCTGCTCGAGGCTGTTCAGTTGAGATTCGTCAACCTCGCAGATGACGTCGCCGAGGCTTGCACGGTCACCTACTGAACAGGTGGCGCCCTAGAGATGTCGAACCGCTGCTTGACTCTGATTCTCACCGAACTCGGAGGTGTGAGGACCTTCTACCGTCAGATACCCGTCTATGTAGACTTCGCCGCATATATCCGGGCTCTACACCGAGTAGGCGGCTTCTCCGAGTTCCAGAAGCACGCCGACGAACTGCTGGAGGTAGTCGGGTCCGAGAGCCTGCGGTTCATGCGCGACACCGACATCGGCTTCAAGTTCATTATCGGGCATCGAAGCTGGGGAAACACAGACCTGTACACGGGCTCAGGCGAACTGCTGTGTCGGGCGTCCACATTCGATGAGGTGAGGAATTTCCTCTTCTTCCACGCGTACGACGCTGCGTCCAAGCGGGCTCGGCTGACCGAGTACATATACGAGCTCTCGACGAACCATGCGCTCGTTTTCGACGCCAAGAAGGCGAGCATCCTGGCGGGTCGCGAAATCCCACCCAGCGCGACGGGCCTGGCGCCCGACTACAGCACGCTGACCGACGTGCTTTACGCGGGTAATCCCGCGAACGGCAAGGTCCGTATCAAGCTGACCGGGGTCCTCAGCAAGGACTTCGAGCTAGCCAACGCACAAGTCGGACTCCTGAAGACGCCCAAGACCCATGTCTGGCATCACCTCGACGATTGGGACCCCGTGACTGGCGAGTGCACACTGCAGTTGGTTGACAAGATCCTCCACGCCAAGGCCAGCACCGGCACGACGCACACCGGAGGCACTGCACTTTGGCGGTACTTCTATCAGGTTCGGAAGTACAAGTGAGTTGGTGAGGTGTCACCGAAACCCGGGGTGCCTTCCGAAAAGCCGTCCGTGGCGAATAGGTACTACAAGTTGGCTATTTCGAGGAGTCCCCCCGGTCCCCCTGACCTTACTCCCGGAATCCGGTCCACCAGATGCTGGCACTCCCGCCTAGAGTCCTTGAAGGAGGCCCCATGCGGGAATCCCGATTCACCCAAGAGCAGATCGTCGCGATCCTGAAGGAGTCCGAGGCTGGCACGCCGACCTCAGAGCTCGTCAGACGCCACGGAATCAGCTCCGCCACGTTCTACAACTGGCGCAAGAAGTACGGCGGGCTCGAAGTCAGCGATGCCAAGCGCCTGAAGCACCTCGAGCAGGAGAACCGACGACTGAAGGAGATCGTCGCTGATCTGAGCATCGACAACCGAATCCTGAAAGACGTCGTCCGAAAAAAGTGGTGAGCCCCGCGAGTCGTCGAGCTGCTGTGGCCCACATCTTGGAGAAGCATGGTGTGAGCGAGCGCAGGACTTGCAGGCTCGTGGGGCTCTTGAGGTCGGTCCGGCGGTACAATAGCGTGCGGAGGGAGCCGGAAGGTTTCCGGAAGCGGATGCTGGAGCTTGCCGTCGAGAGGCCTCGCTTCGGCTACCCGCGGATCCACGTGATGCTGCGCCGAGAGGGCTTTCAGGTGAACAAGAAGCGCACCTACAGGATCTACCGGGAAGAAAGGCTACAGGTCCGCTGCAAGCGTCGGAAGCGAGTGGCCTCAGCGTCACGAGAATCCAAGCCGGTGCCCGACAGTCCCCACAAGTGCTGGTCCATGGATTTCGTCAGCGACTCCCTCCACGACGGCCGCGCCATCCGCATCCTCAATGTGATCGACGACTGCACCCGCGTCTGCGTAGCGATGGAAGTGGCGCAGTCGATTCCCAGGGAGCGCGTGGGCCGTGTCCTGGACCAGGCTGCGGCGAAGTACGGATGGCCCGAGGCGATCGTCGTCGACAACGGTCTGGAGTTCACGAGCAAAGCCCTGGACCAGTGGGCGTGGACCAGGGGAGTGCGGCTGCACTTCATCCGGCCAGGAAAGCCCGTGGAGAACTGCTTCGTCGAGAGCAAGAGCGGCAAGCTCCGCTCGGAGTGCCTGAACGAGAACTGGTTCGTGAGCCTCGAGCACGCCCGCATGATCCTCGCTGACTGGCGCAAGGACTACAACGAGGTCCGTCCTCACCAATCGCTCGGATGCCTATCCCCCGATGAATACGAGCGCTGCCTCTCCTCCGGGTCGCCCCTTCGGGGCTCCCCTCCGGAGAGGCAGTCGACCCCGATGCCTGCCGGCCAGAGCCGGCTCAACCAACCCATGTCCGACCACGTGGGAGTCCAGATCTGAGTGGTCCTACTTTGGGGGCAAGGTCAGCGCCAATCGCTGTTCTTCTTGACCCCATGTTTCCAGGGCAGCTCGTGAATGGTCTGTACCCGTTTGCCGGGTCCGCGCAGGGGGAAGGCGGAGAGGAAGGAGTGGATCCCCGCGAGCCCCCGAGCCAACCGTGGCAGTTCCCGTTGGCGCCAGAAGCGGCTCCTCCTGCCCCCCTCCGGCGCCAGCCGCACCACCTCGACTCGTCCCCGCCGCTCGAGCGCCTCCAAGGTGCACTCCACGACCCGCCGAATCCCCGGCGCCGCCCCCTCGCCGGCCACCAGGGGCGATGCGTCAAACCCGATGCGCATGACGGAGCAGGGTACCGCCCTCGGCCGTTGGATGCCCCGTCAAAGCCACCCCGCCCCTAATACAGGGCAGCACCCCTCATCGGGCTGACCGCTGAGCACAGCTCTCTCCGTGGCGCCGTTTCCTGGGACCGCCTCTGTCCGGGTAGGTCCTGACTCCGTACGCCGGACTCTGACTTCACGATCGCGCTTCCGGGCACTCGGTGTTGAGATAAGGGCAATCGAGAGGCGTCCCACCTGGGGTCTTGATGAACTGATGGATTTCTCCCACCGGCCCGAATCTGCGACGAAGCGACTCGACGAGTTGCTCGCAGAGTGTCTGCGCGCACCAGCATCGTTGCAGGACGAGGTGCTCGAGCGCGCCTGCGAGGAACTTCCGGAGAGCGCCGCCGAACTCCGCCATCGATTCCAGCTCTTGCGTGAGCTAGGGCTCGGCGGCCTGTGCGCGGACGACACAGTGGCGGGCGCGGCCGAGACCCGGATCTTCGGTGACTTCGAGCTGGGCGAGCTGCTCGGCATGGGAGGGATGGGCGTCGTACACCACGCCCGCCAACTGAGCCTCGAACGCGATGTCGTCGTCAAACTCATCCGTCCCGACCTGTGCCACCTGCCGGGGACGCGCGAGCGGTTTCGGCGCGAGGCCGAAGCGATCGCACGCTTGCAGCACCCGGGCATCGTCCCCATCTATGTGGTCGATGAACACGAGGGCGTGCCTTTCTTCGCGATGGCTGCGGTGGACGGCCAGTCCATCGCCGAGCGGCTCGAGGAACTCGCGGGGTGTGCGCCCGAGTCCCTGGGAGGAGAGGATCTGGCCCCTGGGCTGGCGGGGCTCGACTGGGTCTCCGCCTGCCTGGCCGTCACCGCGCAGGTCGCCGACGCGCTCGAACACGCTGGCCAGCGCGGGATCCTTCATCGCGACGTCAAGCCATCCAACGTGATGCTCGACATCGAAGGACGGGCCCACTTGATCGACTTCGGCCTGCACGCGCTCATCGAGGCGGGCACGGGCGGGGACCGGCTCACCCGGGAGGGCGTCGCCCCCGGCACGCTCCTCTACCAGGCGCCCGAACAGCTCGAACGAGGCCACTACGACACGCGCAGCGAGGTCTACGCACTCGGGGCGACGCTCTATGAGCTGCTCGCCCTACGGCCACCGTTCCAGGGCGGTTCGCGCAGCGAGACCGAGCGTCTCATCCGCAAGGGGGGGGCGGACGCGCTCCCGCTGCGCAACCGAAAGGTGCGCGGCGACGTCGATGCGGTCGTGCGCAAGTCTCTCGCGCCCGAGCCGGGACGCCGCTATGCGAGCCTCGCCGACTTCGCCGCCGACCTGCGACGGCTGCTCGCGGGCGAGCCGGTCAGCGCGCGGCCCGACGGCGCTCTCTACCGGCTGCGGCGCTGGGTGACTCGGCAGCCGGCTCTGGCGACGGCATCCCTGGTAGCCGCCCTGCTGGCCGTCTCCTTGCCCACGGTCGTCATCCTGCAACAAGCCTCCCACGTCAGGACGATGGAGCGCGCCTACCTTGCCGAACGGGAGGCGCGCGAGGAGTCCGACGACCTGGCGCAGGTTCTCGCGGACCTCCTGGAAACGGCCACTCCGGAACTCTCGACGCCGAACGCAGCCGGCCTCGCCCTGCTGGATCCATGGGAGGAGCGCGTCCGCGACCGGCTCGCGAAACGACCGCGCCGCAAGGCGGAGATGCTCTCCTTCCTCGGTCGTTTGCACGGATTTCTCGGGTCCTTCGAGAAGGGTCGCGAGCTCTTGCTCGAGGCCATCGGGGAGTACGACCGTGCGGCCGAGGACCTGTCCGAGGACGAGCTTCCCCCGCTCGCCAGGGAGCGGGCCGAGGCACGCGTCCGACTGGCCAACATGCTCGAGACCGCGTCCATGGACACGCAGGTGCTCAAGCAAATGGACCCGTTGATTGCGGATCTGACCCTGGGGTACGGCGAGTCCCACTGGCGGACGATCGCCGCCAAGGCGGACCGATTGCGTCTGCTCGTCTCGCTGGGCGAGGAGGGCGCTCCCAGCGAAGAGGAGCTCGACGCGGCGATGCGCGGCGCCCTGGCCGTACTCGAGAGCGCGCCCGACGCAACGCCGAAACTCGAAGCGCGCTTCGCCGGCTGGATCGGCTCGATGCTCGTGAGAAGGGCGATGAGAGCGAGCGGGGACGAGAGACGCTCGATCGCGGAGGAGTCCGTGGAATTCTTGCAGCGAACTCGAGAGGGCCTGGAGCAAGCCGGCCAAGGGACGAGCCTGGAGTATGCGACGGCGACCAACACGCTCGGGATGGCGCGCAAGTCATTGGGAGACCTCGAGGCTGCCGAGACCTGCTATCGCGATGTGCTGAGCATCTACGAAGAGCGCCTTCAGCCCGACGACGTGCGCATCGCGGTCGTGCATGTGAACCTCGCCGGCCTGACCGAGGCGCGTGGAGACCTGGAGGGAGCTCTCGAGGGCTACGAGAAGGCGCACGAGCTCTTCCTCGCTTCCTTGGGTGCAGACGCGCAGTACACCGTGGTCGTCGAGGGCAACCGGCTGGGCACACTGTTCCGGCTGGATCGCCTCGATGGGCTCGCGGAGCGCTACGACGAGCTCTTGCCTCGCCAGCTCGCCTTCTATCCGGCCGACTCGGCCGTGATTGCGACCAGCTACCAGCGGCGCGGCATCGCCCGCGCGACCGCCGGCGACGCCACCGGGGCCAGGTCGGACCTCGAGCACGCATTGGAGCTCTTGACCGCGCGGTACGGGCCCGATGGCGCTCAGGTCGAGGAGACCCGCTCGTGGCTCGCAAGGCTGTCCCAGGACTGAGATCTCGCCCATCGCAACGGGGTGCAGCTGATTTCTTTCGGCTCGGCCGTTGCGCCGAGAGGCGAGATGCCTTCCAGGGAGCATGATCCTCACGACCTGCGCTCTATTAGTTCTCCAAGGCGACCTCCTTCCCACCAACCCCACCTGGCAACATGTCGGCGACCAGGCCTGGGAGTTCTACGGCACCAAGGCCGAGAACGCTGGGGACGTCAACGGCGACGGCTACCCCGACCTCATTGTCCTCGCACCCGGGGCCCCCGCCGTCGCCGGCGTTCACGGGCGCGGCCGGGCGGAGCTCTACCTCGGATCGGCCAACGGTTATGCGACCCAGGCGAGCTGGAGCGTTCGTGGCGGCATGGGGGTCTCCGACGATCTGGACTGGCACGCGATCGGAATCGGGGACGTCAACGGCGACCAGGTCGACGACCTGGCCTTCGCCGGGAGGCACAGCAGCTCGGTGAATGACGGCAAGGTCTACGTCTTCTACGGAGAGCAGCTCGTCGGCCCGAACGGCGGTGTGGACTGCCTCGTGACCGATGCGGACTGGGTGCTCGACGAGCCCAGTGCCTTCGCCGACGGCCTGGGGGAGGGGCTGCTCGGGGTGGGAGATCTCACCGGCGACGGATTCGGCGACCTGCTCGTCGGCTGCCCAGGGTACTCCAACGGCCAGATCAACGAGGGGCTCGTGCTGCTCTTCGAGGGGGGCCCGCTCGGACTCGCGGGAGGGCCCGTAGCGGACTTCTCCGACGCCTACTGGTCCGCGGAGTCGAATACGGCCACCTCCTACCTGGGCCGGGACTTGTTCGCGATCGGGGACGTGGACGGGGACCAACAGGCCGACTTCGCCGCGCGCAGCGCGGGCGGACCCATGGACGTGCCCCTCCTGGGACGGCACTTCCTGTTCACGAACGTGGCCGGGGGCACCTACCAGGACGCGACCACGGCTGCGTGGGACAGTATCGCGGGGCACGGACAAGCGCTGAGCAACGAGCTCACGGCCGCGGACTTCAATCTCGACGGCTACTCCGACATCGTCGTCTCGATCCCGAACGCCTTCGTCGAAGGGGTCAGGGATCCGGTGTTTCTATACAACGGCGGACCGTCGGGGCTCACCCAGGCGCCCTGGTACCTGGAGGGTGGCTGGGCGAGTGGCACGGGCACGTCCGTCGCATCCGGAGACTTCGATGCGGACGGGCACCCGGACCTAGCGCTCATCCAGAGCGGGTGGGTCGGGCCGAACGGACAGACCGGGCGGGTCCAGGTGTACCGGGGACGAGGCGCAACGGCGTACAACCCGATCGAGCGCTGGCCCTCGTGGGAGTTCGAACTCTCCACGCCCAACTTCGGACAGTACGCAACGGTCGGGACCCTGCCCGACATCCAGGGCGACGGCGCCCCGCTGCTCGTGGCCGAGCTCCGGGCCACCGTGAACGGCGATCCCGCTCGCGGCCAGGTGAGCCTCTTTGCGCGCCCCACCACCCCGATCGATACGTGCCCCTTCGCCCGCCCAGACTGGAGCTTCGAGGACTCGAGCGCATCCGGCGGCTTCAACCAGCAAATCGCGAATATCGACGGTGACGCCTATGACGACCTGGTCATGACCGGCGTCATGAACCAGGGCGATTTCCTGCAGATCTTCCGTGGCTCCGCTACCGGTCTCGAGCCCAATCCCACCTGGACCATTGTGAACACGGACCCGAACCTGATCTACGGAATGACGATGCTCGCTCGGGGCGACGTCAACGGAGATGGCTACGACGACATCCTCGTCCGTGGGGACCCCCGCAGCTATTTCCCCCCGAACCTCTCCACCTACCATTCTCCGCGCTGCTATCTCTTCTATGGAAGTCCCCTAGGTGGGGCCTTCGGTTGGACTGCGGCCCCCGTCACCACCGATCCGATCTACTTCGGGCTGACCGGCACGCTGGCGGACGTCAATGGCGACGGCTATGACGACGTCGTCATCGGAGCCCCCGGACACGAGCGCTGTCCCTGGTCGTGGATCGGTGACCCCTACGATCTCCCGGGCGCCGTCTACGTCTACTACGGAGGTGTGAACGGGCCACTGAACGGAAACCCGGGCACCGAGCTCAATGCCGACTGGTCCGCGACGGACGGTGACAGCTCAGGCCGGTTCGGTCTGAGGATCCGCAACGCCGGCGACCTCGACGCAGATCCATTGGACCCGTCCGAGGAGCTACTGATCGCGGCGCCCTTCGTCCGCGATTCCACGGGCGCCTACGCCGGAGCGCTCTACATGTGGCGGGGCAGCATGGGAGCGGGGCTCAATGGCGGTTCACCGGGCACACCCGGAAACGCTCCGTGGAAGAAGCTCGGCGTCGACTGCAACAACTGCATGGCGGGTGTCTACTTCGACGCGGGTCAGGACGTCACCGGGGACGGCATCCCGGACCTGGCACTGCGACGCATCGGCAGCGGATTCATGATGGAAGGCATCGACCTGCTCGCCGGTGACTCGACCGGATTCCCGGCCTCGACCGCGTTCCTCCCGGTGGTCGGCGCCTTCGAACTCGTTCCCGACTTCGATGGGGATGGCGTGGGCGAGCTGGTCTGGGGTCTGGGCTCGCAGAAGGTGCGCGCACCGGGCAACGGCCTGGTGAACATGGTTCGCGGCGGAGCGGAGCTGACCAGCGGCCTGGTGCGCTGGCGTGCCGCCGGCGAGAAGCCCCGCGTGTTCCTTAGGCAGCCCCACCTCCCCAGCTATGGCGACGTGAACGGCGACGGCAAGACGGACCTGTGCCTCAGGAGCAAGTGGTACCAGGTGCTCGAGTCGGAGCAGCGCTCTCGCCTGACGGTCTACTACGGCACGCCCCGTGCCCTGATCGAGCTCTCGAGCACGACCGTGACCGCCGGCGACCGGATCAGCATCGGCTACCTTGGCGGGGACCCGAACGAGTTCTGCACCTTCGGGCCGCGCCGGCCTTTGCTCTCCGGCGGATCAGGTCCCAGCCTCGGCCAGTTCCAGTTCGCCTCCGGAACCACTGACGCGACGGGGTGCTGGCTTGGGAGCTGGGTCGTCCCGCGTTGGCTGCCGATTGGCACCTATCCCGTGCGGGTCACGCAGCCTGGCTCGACTCCACCGCATTCCACGAAGTGGGTGAACATCGTCGTGCAGTGAGGCCGCCGCGACGGCATCACACCCCCTCGAGCCGCCGAGCCAGTCTTGCCAGCGCGCGCGACAAGAGCACGCGGCTGTGCGCCGGGCTCACGCCAAGGAGCTGTGCGATCTCCGCGTGTGTGCGCTCCTCCAGGACTGCGAATCTCAACACCTCCGTGTCGCGGCCGCCTAGAGATTCGATGGCCTGGTGCACCGCTTCGCGTCGCTCTTTGCTCGCGAGCAGGCGGCTCGGTGTCTCGCTGATCACGGGGTGCGGGGTCACGTCCAGGGATGCTCTCCCCGGGCGTACCTCGCGCCTCGGATCACGGCGCTGGGCGCGCAGGTAGCGCTTGCGGGAGCGCAGTTTCCAAAGCGCGGCCTCGTAGAGCCACTGCTTGAACTCGCGTTCACCGCGCAGGCTGAGCCGACCGTCGTGCAAATGCTCCAGCACTTCCCGACAGACCGATTGGACAATGTCCTCGGTCGATTCCCTCTCCAGCACGAACTCCGGCACCCGACGTCGCAAGAAACCGCGCAAGCCGGGGAGGTGCTCAGCCATCAAGGAATCGAGTCGCGCCTCCGGACCGTGCACACCCGCTTCGCTGGACATGGTGATCCAATGATGGGCCAAAACGAGGAAACCGACAAGACTGGGAGTCCGGCGGTACCGAATCAGGACCTACCGCGTCTCAGCCGAAGCGCAGGCCGCACTCCGGGCAGCGGGCGCTGCGCGGGGGAACGCGGCGGTGCAGGCCGGGCAGTTCCAGACCTCGGCGTCGAGGTCGATGGAAGCGTCCGCCGCCGCGCGGGCTTGCTCGTCTCGTTCTGTAGGCAAGCTTGTGCGCCCGACGTAGATGCCATCCAGCGCAGCCTCGGCGCTGACCTTCTCTTGGTTGATCGCGAAATGGAACGCGTCGTCCTTGATGTGGAGGTCGAAGTGCTTGGCGACTTTGTATTTGTTGATCACCTTGCCGACACGCACGCCGATGTCGCCCTCGCCGTGGAGTTGCCCCTTCTGGATCCTCTGGTGGAGCTTTTCGAGCTTCTTCGCGATGGCTGCGATGTGCTTCGCGTGTCGTGCGTTCAGCTTGGCGCAGAGCGACGGGGCTCCTTGTGCCTCAGCCGCTGTTTCGGCGCGGAGCGCTTGGTCGTCGACGACGTAGTCAAAGCTGTCGTCCCGAATGTCGACGTGGTAGTGCTTTCTAATCCGGTAGCTCTTCAGGATCCCGAGCACGCGTTCCTGGATAGCCTCGCTGCCTTCTAGCTTCCCGCGATGGACCATGGCGCGCACTTTGTCGAGTTCCCTGGCCGAATCCCTACCGTCTGACAACACCATGGGTTCCAGGTGGCTCAGCCGGATACACGATTCATCTGACATTCCCCCCCCTCCGGCGCCAGCCGCACCACCTGACCCGTCCCCGCCGCTCGAGCGCCTCCAAGGTGCACTCCACCACCCGCCGAATCCCCGGCGCCACCCCCTCGCCGACCACCAGGGGCGATGCGTCAAACCCGATGCGCATGACGGAGCAGGGTACCGCCACAGGCCATCGGTCGCCCCGTCAAAGCCACCCCGAGCCACCGGCTGAGGCAGCACTCCTCATCGGGCAACAGCTCAGTACGGCTACCTCGGTGGCGCAGCATCGTGGGACCGGATCTGGTGGCCTTTCATGCTGGCCACCACGACTCGTGTGCCTTGGGGTCGTCCGCAAAGCCCGCAGCGACCAAAGCATCGCGGACATCCGTTTGAGCGAGGACGATCGCATCGACCAGCCCAGGGATGGAGCCGCCACTGAGTTTGAGTACAGCGGCGTGGAGTCGCTCGAGACCTGCGAGCTTCCATCCCGCGACACCCTGGCTGCAATCGGCTTCAAGCAGCCGACGTGCCTCCGCCACGTCCCTGCCCGAGAAAAGGCGTTGAATCCTGGCTTCTGTATTCCGGCTGAGAGGCATGCGGGAAGTCAACCCAACGCCCTCGCGGTCAACGGCGGCCGGGAAAGGGCCGCCGACCTGCTCGCCGTGATATGCCACACGGCGACGTGAGGAGCATCACTTGTCATGTCGGAGCGACTCAGTGGAGAATAATCTCGTCGTGTCAGAAAAGCGCGCCTTCTCAATTCCAGAGAGGAGATCCACTCCATCGCGGTCCGCGTGTTGATCGGTGACGACCACGTCGTCGCCCCGAACCTCAATGAGATACTCAGATGCCTTGCCAACGTATACGGCAACGTCCTCGCCAGGGCCGCCAATAAGCGTATCATTCCCGGATGCTCCGCGCAGAATATCATCTCCTCCCTCACCCTTTAGGACGTTGTTGCCCTCGTTGCCTGTAATGTGGTTGTTCCAACCATTTCCTCCGATCCCAGCATCGTTGCTCCCAGTGAGGGTAACATCGACAAGGTGTCGGGATTTGAACGTATACCGCAAGCCTGGCTTGACGCTTAGATAGAACGTCCCCTCGAAGGTGGCGGGAAGCTCTGGCGTATAGGTCAGGTATGGCGGAAAGAACTCCCCGAGCAGCTCATAGCCATCCGGGTCAAGCCGACGCAGCTTGGCGCGAGTGTTGGCACCGTAAGCGCCGAAATGCGAAGTTCCGTCGGGAATCTCGTCCTCCTCCAGCGTTTCTCCCTCATAGCGAAGAGGTTTTTCCGCCCAAAGGTCGAGATAGTTGTCATAGAGCGCCGCGAAGTATTCGTTGCGGTGATTCTCCGGTTCATTCTCCGGCCAAGCATGCCACAGGCCGCGCCGCGCAGCCGCAACGTTTGCTCGATGGATTCTCTCGTCGAAATCCGGATGCACAGGCCGGATACCGTAGTCGTGCACTAGATGGAGAATCTCTTCAAAAGCAGCGTCCCGTGTCTCGTGCCGTAGGTAGTCGGGATCTCCTTCGACCGGGCACTCATTGGCGCGCAGATCCTGAAAACCGAGTTCGACTCGATCCAGGCCCCCGTCGAAAGCCAATTCCAGTTCGTCCATGGTGTTGAAGAGAACAAGGGTTGCCCTCTGGTCGGCCATTGCATTGGAGATTGGCGCCTTGTCTGCCCCGTAGCGCGTGCCAGCAGCGTCCGTGAGGATGTGTTGGAGTATCTTGCGTACTCTGATGATCTGTTCCTCCCGCCATCCATCCTGCGCAAGAATGTGGATTGGCTTGCCATTTGGGGCGACTACCCTTGTATAGCGACCGAACCACTTCCGAATACGTGGGTCTACGGAATCGGGAAGCGAGACGACGCCTCCGGGCGCTGCGGAAATGTTGATGTCGCCAATCGGATCGATCCCCCGCGCAATCTCGGGAACCCACGCATCTTGTTGAACTGTGAGGAATGCAGTCGTGAAGAGGAATAGGGATGAAATCATCATGGTTCCTGGGCGAGCATCCGTGCGGCATCCCTTGATGTCTGGACCGAAACAATCTCGAAGTCTATCAGATCGGTCCAGTTGTCGGTCCATTCCGTCAGCAGCGCTATCGTCTCAGCCTCCATCACCTGGAAGCACCTCCGAAACTCCAGGTCGACCCAACTGGCGATGTAATCGACTCCCTCTGGCAGCATGCGCCCTCGATCACGAAAGCGCTGATAAACGTCGGCGGCCTTCCCGGGACGATAGTGCTCGATCACCATGAACATCATTGATGTGACCTCGGCTCCACGCCGGCTCTCTGCAAGAGTTGTTGCATGCGTGCAAGGTGATGGTCGTCGTGATCAGCGACAAAGGTCGCCAGATCGATCACGCGCATCGGTTGGCGGAGTCGAGGATGGAATGCGCTCGCCAGGACACCCTGCTCGTCGAGTGCATCGAGCCGTTGAACAAGGACCGTGCGAGCGGACCGAAATGTGGACAGTAGATCATCGAGCATAGCGGTATTGTGATGCGCCTCATGGGTGGCCGCGTTCTCGAGGTCAGCTGGACGCAATTCGTCCCGCCCCGCTTGAATGTCATCCAATCTCCCCATCCAGAGCGCCTCGAGGTCGGCGAGATGCCCGACGTTCTCAAGAATCGACCAGCACCCTTCGTAGCGTATGGTGGCCGCTTCGCGGGTGGTACCAGCCAGTTTTGCATGGATGCGCGTTGGCGTCCCCCGCAGCCGCTCCACTACGCATGGAAAAGTCTTCGGATCTGCCACCGGGGGGAAGTTCCGGTCAAGCCAGGGAACAGCGTTGATCATTGAAGTGCCTCTTTTTCACTCGACATGTGGCGCTCTGGCACTCTTGTCTGCCCAACGAAGAGGATTCTATCCGTCGTATCCGGGCCGACGTCGTTCGTGGTGCTGTTGCTTTCCACCCGGACATGAGGGATAGGATCAGTTGGACTGAGTCGCTCCGGCAGGGAGGGGGGGAGCAGGGGGGAGCTCTGGGGA
>JALWOP010000259.1 GCA_027083445.1 Planctomycetota bacterium | reverse complement strand
GGCGGGACCGGTACCCGCCGGGCGCTACGAGATCCTCGAGGTGCGCTTCTCCGACGGACCGATCCTCTACCCCGGCTGGACCGTAACGATCGGCGAGGGCGATGTACTGCACATCCGCTGTAATGCGCGGTTTGAGACCTGCTCGCTCCCCTGATCGACAGGCGGCCCGAGGGAGCCATCACCGCCGAAGGCGGGCAGCACGTCACCCGACCTCACCCCGATCACCAGCCGGCGCGCGCACCCGCGCGCGCCGCCCGCGTCGAACCCCAGAGTCTTCTCTCCGGATCGCCCGGACTCATTATCAAACAGAGAAGGGTCTGGCGGTCCTCTGTCCAGGAGAGAGCAGAGAGGAGAGAGTAGAGAGTAGAGAGGAGGTTGGGTTCGATCGTAGGTTCAATCAGGTAACGAACGGCCGCCCCGGCAGCCCAACAGCTCGGCCCCGTTCGCCGATCGCCACCCCTCTCCGTCCGATCCGCCCTGATCACCGACCTCACCCCGATCTCCAGCCGGTGCGCGCCCCAGCGCGCGCCGCCCGCGTCGAACCTCAGAGTGTTCTCTCCGGATCGCCCGAACTCATTATCAAACAGGGAAGGGTCTGGCGGTCCTCCGCCCAGACCTTGGCAGGTTCTGGCAGTCTTCACCGCCACCAGCTCCCCGGGTGTCGCCACCACCCCTATCCCCGGTGAAGACTGCCAGGTTCTGACAATCCGCCACCCGATCCGGGCTCGCCGATCCATTCGAGAGTCAGGTGTGGGGGGTGAAGCGCGAAGACAAGCGAAGCGCAGTCCCTTGCGCGAGAGGGGAGCAACGCTCCCCCCTGGGATGATCGCTCGAGGATCGAACCCACCACCACACGATCTCTACGGCGAGCTCATCACCTACCCCCCACCGATCCACCGCCCTGAGTCCGCGAGCACTCCATCCCACGATCGGCCAGATGGGGCAGCGACACCCCGGGTCCCCGGGCTGCTGCGATGGCACATCAGATAGTATCCCCGGGAACGGAGGAGCCCACATGCCGCCTTCCCCCGGGCCCCGGCACCCGCGGGTCTTTGTATCCTACAGCCACGACAGCCCCGCGCACGCCGAGTGGGTGCTGGGCTGGGTGCAGCAGCTCCGGCGCGACGGCATCGACGCCTGGATCGACCGCTTCGATCCCTGG
>JALWOP010000258.1 GCA_027083445.1 Planctomycetota bacterium | reverse complement strand
TGCACGCGGATGCCGCATCGGGCATCGTCGTACCTGCACGGTTCATGGGGGGGGTCAGCGGTCTGTTCGTGGTCGAGTCGACCCGTCGCCGGGACTTCAAACAGAGGGATGCGCAGCGCATGGCCGAGGCGATGGAGCAGCGCGCCCTGGCCCTGCGCTGCGCCGCCTTCGATGCTTGGCACCGGCGCCGCTACGGTCATGGCCTCGGTCTGGCCCATCGTGTCGCGGCCTTCAAGCGGCGCGCCCTGCAGGTCCACCGTGGAGCGCGGGCGCGGACCCCGGTAGCGATTCTGGGGACGCGCGGCAGTGGCCGGGGTGTGCTGGGTCGCTGGCTGCACTTCGAGAGTGCTTGCGCCGATGCTCCCCTGGTCGAGGTACGTGCTCGGGACCTGGGTCGTCTCCCCGAGCTCGGGCCTTCCGCTGCCCTACTCGTGCGTGAACTCGAGGAGCTCGATCCGGCCCACATCGCCCGGCTCCTCGAACTGGTTTCGGCGGGGCGGGCGGTGACCGTCACCGCCCGCGAACTCGACGGGCTGGACCCCGAGCTCGTCCGGGTCCTGGGGCGCTATCCCATCCGCCTCGGGCCTCTCTCGGAGCGGCGCGAGGAGCTTGGAGTCCTGATTGCGGCTCTGGCCGGTAGGGCGGCGGAGTGGGAGGGGCTCGAGCCCCTCGTCCTCACCGACGATGCCCTGGCGCTTCTGTGGCGTCAGCCCTGGGAGGGGGGGCTGGGAGAGTTGGAGCACGCCCTCTATCGATTGACCTTGGAGCTCGCCGGTGAAACGGTGGATGCCCGGACGGTCGAGGAGGTGCTCGGCCTCTTTGGGATGACGCTCCTTCGTCGGTTGCCCTCCCGCCATCCAAAGCGCAGCGACGTCGAGGCCGCCCTGGCGGTGACCCGCAAGGAGAGCGGTCGGATGAACAAGAGTCGCGCCGCCCTTTACCTGGGTTGGGATCCCGACACCCTGGTGGCCCGCATGGGAGACCTGGGGATCGAAGGCTAGCGAAACAGAGCCGCCGGCAGTGTGCGTGCCGGCGGCTCCTGATCTCCCCAGGGGAAGACATGAGGCCCGCCGCCGAGGCCCCCCCGGGCACAGCGACGGTACTCGTGGCGCCGTTCCCGGCTCCAGCTCTTCTTACGACCCTCGTCCCCGGCTCCCTGAAGCCGGCGCCGGCGGTCGGAGTCTCTTCCGGGAAACCCGCTCCCCTTGGTGCGTAGGGGGGGATGGAACTTCCCGCT
Source organism: Planctomycetota bacterium (assembly GCA_027083445.1). Classification (GTDB taxonomy): domain Bacteria; phylum Planctomycetota; class UBA1135; order UBA1135; genus JALWOP01. The sequence continues at coordinate 3,776 of JALWOP010000258.1, read as the reverse complement.
ATTGAGAATGGCCGTTCCTCTGGGTGACGCTCCTGTTACCCGGAGGAGGCTGAAAGGGGGGCCCAGCGAATCGGGCAGGGGGGGCCGGCGGCGTTGCATGGTGAGTGGGTGCAGGGGAGAGTGGCGGCCATGCGCAGCGCGGACTTCCACTTCGACCTGCCCCCGAACCTGATCGCCCAGGAGCCGCTGGAGCCGCGGGATGCAGCTCGCCTCCTGGTGCATGAGCTGGGTGGGGGGCGTACGCGTCACAGGCGGGTGTGCGATCTGCCCGATCTCCTGCGCACGGGGGATCTGCTCATCCTGAACGACACGCGGGTCCGTCCCGCGCGCCTCTTGGGGCGGCGGTCGACTGGCGGGCGGGTGGAGCTTTTCTTCCTCGAACCGGCCGAGGAGAGGCTCTGGCGCGCCCTGGTGCGTCCGGCCCGTAAGCTTGGGGAGGGTGAGGAGCTCGAGGTCGAGGGGGGGCTGGTCGCCCGGGCGATCGAGCGGGAGGGGTCGAGCGGGATCTGGGTGGTGGAGCTGTTCGATCCCAAGGGTGGCGAGGAGCCGGTGGCCGAATTGCTCGAGCGGGCCGGGCGCATGCCCCTGCCCCCCTACATCGAGCGGCTGCGGGAAGGGGATCCCCGCGACCGGCTCGATCGTGAGCGCTACCAGACCGTCTATGCCCGGGAGAGTGGGGCGGTGGCGGCACCCACGGCGGGGTTGCACTTCACCACCGAGCTCCTCGGCACCCTCGAGGAGCGGGGCATCGCCACGGCCAGGGTGACCCTGCATGTCGGCTTGGGGACCTTCCAGCCCTTGACGGCGGAGCGAGTCGAGGATCACCGCATGCACGCGGAGAGCTACTGCGTTCCCCAGGCGGTGGTGGATGCGGTCCGTGCCTGTCGGAGGCGGGGGGGACGGGTGATCGCGGTGGGCACGACCAGCCTGCGGGCGGTGGAATCGAGTCTCGATTCCCAGGGAGAGTTCCGGGCGGGTTCGGGTCGCACGCGCCTGTTCCTGAAACCCGGTGACGAGTTGCACGTCGTCGATGGTCTCTTGACCAACTTCCACCTGCCCGGCAGCACCTTGATTCTGCTCGTCAGCGCCATCGCGGGGCGCGAGCGCACGCTGGCCCTCTACCGGGAGGCGATCGAGCGTGGCTACCGTTTCTACAGTTACGGAGACGCGATGTTGCTCGTGCCTTGAGGCGTCGGCGGTCGGTGTGGATGGTTCGGCGGAGGCCTCGACCAGTCCCGAAGTTGCGGGGCCGCCCTTCGCCTACACCTGTAGGGCCCCCCCACCCCGGGGGGGTAGACCGCGGAGGGGCCCAGAGGTGGCGTTTTCGGCGGGATTTCGACCCGGCCCTCCCGCCTAGGCGCGGGGGGGGCGTGAGTTCGGCTTCTCCTCGGCGCCGAGTTCCGCTTCCCGATCTTCGATCATCCGGCGGATGCGGACCAGGGCGTTGGCGTCGAGTTCGTCCCGGCGCAAAAGGTGTGCAGCAAATGCGGTCAGGTCTCCCTCGAAGACCCCCTTCAGGGCCTGATCGATGGTGCTTCTGGCGATTGAGTCCTCGTCGATCAGCGCCCGATAGACCAGGCAGCGGCCCTCCTTGCGATGGGCGACCAGACCTCGCTTCTCCAGGCGTCGTAGGAGCGTACCCACCGTCGTTGGGGCCAACCTGCGGCGCCCCCTGAGGGCGCGGCGCACCTCGACGACCGTCGCTTCGCCCGCGCGCCACAGGGCGCGCAGCACATCGAGTTGCAGGTCGGTGACCGCGGGGCCGAAGGAGCCCTCGCCGCGGGTGGGCTGGTCCGGGATCTGCGCGCTCATCGACCCCGCCCCCGGCCCCCGAAGGGACCTCCGATGAAGTCCTCGCCCACGAAGGAGACGGCCACACCTCCCGTGACCAACTCGCGCAGGAAGGGCAGCATCTGCCCGAAGGTGATCGAATCGCGCACATCGATCAGAATCGGCTCGCCATTGCCGATCCTTTGGTGCAAGTCCAGGGCATCCCTGGCGGCTTCCTCGGCGGAGACGAAGAGTTTCGGTCCCCGAGCGAAGGTCGCGTGCCCGTCGCGCAGGGCGACCCGCACCAGGACGGGCTCGGGGGGCTGCTCCGTCGGATCGAGACTCCTCCCGCGCGGGAGGATGTGGCCGGTGGGCAAGAAGACCGGCACGATCTGGGGGGGGGATTCGGTGCTGAGTCCGACTTCGACCTTCCAGACCCGCCAATCCTTGGAGGCGGCCCGGGTCAGCCAGCGCCTGGCCGCTTGAAAGGGCGTTTGCGGATCGGCGAGCAGGGTCACGCGATCCTGGCCCAGTTCCACTCCGATAGTCGGATCGGCCTCGTAATGCATGCGCGTCAGAATCTCCTTCCCGATCTGGATCGAGGCGGCCGCGGGATCTTGGGCGCCGGCACCGGGTGCGTTGACCACGCGGCCTTCGGCATCGAGCTGCACGATGAAGCGCATCTCACCCGGCTGGGCATCCGCTCCGGTGTAGGGTTCGCTCAGGGCGAGGGTGCCCATCTCTCCCCTGTCCGAAGCCTCTCCTCCCGCCGCCGATCGACCCGGGCCGGTGGGGCTGGACCCATCGGCGACCGGGCCTCCGCAGGCTCCCACCGCGAGGACCGCCAGGGTGATCCCCGTGACCCGGCGCGTCGAAACCGGACCCGGCTTCTCGCTCAAGATGCGCTGGGCGCGCTCCAAGAGCGGCGTGTCACCGCGGGCCATGGCCACCGAGGTGGCGGGTTTGGGGGAGGCATCCCTGCCCGCGGAGAGCCAGGTAGCGACCCGTTCCAGGGAACGGAGCAGGTCGAGGGGCCGGCCCGTGGCGGCGACGGCCCAGTCGTCCGCCGCGTGTTCGGTCTGGGCTTCGAGCCTTGCGAGCAACCGACCCTGCAAGGGTTGGAAGCGGGTCAGGGCCGCGACGATCCGAGCTGCTCCGAGCCAGAGGGGATCGCGTCGTACCAGGTGAGCCACCTCGTGGGCGAGCAGGGTTTCGAGCTGGGCCGCGGGCAGTTCGCCCAGGGCGCGGGAGGGGAGGACGATCTCCCGCCTGCCCAGGGCGAGGGGTACCGTGAGCCCCTCGCAGTGGGAGAAGAGCACTCCGCCCGGAGGAAGAGAGTCCCCCAGGAGTTCGGTGAGTCGGGCGAGGAGTTGCTCCTGATGGGTGCCGTCGAGGGGCCGGCGGGCAGCGAGCCGGCGCCGTCCGCGCAGCTCCCGGCGCAGCAGCGCCAGCCCACTGGCCAGGCCGAAGAGAAGCAGTGCCAGGGAGAGGAGGGCCGGCCAGTGCGCCGCCAAGGGGGAGCCAAGGCGGTGGGCTGCAGGCTCGGCTTCCCCAGGCTCGACTCCCAGATCCCGCAGGTCGGCGCCGCCGGACGGGTCGGCTCCGGGTGCCGAAGCCAGGTGGATCACGGGCCGCGGGATGAATGCGAGCGTCCCCTGCCCGGCCGTCGAGGGGGAGGGGGTGGCGAGCGGGGAAGAGGAGAGGGCGAGGTTTCCGGGGAAGGCGGTGGCGAGGGTCGCGGTGAGCCACCCCCCCAGAAGTGCACCCCGCAGCACCACAACGCGCAGCTCCGGGCGGGAGGTGATGCGCAGGGCGAGGAGTGCGAGCAGGGCGAGTAGGGTCGAGTGGAGGAAGAAGGTGACCAGCCAGCCGGTCGGGGTGGGGAGGGACATGGGGCTCCTGTTGTTGGACTACATGTGTAGTACTACAACTGTAGGAATCTGTCACCCCCCCCGGGGGGGAAAGACCGGGTCGGGGCCGATCGGGTCTCACCCCTCCTGCAGGGC
>JALWOP010000257.1 GCA_027083445.1 Planctomycetota bacterium | reverse complement strand
CTGCGGAGGTTGGTTCTCCGCGAGGAGGCTCACACGGGCATTCGCAACGAATCCCTCGGAAGAGACGACCCGCCCGGACAACGTCACCTGCTTGGCGAGGTCCACTTGAAGGACGACCTCGGGTCCTCCATGTGGGATGACGACATGACCAAACCAGGTCGCGTATCCATCGGCCCGGACCGTTAGAGGCTTCGCACCCGTGGGAATCCCACTCAAGTGCAGAGTCCCTCGAGCATCCGTCGTGCCGACTCTGGGGCTCTCGGTCGGATACAAGCAGTTGTCGACGACATGGATGGTACTCTGCGGTCGGCCGAGAGTCGCCACGGCATGGTTCACGGCGCGACCCGATTCCCGGTCCCTCACGGTCAACATCAGCGCCCCGCCCCCCGGTTCGAGCACGATCGTCAATTGGAGGGTCTCGGGCATCTTGAATCGGTACGAGGGAGCGAATCCGTCCGCAGATGCCTCCACGAGGACGTAGCCGCTCACCGGATGGATTTCTACCCCGCCTTGGCTGTCCGTCACGCCGATGGGCAGACCCGTCTCACGGCGGTTTCGTGAGACGCGAACGAGAGCACCGGGGATGGGCATTCCGTCGGGTTGCTGAACCTGGACGGTGGCGCGTGTCTTCAGAATCTCGAACCAACACTCGCTAGCCACACCAGGCCTGACTTCCACCTCCCGCTCACCACCCGCACCTACGCAGTGGAGGGTGGCGAGTCCTGGGGGAACATCGCGGAACTCTGTCCGGCCGGCTGCGTTGGTTTTCGAAAGCCGTGTCTCATTACCCTGCCGGCAGACCAGGGCGATCGTTACGTCCGCAGCGGGAGCACGATCATCCACCTCGAAGACTTCCACGCTTACGGAACCTGATGGGGGTCGACCCCCTTGGGAAGTGGGTAGGGAGGCCGGAGACTCGCCCGAGATCGGGGTCCTCACACTCCGGGCCGGGGAGGGGGCACCTGCCCCCCTGGTCTCCGCCAGAGGCGAAGCCTGCTGATGCTTGCCGCCGATGGAAGGCTGCAGAGGCGTCGTGAAACCGGAGGCCATCCAGGCTCCTGCGATGGCGAGGAGGAGCGCCAAGAGGATGCCCGGAACTCCAACCTTCCATCCCGTGCCGACCCTAGTGTTTCGAGTGATCGCTTCCCCCTTCGTCCTCATCGTCCAGGACCAGAATCAGCCGCCGAACTTCCTCGGGCAAGGAAGCGACGTTCGAGACGTGTTCGGTCCCGCCCCCACGAAGGTCAAGGATGGATCCCGGCGTGTGAATGATCAGGGTGGCCTCCTGGGGTTCGACCTCTTCCGTGTAACCGGTGACACGGTACCAAAACACGCTGAGAACTTTCTCCGACTGGGACAGGTGGATCGAGCCGATCAATCTAGGTGCACGCTGGGGCGCGCCCTGGGGCGCACTCCGTCCTCCACCGGCGACGATTCGCTTCTCCCAGCCGTAGAATCCGGCGCTGACATGGTATGGCAAGGGGCTCGAGCGCGTCCAGAATGCCACGGGAAGCCCACATGATGGGCTCGAGAATCGCACCACTGTCTTCGCCCCGGCATCCGACTGCGGCCTTTCGTAGGACGCCTCCGCAATCCCCTTCCACGTCCCTTGCAACCATACGGGAGCATTCTCCCTGCTCGGCATGGGCCGAAGAATCGTTTCCGGGGTATTCAGCGCCACCCGCTCATCATTCCTTGCCACTGTCAGGCTTCCCAATGGAGAGGTGTAAGTAACGATCAGGTCCGCCGTCCTCACCTCGTTGATCGCCGGATCGTGGAGGCATTCCTGGAGCGTGACTCCACCTTGCCGCACGACCCTATAGCTCACTCCGGGAACGACATGCACGCCTTCTGGAGTCGTAGAGACGAGCGATGCACACATCTCGGACAGAGCCGGGTAATCAAGACCTTCGGTCTCTCGACCCTCGGATTGATAGGCCGTGAGCAGGCCCAGTGCGTCGGTATTGGATTCGATCGCTTCACTACGAATGTAGATGCAGGTGAATTCAACTTCGTAACTGCAGGCCGTTTCGGAGTAGTGCTGGATGAATCTCGACCACGGGTCAGAGCCATCGACGACGTAAACGTCCTGAGCTAGGGAGGCAGGAATCCAACCGCAAGGGAACACACAGGGGAGGACAGCAAGAACGGAAATCATGGTAGTCACTGGCAGTCGGGAATATACTCACGGACACGGACACGGACACGGACGTAACCTCCGGGTATGCCATCGGTTACGTGCTATTCGAATAACCCCTTCTTCCAGGTCCAGGTTCGTCTCGACGCACGCCGGGCCTCCCTCAGAGGTGGTGTTCCTCCCCGGACCTGCTCTCCTTGGCGTCCACCAGCAGGAGGGTGGTGAGTTCTCCGACGAGACCGTGGAGCCGTGCCCACTCCGAGTTGGTCATCAGCACGAACGCCAGATCCCGGTCGGGTAGGAGCCGCATCCAGGTGCGCGTCTTTTCCTGGGCTCCCGAGTGTTCGACGATGCGCACCCCTCCCCTGCGGCTCACGGAAAAGCCCAGCCCGTAGCCGCTGCTCTTACCCCCGACCCTGCCTGCGGTCCAGGCCGGCTCCTTCTCCTCTGCGGTGAGGAGTTTCTCGCCGAGCAGAGCCGCGGCGAAACGCGCCAAGTCCCCCGTCGTCGAGATGTACCCGCCGCCTGCGAGCTTCCAGGAGACGTCGGTGTCGCTACTGCGCAGCACCACCCCGGCGAAGCGCCGGTAGCCGACGGCGCGGTGGGGCAGATCGAGCCAGGGATAGTCGGGCGAGAAGTCGGTCAGGCCGGCGGGCCGGGCGATGCGCTCTCGCACCTGTTCCCAATAGGGGGCGCCGCCTGCCCGCTGCAGGACCGCGCTCAGCAGGATGAAGCCGTGGGTGGAATAGGAGAAGCGCGTCCCCGGGATCGCCACCAGGGGTGAGTCCTTGAACCGATCGAGGGCCAGCACGACATCCTCGAAGGGGTGTGCAGTCGGGTAGCTTCGGTGCGTGCGCACGACCGGTCCGTTGCCGTAGTGGACGATCCCCCCCTGGTGCCCGAGCAGTTGGCGGGCGGTGATGGCATATCCCTTGTCGGGGAACTCGGGCACGAGCCTTCGGATATCTCCGTCGAGATCGAGCTTGCCCTCTCGGGCGAGTTGCAGGGCGAGGACGGCGGTGACCGGCTTGGAGATCGAGGCCCAGCGAAAGCGCGTCTCGGGTCCGACGGGAACCTTCGCCTCACGATCCTCCCATCCGAAGTAGTCGCAGAAAGCCAGCTCCCCCTCCCGAACCACACCGACGCCAAGCCCGACCAGCCCCTGTTTCTCCACCGCTTCGAGCGCCAAGGCCCGCACCTTGGCGCGCAGAGACCCGACGGCCTGGGCTGGGGCCTTGCCCGACAGGTAAAGCAGGGCCAGTGCGGTGAAGAGGAGTCGCAGGGTGGCCGCGCAGAAGGGGGAGACGAAGCGCTGGAAGTGGTACTGAGCGGTCCGTGCCGGATGAGTCGCCGGGGATGATCGGAAAAGCTGCGGCTGCACGGATTTCATCCCGCCAGGAGGGTCCGCAAATCCTACTCCCACTCGGGCAGGTCCCACACGGCCCTTAAAGCGGATGAGCCGCCGAAGCGGCTCAGAGCCTGGAGATCATGTCCTTTGGTGTGAAGACCCGGACCCTGATCCATTACACTGAGGACCACGATACGGGTCCGAGACGAGTCTTGCAAGCACGAATCCGGCGGGGCCCGGCCGGACGTGTGGGAAAGAGGAATCCAGCGTGGCGTACATTCTCGGACTGGACCTGGGGCCCAACTCGATCGGTTGGGCATGCGTTGAGGCAGACTCGGAGGAGGGGCTGGAGCCCCTGGGACTCCTCTCCACGGAGCATGCCGGGCACGGCCCGCTGGGGGTGCGGGTGTTCGAGGCCGGCCTCGACAAGTTCGACACGGCAAAGGAGGCCTCCAGGAACCAGAAGCGGCGACAGGCGAGGGCTGCACGAAGGACCCTTTCGCGCCGCAGGGCCCGTAAGGAAGCGACCCGCGAGGTGCTCACCAGCGCCGGCCTGTTGCCGGAGGATCCGAGGAAGCTCGAGGAGGTTTGGCGCATCGACCCCTACGAGGTACGAGCCCGTGCTCTGGAGGAGCGCCTGAGTCCAGAGGAACTCGGGCGTGCGCTCTACCACCTTGCCCAGCGGAGGGGTTTCAAGTCCAACCGATTGAGCGGCGACCCGAAGGAGGAGCAGGGGTTACTGAAAGAGATCTCGCGCCTGCAGAGCCAAATCGACGAGTCCGAGGCGCGCACCCTGGGCGAGTTCCTCTTCCGGCAGAAGCGCTCCAATCACGGCGAGCTTCCCCCGCGACTGCGCGCCCGGGTGGCTGGGCTGGACCACTACGAGGATGCGCCTCGTCGCACCCGGAGATCGATGTACGAGGATGAGTTCAAGAGGATCCTCCAGGCCCAGGAACGGTTCTGGGAGCAGCCCCCCCTGGATGCGGAACGTTACGAGGCGCTGCACAAGGCTCTTTTCTTCCAGCACGATTTCCGGGTCACCCCCGAGCGCAAGGCCAAGGCGCCGTCCCGCGCCAATCTCCACCGCGCCCCGGGCGTCAAGCCCTGCCCCTACGAGGAGGGTGAACGTGGTTGTCCGCGGTCTGACTGGCTCGCCCAAAGGTTTCGGATCCTGAAGGAGGTCCAAAACCTTCGTGTTTCCGAGGAACACGGACCCGAACGCCCGTTGACCGATGAGGAGGTCCGGTTCTGCGTGGAGACCCTCTCGGCGAACAAGCAGAAGAGTTTCTCCGCCCTGGGAAAGGATCTGGTTCGCAGGTTCGGCCTCCGGGAGCCGATCGAGTTCAACCTCGCGCGCGGTGGACGCAGCGGCCTCAAGGGGAACGAGATCGAGGCCACGCTGGCCGGAGCATTCGGGAAGAAGGCCTGGGCGGCATTGGACGAGGAGGAGCGAGTCAAGCTGCGGGAAGCTCTTGTGGATGCGGAGGGCGAGGAGGAGTTCGAACGCTCACTCCGGGATGCCGGCCTGACGGACGAGGCCAAGATCGCCAAGCTGGTCTCCTTTCGGCCCAAGGACGACGGGTACCTCGGTTTCTCCAGGAAGGCTCTCGAGAAGATCCTCCCCCTGATGGAGGGGGGTCTCAATGAATACGATGCGATCTCCGAGGCCTATCCCCAGTCTTTCTCGGGTGCAGGCCTCGACTTCCTGCCCTCCCTCGTGGCAATCGAGCTCGACCCGAAGATCCGAGCCTCCGTCCATCCCACCGCGCGCAACGCGATCAGCGGTCTCACGAACCCGGTCGTGCGTCGGGCGCTGGTCGAGGTGCGCAAGGTCGTCAACGCCCTGATCCGTGAACACGGCAAGCCGGACCGCATTGTCGTCGAGCTGGCACGGGAGATGAAGCAGGGCCGTGAGCAGCGCAGGGAGTTGTCGAAGAAGAACAACGAGCGCAACAGGCTTCGCGAGGAGGCGCGCCGACAGCTCCGCGAGCTGCTTGGGGGTGGCGCCTGGCCGCAAAAGCGGGACGTGGATCGCTACCTCCTTTGGAAGGAGCAGAACTGCGCCTGCCCCTATTGCGGCAGGGCGATCTCCCAAGAGCAGGTCGCGAACGCCGACATCGAAGAGGATCACATCCTCCCGCGTTGGCAAAGCCTGGACGACTCGATGAACAACCGGGTCTTGGCCTGTTCGACCTGCAACGCGGCGAAGGGCGATCGAACCCCGCTCCAGTGGCTAGGCCGGGAGAGCGGCAGGGCTGCGGCGATGCTCAAGCGGGTCCGAGCCTGTCAGGAGAGCAAGGCCAACCCGGGCGGTATGCCCCGTAAGAAGGTTGAACGGTTTGAGCAGGAGTCGGTCGATCCCGACGGGTTCGCCTCCAGCCAACTCAACGACACGCGCTACATCTCGCGCCTCGTCTCCGACTACCTACTCGCCCTGTACCCCAGTGAGGACCATGTGGGCCAGAAGCGGGTACTTTCCTCCCGTGGCGGGCTGACCGCGAAACTCCGGCGCGAATGGGGTCTCAACGACGTGATTCCGCCCCTGCCGATGGCTCACGGGGAGGTGATGGTCGATTCCGTGCAACACGAGGGTTGGACCGAGAAACTGCGGGTCGACCACCGTCACCACGCGGTCGACGCCCTCGTCGTGGCCCTCTCCTCCCGTTCCCTGCTCAAGCGCTACCAGGACGCCTTCCGGCGCGGGGAACAGGAAGCGGTGTACCAGGTCCACTTCGATCCCCCCTGGCCGACGATCCGCGCCGATGCCCAGCGGGCCGTGGCCGCCATCCGCGTCTCCCACAGGCCGATGCGTCGTCTACGCGGCGCCCTGCACGAGGAGACGTACTACGGCAAGGCTCGGGGTGAGGATGGGGTCTATGTGACACGCAAGCGGCTCGAGGACCTGACGCCCAAGATGATCGAAAAGATCCGGGACAAGGGCGTCCGCCGGGCGATCGAGGCCCGATTGAGCGAACTCGGCTGGGAGAAGGGTGCCTCGCTGCCGAAGGACTGGTGGCGGGAGCCACTCTATCTTCCTACGAAGAGGCACAGGGGCGAGACGACCCCCCGCAAGCCTCACCCTATCTGGAGGGTAAGGATCGTCGAGAACAAGAGTTCTATGATCCCCCTGGGCAAGTCGGGTGAAGATCCCCACCGCTACGCCGTACCGGGCAGCAACCACTGCCTGGAGGTCATCCAGCAGGAGGGCGAGGAGACTCCCCTGTTCCGGGTCGTACCGCGGTTCGAAGCCTACAAGCGTGGATCCGCCCCTCTCCAGCCGGGACAGCGCCTGCTGGGACGGCTCTACCGGAAGGATTCTGTGCTCGTGACGGTTCCAGGGCTTGAAGAGCCGGTGCTTTCAGTTGTCCAGAAGGTATCTGGATCACCCAACCTTGGAGGGTCGATCGACATCTTCCTCCGTGATGTGAGGGATTCGCGTCCTGCCACCGTCGGCAACAAGAAGCCTCTTCTCAGAATAAGCAGTCAAGGGGCCTGGCAAGCCGCTCGGGTTACCGCTGTCGCAGTCGACACTCTTGGCCGCCCGACCTCCGAAACCCCGCTCTTCTGCATCGACCCCACAACAGCTCAAGTCCCGACCTGAACGTCCGAGAACATGGCGGCTCTTCCCTCCGCCATGAAACGCATCATCGAAATCTCGACTCCCGGAACCCGCCTCCACCTCCGCCACCGTTGCGTCGACATCTACCGCAACGGGGAAAGGCTAGGCTCCGTCCCCCTAGAGGATCTCGGCGTCATCGTGCTAGCGAGCCCATCCCTGACGGTGACCTCAGCCGTCCTGGGTGGCCTGGCGGCGGAGGGGGGTGTTGTCGTGGTTGCTGGGGCCGACCACCAGCCCGACGGGGTCCTGCTGCCCCTCCGAGCTCACACCACTCGTGGGGAGCGGGTACGGGCTCAGGTCCTCGCCAAGGAGCCTCTTCGGAAGCGGCTCTGGACCGCCCTCGTGCGATCGAAGATCGAGAACCAAGCGCAGCTCCTCGAGGATCCAGGGGGAGTCCGGAAGCTGCTCCAACTGGCCAAACAGGTCCGCTCGGGAGATCCGGGAAACCACGAAGCCCAGGCCGCCCGCGTGTATTGGTCCCTCCTCTTCGAGCCCTACCAACACCTGCTACCCGGACCGCGCTTCCGGCGGTCGCGATCGGGAGAATGGCCGAACAACTTCCTGAACTACGGGTACGCGGTCCTGCGAGCGGTGGTCGCACGCGCCATCTGTGCAGCCGGCCTCCTACCGGAACTGGGAATCCACCACCACAATCGCTACGATTCCTTCGCTCTGGCGAGCGACTTGATGGAGCCTTTCCGCCCCTGGGTAGACCACCGCTGCCTGGAACTCATCCCGGAGGGACCATCTGAAATCGACCGAAGGTCGAAGGAGGCCTTGCTCTCGATCTACGACGATCCAGTCCTCGTGCAGGGGGAGCAGACCCCCCTCTTCCTGGCCGTCGAACGAGCAGCCACGACCATGGCCCAGGCTTTCCTTGCCGGCCAGGCTGGAGCGAGCGCGAAGGAGGCAGCGGGGAAACTCGTCATGCCCTCCTTCCGGGGAGAGGAAGAGTGAAGGTCAGCGGATTCCGAGCCATGTGGGTCATCGTCCTCTTCGATCTGCCAGTCCGCACCAAGCCGCAAAGGAAGCGGGCCGCGGAGTTCCGCAAGCAGCTCCTCAGGGATGGCTTCATGATGGTGCAGTACTCGGTCTACGCCCGCCCCTGCCCGAGTGAGGAGAATGCCCAGGTCCACGTGGAGAGGATCCAAGGGAACCTTCCACCCCTCGGCTCCGTCCGAATCCTGAAGGTGACCGACCGACAGTACGGCCGCATGCTCTGCTTCGATGGAAACCGACCCGAACCACCCGAAGACATGCCTCGCCAGCTCGAGTTTTTCTAGGGGCGAACGCCCCCAAGCCCTTGTGGGGCAAGGACTTGGGGGCGCCACAGTGTAATGGATCAGGGCCCGGGAGCGGTTCACAACTCACCGTTCCGTTGGTTACGTCGAGCTCCGAGTGTAATGGATCAGGGCCCGGGAGCGGTTCACAACACGGGGACCGGCCGATAATCCGAACCGAAAGTGTAATGGATCAGGGCCCGGGAGCGGTTCACAACTGGGAGGGATAACCTCTTTACCCTGGAGTAAGTGTAATGGATCAGGGCCCGGGAGCGGTTCACAACAGTAAGGACTTTTCCCTTACTGGGGTTTTTAGTGTAATGGATCAGGGCCCGGGAGCGGTTCACAACCGCCGTAGCCGCCGGTCACCGGCGGGGGGAAGTGTAATGGATCAGGGCCCGGGAGCGGTTCACAACCGGCGAGATTATCGAAGCTGTCGGTCGGATAGTGTAATGGATCAGGGCCCGGGAGCGGTTCACAACACCCCGAGGAAGGGGAGGAAGGCTAGTGCCAGTGTAATGGATCAGGGCCCGGGAGCGGTTCACAACTAGTCGCCGAGCGAGAATCCGGTGGAGAGAGTGTAATGGATCAGGGCCCGGGAGCGGTTCACAACTCGTGGGGCTCGATCTCGATGCGCCGACGCAGTGTAATGGATCAGGGCCCGGGAGCGGTTCACAACCCGGCAAGATCAGCAAAGCCGCAGCGAGTCAGTGTAATGGATCAGGGCCCGGGAGCGGTTCACAACGACCTCATCAAGCGAGCGCAGAAGCATCTCAGTGTAATGGATCAGGGCCCGGGAGCGGTTCACAACAGCGCGCGGATCACTTCCGCCATTGTGTGTAGTGTAATGGATCAGGGCCCGGGAGCGGTTCACAACTGATAGCCCTGCGGGGTCACTCGCCCCGCCAGTGTAATGGATCAGGGCCCGGGAGCGGTTCACAACTCCTTCGCGGTGATCTGTACACGCTCAAGAAGTGTAATGGATCAGGGCCCGGGAGCGGTTCACAACTTCGATCTTGCCGTCGGTGCCGTCGGTCGTAGTGTAATGGATCAGGGCCCGGGAGCGGTTCACAACGCCAGCAGCCGCACCGCCAGGCGGTGGAGGAGTGTAATGGATCAGGGCCCGGGAGCGGTTCACAACTACACCAGTACTGGCTGGGGGTCGAGGCTCAGTGTAATGGATCAGGGCCCGGGAGCGGTTCACAACTACCTGGGTCGACACCGCCGACCCCGAGGAAGTGTAATGGATCAGGGCCCGGGAGCGGTTCACAACACGAGGTGCGGACCCCGTGCGGGGCGAGGAAGTGTAATGGATCAGGGCCCGGGAGCGGTTCACAACTGTCGAACGTAATGGCCGACCTGCCCGAGGAGTGTAATGGATCAGGGCCCGGGAGCGGTTCACAACCGAGCAGCTCGACGCGCAAGCCGTCGTCGGAGTGTAATGGATCAGGGCCCGGGAGCGGTTCACAACTAGCCGGGCTGGCGGCCCTTCTCGTGCTGTAGTGTAATGGATCAGGGCCCGGGAGCGGTTCACAACACTACGGCTACGCTATCACGTGCCACAAGAGTGTAATGGATCAGGGCCCGGGGGCGGTTCACAACTGACCGAAGACAACATCGACGTTTACTACAAGTGTAATGGATCAGGGCCCGGGAGCGGTTCACAACGAAAAGAGGCTCCAGCTCGGCCTTGACCTAGTGTAATGGATCAGGGCCCGGGAGCGGTTCACAACTCAATCTACACACACTCTATCGGCATGTTTAGTGTAATGGATCAGGGCCCGGGAGCGGTTCACAACTACAGAAGAGTGCGTATTCCATGCCTCGAGAGTGTAATGGATCAGGGCCCGGGAGCGGTTCACAACTAGGGGGGTTGATCGGCGCACTCGGCGGTTAGTGTAATGGATCAGGGCCCGGGAGCGGTTCACAACGAAACGAGGTGCTTGGTTGTACCTCACGGCAGTGTAATGGATCAGGGCCCGGGAGCGGTTCACAACCGCGCGAGGTCGGCGGGCGTGTGTACCGACAGTGTAATGGATCAGGGCCCGGGAGCGGTTCACAACCTCTAATCGCCTTTGGCCTGGGCATGCGAAGTGTAATGGATCAGGGCCCGGGAGCGGTTCACAACCGCACGCTGCCGGTCTTCGTCGCTGCGCAAGTGTAATGGATCAGGGCCCGGGAGCGGTTCACAACCATCCCGGGCAGCATAGCGCCGCCCGTAGAAGTGTAATGGATCAGGGCCCGGGAGCGGTTCACAACTAGCGGCAGGGCGCATTAAACGGGCGGGAGAGTGTAATGGATCAGGGCCCGGGAGCGGTTCACAACACTACGCTGGTATCCACCGACGGTAACAAAAGTGTAATGGATCAGGGCCCGGGAGCGGTTCACAACCGTGAGGCCCTTTCGCCCCCGCAACGCTGAAGTGTAATGGATCAGGGCCCGGGAGCGGTTCACAACCAGGGAATGTCGTTGATCGTGGAGCTCCACAGTGTAATGGATCAGGGCCCGGGAGCGGTTCACAACCGAAGCGGTCCTCTTGCTTCGCGGTCACTCAGTGTAATGGATCAGGGCCCGGGAGCGGTTCACAACCGAAGCGGTCCTCTTGCTTCGCGGTCACTCAGTGTAATGGATCAGGGCCCGGGAGCGGTTCACAACAAGAGACGGGCGGGTCCGTCAGTGTAGACGAGTGTAATGGATCAGGGCCCGGGAGCGGTTCACAACCGGCCGGTCGATGCTCTTTCAGACCCCGAGAGTGTAATGGATCAGGGCCCGGGAGCGGTTCACAACTCGCTGATCTCGCCACGCCAGCGTCGCGTGAGTGTAATGGATCAGGGCCCGGGAGCGGTTCACAACTTGCCTGGGAAGCCTTCGAGCCTTTCGCCAAGTGTAATGGATCAGGGCCCGGGAGCGGTTCACAACGACTTGGGGTTAGTCCTGTTTGAGCCCCCAAGTGTAATGGATCAGGGCCCGGGAGCGGTTCACAACTTTCAGTTCTACTTCCCTTGGTCGATGTGGAGTGTAATGGATCAGGGCCCGGGAGCGGTTCACAACCACAAGCTACCGGAGGCGTGTCCACGGCAAGTGTAATGGATCAGGGCCCGGGAGCGGTTCACAACTGACAGAGGACAAGACTGATTCGAGATTGGAGTGTAATGGATCAGGGCCCGGGAGCGGTTCACAACTCCATGATTGCCTGGCGCTTCTCATACCAGAGTGTAATGGATCAGGGCCCGGGAGCGGTTCACAACTAGCCGAATCCGTAACCGGTCGAACCGAACAGTGTAATGGATCAGGGCCCGGGAGCGGTTCACAACAAGCGCTTCGCTTGCCTTGGTGTCCACGAAGTGTAATGGATCAGGGCCCGGGAGCGGTTCACAACATGTAGCGGCTCGATTGCTCGGCCCCCCTGAGTGTAATGGATCAGGGCCCGGGAGCGGTTCACAACTCTCGTGCTGTGAAAAAGCCCGATCCCAAAGTGTAATGGATCAGGGCCCGGGAGCGGTTCACAACTTACCAGAAGGGGGGCCCCCTTTGGGGTGTAGTGTAATGGATCAGGGCCCGGGAGCGGTTCACAACAGCAGGAGTTTGCCGACGTGTTCGGGATCAAGTGTAATGGATCAGGGCCCGGGAGCGGTTCACAACCCCATCCTTCCCCACGAGATACGGGAGACCAGTGTAATGGATCAGGGCCCGGGAGCGGTTCACAACGGCGGGAGTTCTTCCTGCTCACGCCGGTCGAGTGTAATGGATCAGGGCCCGGGAGCGGTTCACAACCGATGACGAACTGCCCATCGGTGTAGGGAGTGTAATGGATCAGGGCCCGGGAGCGGTTCACAACTGGAAGGACGTGATCGTGCTCAAGGGCTGGAGTGTAATGGATCAGGGCCCGGGAGCGGTTCACAACTCGCAGATCGCGCTCACGGTGAACCTGATGAGTGTAATGGATCAGGGCCCGGGAGCGGTTCACAACTCCTGGCGCACAATCGCCGCGCCAGACGAGAGTGTAATGGATCAGGGCCCGGGAGCGGTTCACAACGGGGTCTTGCGCCGTGCGTGCTTCGTCGAAAGTGTAATGGATCAGGGCCCGGGAGCGGTTCACAACTGGCGCGTGGATCGTGTTCAAGAAAGCGCTAGTGTAATGGATCAGGGCCCGGGAGCGGTTCACAACTACCGTGCGACTCGTTAGAATTCGCTGCAAAGTGTAATGGATCAGGGCCCGGGAGCGGTTCACAACTACCGCGGGCCAGCGGCTCCGGTCCTCGCCAGTGTAATGGATCAGGGCCCGGGAGCGGTTCACAACTTGAGTAGCGGCATGGCCTGCTCCTTCGGAGTGTAATGGATCAGGGCCCGGGAGCGGTTCACAACTGGACCTGAGTACACGCGTATTGATACATAACAGAATACTCGCTACACACCCTGCGACCGGCCTGTTGTAAGTCGACAGCCAACCCGATGGGACCATATTCCTCACGTGGTTCAAGCACCAGGGTGCGCACCTTGGCGCGCAGAGATCCGCCTGCCTAGGCGGAGGCTCGGTCCAGGAGGGCAAGCAAGGCTAAAGCGATGAAGAAAGGTGCAGAGTGGCCTTCACCCTATTACCGTACTCCAGTCACCTTCGGCGAGCGCCCTCCGAATTCGGCGAAGAGGTTGCCCGAGAGTAGGGCGCTCGCTCCGGCGAAAAGCCAGAAGTCGGGGTTTTCGCTCCCCAAGAAGAGCGAGATGACAGCCGCCCAAACCGGTTCGAGGGAGTAGAGGGTCGCCGCGCGCACGGGGGAGACGAAACGCTGGAAGTGGTTGAGGGCGGTCAGGGCCAGGAGGGTCGCCAAGAGGGAGCAGAAGAGTAGCGGTTGCACGAACCCTCTCAGACCCAGGAGAACCCATAGGTCCCCCACCCGGCCTCCACCGCTAGCTTCTCCACTCGTTGAGAGGAAGTAGAGCAGGATTCCCGCCGCACCGAGAGCCACCACCGTAAAGGACATCCAAGAGATCTGGGCGGGCGCATGCCGGCGGGTGGCGTGGTCGGTCACCAGAATCGTGCAGGCGAAAAGAAAGGCACTGGCGACGGTCATCCACTCCGCCAGACCGAACTCGATTTGGGGAGGGCCGGAGATGATGGCCGCCCCACCCGTGGCGAGCAAGACCCCGATCCACAGCCCAGTACCGATCGCTCGGTGGTGCCGGAAGAAAAGGGAGAGCAGGGCGGTGAAGAGGACGTAGAGACTTGTCAGGAAGGCCGAGGCCGCGGGGGTGAGCTCATCCAGGGCCACCATCTGGAGCAGAAAACCGCCCAGAAAAAGCAGACCGAGCACCAAGCCCCAGGCCAGACCGCCCCAACCTTCACCCCTGCGGGGCAAGGCCCCCTTGACGCAGAAGGGCAACAAGAGCGCGGAGATGGCAAAGCGCAGGCACAAAAAAAGACTGGTGGCCGGAAGCACCCCCTCTTCCCCCAACTCTTCCCGCGCGACGTCGAGAGCACCCTTCATCCAGGGAAAGGTGGCCCCCCAGATGATCGTCACCCCGAGAAGCGCCACCACAGCCAGGGGGCGCTTCCCGCCCACGCCTTTCACGTCACCCATCCGGGGGAGGGTAGCGCATGCCGAGCGCAGCTGAGCAGGAGGATCTCGGATCCACTCGCGATCGCTCCGGCTCCGCCGATGCAGGCTTCAGCCCCCCTCGCGCAATCGATACTCGAGCACCCGTGCCGGCTTGCCTTCCCTCGCCGGGGCGGCCACGAAGAGCCGTGCCTGATCGGGGATCCAAAGACCCGTGCGAGCACCCGGAGCACTCTCCACCCGCTCGATGCGCCGGGGAGCGGAGCCCTCCACGACAGAGAAGATGTCGACGAAGCCCTCACCCCCGATGACGAAGAGCCTGTGACGGGGCGCGTCGTAGAAGATGTCGTCCGCATCACCCACACACTCGACCGAGGCGAGCCGCCTACCCGACTGCGTGTCCATGACGACAAGCCGGGCAGGTCGGCGACAGCCGATGAAGAGGCGCCCACCCGCCTCGTCCAGGGCCATGGGATAGTTCGCGTGCAACTCTCCCAGGGGCCACTTGGAGATGACCCTGCCGCTCTCCAGGTCCAGCGCGGCGACCTGGCCGGCGTCGGGGACGTTGACCCAGGCCCGGGTGGCCGCCGCGTTCAACTGGAACGACTCGGGGTGGCCGTCGAGGGGAATGCGGACCCCAGAGACCAGCCCACCCTCCCCATCGATGCCGAGGGCACTGAGGGCTCCCTCCCCATGGGCGACCCAAATGCGCTGGTGCAGGGGGTCGAAGCGCATGTTGTCGGCGTCCGACCCAAGCTCGATCGAGCCGAGGGCGACGAGGGAGGGCTTTCCTGGGGCGACATCATAGAGGTGAACGCTGCCGTCCTTGCCCCAGGAGGTAACGACCCAGTCGCGTCTCGACAGGTAGAGGATGCCCTGGGGTTCCGCGAGAGAGAGGGCCCGCCGCCCGCGCTTACCCAAAGCCAAATCGATCTCTTCGAGGCTGCCATTGCCGAGGGCGGCGACAAAGAGCCTCTGCCCAGTGGGATCGAAGGCCAGGTGGTCGATCCGCCCGCGCACGTCACCCATGGGAAGGGCACGCACCCGCTCGAGCCGGCTCGCGGAGCGGGATGGGATCTCCCCTGCGATCAGGTCGTCGAAGCGGGTCACCGCGTCGGACTTGGTCCAAAGGCCGATCTTGCCCGGACCGGTGAAGCTGCTGTCCTCGGTCTCTAGAAGCGGGCGCCCGTCGATCGCGCAGGTGATGTGCGTCCCGACCATGCGAACCTCGACCTGGTACCACTTCCCGGGCTGGGTCTCGATCGTGGCCGAGTCGAGCTGATGCCGGTGTCCATCCTTGACCCGATAGACCCGGAAGTTCGACTCCAGGGGATTGAAGCGCGCGATGTAGTAGTTGTTCTCGTCCCGGCAGCGCCAGATCGGGCCTCCCCCCTGGTCGACCCGCCCACCGATCGCCTTGACCTGGACCGAAAGGTCGAGGTCGGTGAAGGAGGTGTCGTCGGCGATGGCCAGGTTGAAGGTGCGATCCTCGTTGTGCGTCTCGCTCACCCCGAACACCTGCGGGGCACTCGGTGCCGCGGGATCGGCGAGGACCTCCCAGTGGGCGGGGGCCACCGAGGGCTGGGTCTCTCCCACCGTCCAGCCCACGGGCAGTCGCCCCACGGCATCCCCATCGAAGTGCCACTCACTGCCCCCCTCCTGGGCCGACACTCCCGGGGCGGAGAGAAGCAGCCCCAGGGTCGTGAGGTAGAGGGCTGCGCGTTTTCGGATCGTGATCGCCATGGCATACCTCCATTCCGTTCTCCGAGCAGACAGTCGAGTTCCCTGCCAGCTCAGATCGGAGAAGGGAGAGCCTAGCGCGCCGAGCCCGCGAGCGGCGTGAAGAACTCGCTTGAAGTCACGCCCGAGCCAGGGCGACGCCCGAGCCTCTCCATCATGGCCTGATCCATCGAGGTTGAAGAGCTTTCCCCATCCTCCGGCAGCCCACCCGAGCGGCGCTAGGTGCGGCTTCGACGGCGCCTCTGGGATCCCTTCACCTTCCTGACAGGCACGATCGGCTTGCCCTCGAGCCCGTCGAGGACCTCCATCAGTCGCCACTTGCGGCTGTGCACCTGCCGCAGCTCGGCAAGGATCGCAGGCCACTCGTCTGCGTGCCCCGAGGCGTGCAAGAGGTCCCGCACGCGTTCGAGCAAGGCCCCGGCCTCTACGTAGGAGTCGGGATTGGTCTTCCCGATGAGCCTCTCGGCGGCCCTACGGTAGATCTCGATCGCCCGCTCGGGATGGGTTGCAGCGACGGCCTCGGCAACTCGCAGATTCGGGACCTGGGAATACCAGAAGCGGGAACGAGTACGCTGCGCCAGCCGATCGTGCCAGCGCAAAACATCATCGGGGCGATCCTCATCGATGGCCAGGTCGCGCAGCACGTCCCAGTGCTTGACGAGCTCACCCGCCTTCTGGGAGGAGGCCCCCGTCGCCAGCCGCGTCGGGGGAAGCGGCCACTTCTTGGAGCGCGCCGGATCTCTCCCCGTTTCCAGAAAGCGCAGGGCAGCTTCACGAACTTGGCCCTCGCAATGCGCCTTCTTGGCCGCTGCCAACAACTTCTTGAGATTCGAGACGTTCGGGCGCTCGAGAAAACACTCCGCATCATAGGCCGCCACCAGAGGCCATTGGCGCCGCCGATGCGCGATCTCACGCAAGAGTGTGCGCAGACCCTCGGCCACCCCAGGCATCTCGCCCAGGACCGCCGCGTACCCTCGCTCTGCCCACTGGACAGCCTCGTCCAACCGCCCCGCATCCATCAGCCGGCGTACCAACGGTTCATAGTTACCCGTGGTCAGGGCCTCACCCTCACAGGTCTCGATGGCTTCCTCCCCCCGTCCCGCGGCGTCGAGCGCGGAACACAACCAGCGGCAGAGACATTCCCGCTCGAAGCGAGCGGCAAAGTCCCCGCCTTCTGAATCGCCGAGCGAATCAAGCCGGACCGCCAAGCCATCCGCCACGGCGGACCAGGTGCGCTTGCTCCACCTGCGCTCGAGGATGCTGCCGATCTCCTCGGCCAGCCCAAAATCGTCCTCCATCGACAGATCGATCGCCCACAGAATCTTCTCCGGATCCGAGAGGGATGATTTCAGAACGGCTCGGAACACGATGCTCATGCAGTCGGAAATCGCCATGCATGTCTGGCCATCGTCCCTGGCTCCCTCGAGCTGCGCCCTTCCGGCCTCGAACAGTTCCCGGCCGAGTTCACAGATCTCGTCGTAGTGGGCGCTGCCGAGCAGGCTCGCCAGCCCCTTCTCCACCCGTGAGTAGTCCGGCAACTCCCCCTCTCCACGCCAATGGTCCCACCAGACCGGCTGTTTCGAGACGGCATCGATCTCTCTTCGAATCTGCTGCACGACGGCAGCCACATCACCGCTCGCACGGATGCTTCGATCGACGATGTCGGCCTTGACCTCCGGGTAAGCCGCGCTGAGTTCCAGCAGGAACTCCACCAGCTCGGACTTTTTGAAGGAGAACAGGTAGGGCTTCAGGCTGCTCGGATTCGAAGGCGTGTCGGAGGTCGCACTCTCGGAAACCCCGGTGGCGAGGTCCCAGCGGAGATCCCTACTGGAAACCTGCCGGATCTTCTCGCCGGCCCCGAGGGCCTCCAACGCGGCGAGGATGACCGCCACCGCATGCTTGCAGCGGATCCCCACGGGACAGGAACAGGAGGATTCGAGGTGCATCGGAGCACGGTTTCCAGGACCGGCGAGGTCCCTCCGAACCCTCGTCGCGTAGCGTTCCCTACCGGTTACCCAGGCCACGAGTTCACCCCCGCGGGAGATCCCCAGATCCTCTACCAAGCCTCGCCTCTGGTAGCTGCGCCCCCTCGTCACGGCGCGCGATCCCGCCCAGTCGTTCAGGTCCGTCCAGCTCAGGTCAGACCACCTTTGTGCGGAACTCCGCGCCGGGGATGTTTTCTTGCGCTTCTTCTTCACAAAAGTGCCCTGGGAGTAGAGGGGCTGATCGAACCATGCGGAGAGGGAGCACGACTCACCTGGAACCGACGACTGAAGACCGCCTCCCGCGAAGGCTCTCCGTCCCTACGGCCACCCTACCAGGAGGGTGTGCAACCCGGGACATGGGTAACACTCTTGACCGGGCACATGGGTAACACCATCCGAGAGACGGGGGGGCGGGGGGCCGAGCCCCCGCTATCTGGGGGAGCCGCGCGAAGCCTGCCCCCAGCAGGCTGAGGCGTAGCGCGGCGGTCCGGGGGCGAAAGCCCCCTGGAGGAGGGGGTCCAGGGGGAGGAGACTGACGGATTGTGGAGAACTCTGAGCACACGACCAGTCTTATCTACCCCCAACCCACGACCCCCGAGGTGCGTCAAAGTACCTGTCCCCTGAGTGCGCGAAAGATGGTGTCCCTTGACACCTGCCGATGCTCCAACCGCGTCAGCGGTTGGGCCAAAAAACATCTACCACGCACGAGAAGAGGGGGCGCGCCAAAGGCGCGCCCCCTCTTCTCGTGCGTGGTAGCGGGGGCAGGATTCGAACCTG
>JALWOP010000256.1 GCA_027083445.1 Planctomycetota bacterium | reverse complement strand
CCAACCTTCTGTGGGCCGAGCAGGATGTGGAGCGGGGCAACTTCGAGACCGCGGTGCGTCTTTTCCGCCAAGCCCTGCAGATCGCGCGTCTCCATCCCGACCTACCGGGAGGCGACGCCCCCCTGCGACTCGAGTATGCCGCCGCCCTGGTCCTGGCGGGCAAAGCCGAAGAAGCTCGCGCGGCGCTCCTGGAGGGCGAGGTCCGTCCCCTGCACTGGAGCCACCTCGCCGCTTGGGCGGGCCAGGCCCTGCTCGACGCCGGCCTCATGGAGGAGATCTCGGCGGCACGGCGAACGGTGAAAGGGAACCGCTAGAGAAGGAGGGACCTTGAACAGGTCCATGAGGCTCATCTACTGCACGACTCATCGAAGGGTGTCGACCCGCCTCGGGCATGTCGGGGAAGCTGCGCCGGGCCGGCCTCCAGGGCCGCTCGGCAGTCGCTGGTCCTAGTCGTCATCCAGGTGCAGGGAGATCACGTCCAGCGGATCCACGCTGTGGCTGGAGCGCTGCCCGTTCTCGGTCTGAACCGAGAGATTCACCCGCTCCAGAGCCGGAGAGAAGATCGAGAACGAGCCGTCGGGCTGTACCAGCGTCCGGCACCACCTCCGGGACAGGTCTTCCGGCACGTTTGGAGTGAGGGCCGTCACCACGCAACGACCCTCGGGTACGGGTGAGATCGTGCCTTCGGCGAATACTCCCGGAGCAAGCTCGGCGTCGAGGCGGTACCGGCCCGGTTCCGAGATGAACACGGGCTCAACTCCCACGAGACCCGCACTCGGGGAAAAGAGTTCGACGACGAGGTCGCCGACGGGGAGAAAATCGATCTCCCTCCGCCCCGGACCGAGGCGCCCCTCCCACTCCCGTGCGTGTATGCGGTCGAGAACGGCCCACCGGAGGACCTCGTGCTCGGGGAGCACGATACCGTCTGCTTTCGCCACGACCTCGAGCGTGCAGACGTCCTCCATCCGCAGGACGACCTCCTCACCGCGCGAGCAGTGGAACGGATAGGATTCCGTGAAGCCGTAATCGGGGTGATAGGCAACGATCGTTGCCGGGCCTAGGATGGTGAGCGGGAACTCCGCGGCACCCTCCGCGTTCGATCGCCGCTGGATCGCGGCGACATATGTGCATTCACGGTCCGCCCCACCTGGGGCGACGGTGATGAGTGCATCTTCGACGGGGCAGCCAAGGGGTGATTCGACACGCACGGTAAACGACCCCGGTTGGACTGCCCTCATCCTGACCTCGACCCGCCCGCCATCGACCGGGTCAATCGTTGTGAAATAGGCCTGAAAACCGGGGGCGGAGGCGCAGAGAATAGCGGGGCCCCTAGGGAGGACAAGCTCCCCAATTCCCTCCTCGTCAACCGTGACCCTGCTAACCGTGCCGGTCACCCGAGATTGCATGTGAACCTGGGCCGCCCCGAGGGCCACCCCGTCCCCATCCGTCACCACGACCCGGACCGTGACGAAATCGAGCTCGAAGGTCGCCCCTGCCGGCGAAAGGAAGTTCTCAGTCGGCTGACGATCTTCGAGGACCAAGTGGCCATCGACGCCGATCGAGGCCTGAAGCGTGCGCTCCCTCTGCCCGAAGTAGGCCGGCATCGTGCAGGTCCCATCCTCTGCAAACTCAGCCACACCGAGGAAGCGGACCGGAGTGTCGAGACCCTCGAAGGAGTCCAAGCGTACGCTGTAGCGGTGACCATGGAGGCTGGTGCCACCGTCTGGGCTGGTGAGCCGCATCCTCAGGAATCGCGGGCGAGGTACGGTCAAGGTGACCTCGGCCAGACGCGGTCCAGCCCACTCCAGAATCACCGATTGAGTTTGCTTGTCAGTTACCCGAACGGAGATCGATGATCCATCGGGGTCCAGGTGCGCTCGAAAGATCCCCTCCTGGTCCGTCTCCCCATGGACGAGGCCCCAGTCATCGGTGTCTCCGGGGGTCATCGCAAAAAGCTCGAGCCCCGGAGCCGCTGTGCCGTCTTCGTAGAGGACATGAAAATCGGTGACGACCCGCTCCCGTTCCGGCCGCACCTTCTTCTTATCCTTTTCATCGGTGCTTTCACCGGTACTTCGCTCGCCCTGGCGGGGTAAGGTCGGCTCCAGCTCGCTCCGGCGTAGGAGGCGCCCCTTCTCGACGCCTACGAGCTCGGCTGGGGCGCGCTGTTCGTAGCAGGTCTCGGAGCCCAGCTCTATTGGCCGCGACGCTCGCTGGCCCCAAAAAGCAAAGAGAACAAGAAGGCCCACGGCGAGGCCCGCGACGGGAATGAGGATGAACTCAAGCGATTTCAATGGGCTAACCTGCATGGGGAGCGAGCAAACGACCCCCACCCCGTCGATAAGACCTTCGGTGACGAAAGCATACACCCGCAGCCGTCCGCCGCCCAGGATTCCCCATCGTGCCAGCGCTGACCGCTACCACCGATGAGGCAGTAACCGCCCGAGATGCTGCAGTCTGGGCTAAGGACCGTGCAGTTACCCGAGCTGTCCTTCGTGCAGTCGAGATTCCTGGGCTTCGGGGGTGCACCGCCGCCTTCGCCGAAGGCAGTAGCGATCCCGAGGGGAGCCAAGGCAAGCATGGCGAACAGGATCAGGCGCTTCATGTCGTTCCTTTCTCCAAGAGCGTGGCTCTCAATAGCATGGCTTTCGCGGCACAGAGGATGTCTCGGAGATGTCGCTCTAAGCCAGCATCCGCCTTTGCCTCTCTAGAAGAACCAGAGGTTGGTCAAGCCGCAGGCACGGGCACGGGCACGGGCACGGGCACGGGCACGGGCGTAACCCCTGAATATACAACCGGTTACACATGGTCCGCGCTTCGCCGGTTTTCGAGCCTAGACCTGGAGCCTCCCCGCCGCCTGGGCGGGCCAGGCCCTGCTCGCCGCCCGCCTCATCGGGGCGGGGAACGCCGACGGCCCCTCCCCCAGCCTCCCCTCGACATGGAACGCGTCATGGCAGGTGCCCATTCGGCTCGTCCCCGGGGACTACGCCGAACTTACGTGCGGCATCCTCCCGGCCTGCCGGAGTCAACCGTAGGTGGGGTGTCGAGCCCTTGGGGATGCAACCGACCACCTCGCCCGGCTATGCTGACCATGAATCCGACCCACCCTCTGCCCATGACCGAATCCAAGCCCGAAACGGCCGGCAAGAAGATCCTCGTCGTCGAGGACGAGCAGGCCCTCGCCCTGGGGATCCGCGACGCCCTCGAACACGCCGGCTTCGAAGTCGAGCTGTGCCACGACGGCAAGCAAGCCCTGACCCGCATCCGCGAGCAGACCCCCGACCTGGTCGTGCTCGACCTGATGCTCCCGGGAATGAGCGGCCTGGAGGTGCTCGAGCGGGTCCGTACCGAGGACATCCGCTGCAGCGTGCTCATCCTGACCGCTCTGGCCGAAGAGGAGGATGTGGTGCGCGGGCTGGAGCTGGGCGCCGACGACTACATGAAGAAACCCTTCTCGCCCCGGGAGTTCGTCGCTCGGGTCGAGGCCCAGTTCCGACGCGTGCGCATGGACACCGCCCCGCCCTCGATGCTCGAACTGCCCGGCGGTATCCAGGTCGATCTGGCGCGCCTCGAGGTCCACCGGGACGGCCAGGTGCTCGCCCTCACACCGCGCGAGGGAGACATCCTGGCCTATCTGATCCAGCACAAGGATCGCGTCGTCACGCGGGACGACCTGTTGCTCGATGTCTGGCACTACCAGAGCGCCAACGTCGAGACACGCACGGTCGACATTCACATCGTCGGCCTGCGGCGCAAGGTCGAGCCCGATCCCTCCTCGCCGACCCTGATTCAGACCGTGCGCGGCAAGGGCTATCGGTGGCACGACGGCTAGGAGGCGAGGGCGGGCGTACGGCGCTGGTCTGGTATGCCCTGCTCGTGCTCCTGCCGGCCCTGGTCTTCGGGGGCCTGCTCTGGCAGCAGCTCCTGCGCCAGTACCACGAGCGGCGGGCCCAGGTTCCCGAAAGCGTGGCGGATGCGGCGGGTCGGCTGACCCGTGCGCTGCACGCACAGTTCCAAGCCCTACTCTCCCGCGAGGATGCCCGGCCCTTCTACGTCTACCAGGAGGTCGACTACTTCGAACGCTCGACCGTCCCCGGACCGGTGGGCTATGACCTGCGTCCGGTACAGACTCCCCTCCGCGCTACCGAGGGCATTCGCGCCTGGTACCAGTACGACCTGAAGAGCGTAGGCGATGTGCCGCCGATCCTGATCGCCCCCCAGCCCAAGGGGCTCTCCGGCGCCGAGGCCGAAGCGCACACCGCCTGGCGCATGCAGTTCGCGGAGTTCGTCGAAGAGGTGCTCATCCGCGCCCATGTCGAAACCCACGAACACCTCATGGCCGAGGTCGAGATCGAGCGCCTCCTGGATGCGGAACGCACACGGAAGGTGATGACCCCAATCGAACTCGTGGCGCTCAACTGCGCACTCGATCGTCGGCCCGAGTGCACCCAAGGAGATCTACGCGCCTTGAGCCAGGAACTCGGCGGGAAGCTACGCAACCTGCGCGTACGCTACGGACCCTTCGAAGTGCGCGCCGAACGCGATCACATGGGCGAACTGCACCTGATCGCTGAACGCTTCGTCATCATCGACGGTCTGCCCAGTCACCTGCGTGCGCCGGACTGCTTCGCAATGATCGAGAGCGAGCAGCAGCTCGTCCAGGGGATCGACATCGACCCTGACTGGCTGCTGAACCGCCTCCCCCGAACCCTGGCGGCCGACATCCTGGGGAGCGACATTGCCTTGCACCCCATCGGCTCCTCGCCCCCCGAGGATCCCGAGGTGACAGCGGAGACGATCGACCTGTGGGACGTCTACGGAATCGATCTGCCGTCGAGCGAAGTGCGCCCCCTGGGCAACCTGACCCTCTCGGCCGGCGTGGCCAAGATCGATGGGGATTTTCGCGCGCAGATCATGTGGCTCGTCGGTGTGACCGCGGCCATGGTGGCTTCCCTGCTCCTTGGTATTCGACTGCTGTGGGGTTCGGTACGCGCCTCCCAGGCCCAGGCCCGGCGCACCGAGAACTTCGTCGCCGCCGTCACCCACGAACTGCGCACCCCCGTCGCCTCGGTCAAGTTGCACGCGGAGATGCTGCACGAGGGTTGGGTGCGGGATGAGGAGCAGCGCCGGGAGTACTTGGAACGGATTCTGCGCGAGATCGAACGGCTCGACGGCCTGGTCGACCGCGTCCTGGTCCACCGCATGCTGCAAGGTAACGCGCCCAAGCCAAGGCCCGGAGACCTAGCCGGACTGGTCGCCGGCCTGCGTGAGGAACTCGAAGAGGTCGGAGGACGTTCGGTGGACGACCTGGAGTTTCTCCTCCAAGCCGACCTGCCCCCGGTTCTCCTGGATCCCGAGGGGGTACGCGAGATTCTGGTCAACTTGATCGAGAACGCCCGCAAGTACGCGCCGGTAGACCCGGGGGGAGAACCCATCCTCATCCGTGTCGGAACCGGCCCCCATGGACGGGTGGTCCTCGAGGTCTCCGATCGCGGCCCGGGAATCCCCGAGGCCGAACGTGCCCACGTTTTCGAACCCTTTTACCGCATTGGAGATGAGCACACCCGCCGCAACACGGGCACCGGGCTGGGGCTGCACCTGGTGCGGCTGCGGGCCCGCGCGATGAAGGCCCGTGTGCAACTCCTCGCCCGCCCCGGCGGGGGGACGACATTCCGGATAACCTTCCGATCGGTGCGTCCGGGAGCGCTCGCAAAACAGCCCCCCGCTGCGTGATTCACTGAAAGGGGATCGAGACCACGTCGGTGAAGTGGAATCTTCCCGACGGGGCTTGATCGCGGTGTCAGACCTGGAAGTTCCGCGTTTCGCCCGCTTGCACGGCAGGGGCGGATTGAAGGGGAGTGGGAGAGCGGACGCATCTACCTCGACATGGAGGTCGAGTGAGAACTTACACCGCAACTGCTGCTCTGCCCATGCTCCACCAACCTTCTGGCACCAGGGCACAACGGCAGAGTTCCCTTGGAACATAGGAGGAGTGTCGCACCCGGCGACTGCCCGTCTGGATTCTCCGCGGGTAGGCCCTGAATCTGAACCATGCGCACACCCTCTCTTCTAGTCACCCTCTCCGCCCTAGCGGCATTCACGCTCCTTCCGGCCCCAGCCCGGGCCCAAACCGGCGGAGGAGGAGGCGGCTACCCCCTGCTCCGCAAGCGGGTCGTTCAAGGACCCTTCCGCTGGGAGTTTTCCTCTTTCCGCACCTGTGGCCAGTACGCCAATGGCGATTGGTGGGTCCGGGGTCCCGTCACCCTGACCAGCATCACCCCCGCCACCAGCTTCGATCCGGCACAGGAGTGGTGGCGCAACGGCACCATGATCAACCCCAGTGCCGTCGACCTCACCCAAGGCCTCGACAACTCGATCTTCGCCAGCGCTCCCGGAGTGGGCGCCATGGGGTACGCCTACGACCACTCCCTGAACATCGCCGATCAACTCCCCTTCACCGTCTCCGCAGGCAGTTCGATCGTCACCTGCCTGAGCCAGGAGACCCCGGGGGGACGCTCCCAGGTGCGCAACATCGGTGTCCTGACCGTGGTTGGTGAGGTGCCCGACGAAGGCTCCTTCCGCCCCGTCTACACGGGGCCGGGGCCCAAGCTGTCTCCTGCCAACCTCTCCGAAGTGAAGTTCGCCCGGCTCCAGGGCCTGCCCACAGCCCAGCCCACCACGCTTCTCGAACCGCTCGACTGGAGTGCCATCGCCGCCTCGGTGGACGGCGTCTGGTACGAGGCGCCTGGCGTGGCGCGCTACATGAAGCGCCAGTCCCGCCCCTCCGATGTGATGCCCAACTATGGACGAGACGTTCAGGGGCGGCTCTGGGATGCGATGCTCCCCACCCTGATGAACGACTACTCGACCCAAGACAAGCGTGCGACCGTGATCGATCTGGTGCAGATCGGGCTCGACCGCTATCAGATCGGTCTCCAGGATCCGGCGCTCTTCGAAAACGGGGTGCAGTACTACGGTGGCCACTGGGACGGGGGTGCGGGCCACGGAGATGGCGCGAAGCTTTCGATCTACTACGCCGGCTGGCTCCTCGATGACACGGTGATGATGGATATGGTGCTGCCAGCCGCCAACCTGGCGAACGGCCCGGTCTGGCACGCCTTCCAGGAAGACGATCAACCCTTCGTCGTCCCCGATGGAGGCAACTGCGGCCTGTGCGGCTACGGCACCTACCTTCCCGCCGGCACGGTCGATTGGGGCGTGGGCCACTTCTACGAGATGCGCGCCTATGGCTGTGCCGTGAACGACGACGTGCACTGGATCTATGCTGAACCCGGCGTCCCCTGTCCGCCCAACGGCAACGGCTCGCAGTACCGTATCTGCTGCACGGCCAACACCTGGTGGGGCTCGAACATCATCAGCCGCATCATCGCCGATGAGCGAGGCCTGCCCACGAGCAAGCTGCTCTTCACTCCGGCCTTCTATGCCTACGCGGACCGCTACATGCAGGAGATGCTCACCCGCGGCTACACCCCGGATGACTGGCAGCTCTTCTGGACGCCGATGCAACGCCACTGCTTCCTGGCCTGGGACCCGCTCTACTGATCCTCCCCCGCAGGCGGGGAAACGCGAATCTGAGGCGGGCGCACTCCAAGAGGGGTGCGCCCGCTGCCAGGGACTATTGAAACAGAATCGAGACCGCGTCGGTGAAGTTGGAGCCTCCCGTGGGGGGCTTGTCCCGGTGCCAAAGCTGGAAGTTCCAGGTCTCGCCCGCCTGTACCGCGTGGGGTGGATTGAATGGCAAGGCTGTGAGCTCGACCGGCACTTCGAGGCTCCCCCAGTCGCTGACCTGGGCCAAGAAGCTCGTGTAGCGCGCCAGCGTGCCACCGAGACACAGGTTGCCCTGGCTCCCCCCGGCTCCGGGAATGAAGGTCTGAGTGTCCGAGACGAGCAGCATTCCGAAACGCCCAGGGGGCAGGTCCAAGGCGCGCAGGACGAGGTTGTCCTCAGAGACGACATCGCTGCCGAAGGCGGCGAGTTGCCCCGGGGATCCGGTCGAATTCGGGACACCGGGGGAGCAATAGGTCGTCCCTGTCCCGGAACATTGGGAGTAGACGAAGACTCCACCCTGGTCGGCGAGCCCACCATCCTTGCTGGGTGCTCCCGCCAGAAGGTAGCCTCCACGCACGAGCACCGCGTTGCCGTACAGGTCACCCAGTTGCCCATCGAAATCCGCCAGCATGGCCACGAGGTCGCCGCTGTTGACGTCGATCAAGGCGGCTCGCCCGGTCAGATTCTTTCCCAGGGCGCCACCCTCGATCGCCTGGCCTACCAGCAGACGGTTTCCCTCCAGGGAGACCGCGCTCACCGCACCGTTGTGAACCTCGGCAGGCAGGTCGTAGGTAGCCAGGGTGCCGCCGGTGGCGAGATCGAAGAGCACCACCCGTCCCCAGCCCTGGCTGACCGCCGCGCGCCCACCATCGACCGACACCGACCAACCGAAAAGATCCCCGGCCCCTAGGCCGCTTGGCTGGAGTTCGCGGAGGAGACTCCCCGTGGCGAGGTCGAAGACGAAGACACGCCCGGAGTCGACACCGGAAAGGTCCGCCAGCGGCGCGCTCACGACCGCCAGGCCCCCGCCTGCGGCAATCGCATGCCCAAACTGATCTCCAGCTTGGATCGACGCCGTGAGTTCGTGCAGAAACGCACCGCTCGCGCTATCGAAGACATAGGCGGCCCCACTCTGGGAACCGTTGCCGTCGTCGAAGGGAGCACCGCCGATGACCCACTGGGAATCCAGCGCGCAGGCATCGCCCAGCCGGGCCCCCGGGTGGGGGATGGGGGCGGTCATCTTGAAGAGCTGGGATTTCGTCGCGATGTCGAACAGGTAGAGAGCCCCCGTCGCGGAAGAGGGTCCCCCATCGATGGGGGCACCGACCACGGCGAGCCCATTCCCGGTCGCGATCGAGACCCCAAAGTTCTTGGTGTTCTCGGGGTCAAGAGGCTTCAGCTTGCCCAGTGAAGCCCCCGACGGCGCGTCGTAGAGGCGCACGATTCCCGAGCGATCGAATCCTCCGCTGAGCTTGTCGGGTGCTCCGACCAGGACCGTCGTGCCCTCCAAACCCAGAGCAACCCCGAGATACTCTTGGCTGTTCGGCGGCGGGACATCCGAGAACTCGAAACACTGGGATGAGGCGAGGGGAACGAGCGTGATGAGAAGGGCGAGCCTTAGTAACATGCCGCCAGCCTAGCACGGATCTCCAGGCAGGCCGGGTAGGATTCCCAAAGGGGCTGAAGCACCACGCCGCAAGGCCCTCTGCGCCAAGCCAAGGGTGCCGGCCTGGTGATCCTCTGACCCCATGGTCCCGCAGGATCCCGGGGACGGCCGGCGGGCCCCTCTGGAGGCCCCGAATGGAGGCATCCGGGTCCTACTCGCTGGGAGGGGCCTCTTCTTGCGCCTTCGCGTCCGCCTCGGCGCGTCGCACCCAGGCATCGAGATGCACCTGGAAGGACTGCTTGAACCAGTCGCTGTCCACCCGCAGAACGCTCTTCTCGAGAGCCGTGGCAGCTTCATCGAGGGCCTGCTGACGCACCTGCATCAGGTCCGCCGCCGTCATCTCGCTCAGCGGTTTGGGGCGCTGACCATCGAAGCGCGCCAGGATGGCGACCCGATCGCTCTCTTCCTTCTGGAAAGCTGCCGGCACGAGAGCGGGAGGCGGAACGCTGCCCGGCTCGAGCCCATACCAAGTCTGCTCGGCCCGGAAGACACGGTCGGCCGGAGTCATCGTGTCGAAGTCCCCCGTGGAAACCTCGAACTGCTCGAGCCAGTCGCGCTCCTGCATCTCCAACCCCGCGGACTCCGCCGCGGCCCGGAAGGCCTCGGCGTCGGTGGTCGGGATCCAGGTCTGGCTCTCGTCCACCGCCTCGGTAGCCGGGTCATCCTCGGGCCGGGTACCGAAGGCATCCCGCAAATCGTCCAGGGCCTGCCGAGCCATCTCGAGGGCATGGGCTTGCACCCAAGCATCGGCCACGGCATCCCGAATCTCCGCGAACTCGGGTTCACGGGGCTCGATCACCTCACTCACATAGATGATGACCAGGGAGTCCTTCTCGATCACGACCGAGGGCAGGAAGCTGCCGCCCTGGGGACGGAAGTCGAAGCGCTGACCCACGAAGGTCCCAGCCCAGTCCTGGGCCTCGATCTCGTCCCGCGTCAGGGGCTCCGACTCGACGAACTCGAGACCATAGCGCTCGGCTTCCGCCTTGAAGTCGAGTTCCGGGGCGGGGGGCTCGCCCTCCGCCGGCTCGGTTTTGGCAGCCGTGGCCTGCTCCTGCAGGTCCCGCAACCACGAGCCCAGGGCCCGGTGCAACGCAGCTTCACGCTCGCACTGTTCACGCACCTCCTCGAGGGGCTTGAAGCTGGGCGTCGCCGGCTCTTGCTCGTTCGAGTCATCCGCCTCGCCGCCCTCGCTCTCGTCCTGGGTTTGGGCCACCTTGAAGCGCGGAAGACGCGCCAGGTTGTAGTACGTCGTCAGGAGTCGCTCGGGATCGGCTCCCTCGGGTGCCGGATAAGCCTCGAGGAGAGCGGTCTCGTCGAATCCCTCGGGAATGGGATCGAGGGGCAGGTAGGCCGCCTCGACGCGGTATTCCTGCTCGGTGTAGTGCTTGCGCTGTTCCGCGGGGGGCTGCTCGTGGAACCAGGCCAGGAGTTCCTCATCACCCGGCAAGGCCTGGCGCGCCTCGTCCTCGAACGCGTCCGCTCGGGCCCTGATGTACTGGAAGTGGTATTGAACGTGCCCCTTCTCCCAAATGCGTCGCACCCGCTCTGGATCGACCGCGCCGATATCCCCCCGGTTGGGCAGGGCATATCCGAACTGCAGGAGCTGGGGGTTGGGCACGTCCCGCACCATGCTGTCGTAGGCCACCTCCCCCAGGCCCAGGCGCATGAGCCGGATCAGCTTGCGCACGGTCCACACGCGGCGGATGCCCAGTTCGAAACTCTGGGGAACGCGCGAACCCTGCCGGGCTCGGCGCAGGTTCTGGGACGCCGTCGCGCGACGTGTCGCCTCGTCCTCGCCCGGCTTGGGCGGCCCCGCGAAGACCATCGTCAGCTCTTCCTTGAACTCACTGTCGGACAGAGCGATGCCCTCATCCGCGGCGATCTGTTCCAGGATCAAGAAGAGGGCGACGTCCTCCTCTTCGGGTCCCCTGCGTGCCTCCCCATGCCAAGGGATGAACAGGCCCACGCGCGCAAGACTCCGCAAGAGGTCTCCGGTTTCGAGGAACTCACGCTGATGGACCTCATGGGTCTCACCGGTCAGGGGATCGGTCCAGCCCACCTCGACGACATCCCGGCCTCCACCGCCGAACAGGCCGCCGACGGTGCTCTGGAAGGAGCCCCCGACCGTGAAAATCAGGAGCACGAAAACCATCAGCCCGAAGGTGAACAGGAACTGACGCTTGCTGCGGCCCTGGGGTACGACAACGAACTCGTCGTGGTCGGGATGGCGGGGATGCTCGCTCGAGTGGGGGTCGGTCTTCTTCGACATCGCGGGGGCGCTCCGGTGGGAGCACGAAGGCCGGGACGGGCCACGGCCAGCCTGACGGGGTAGAGGGAGCCCAAGAGGATACGAGGCGCCCGGGAAGGGGCGCAAGCGCAGGCGTCCTCGGACGCCGCGATCCTCGAGACGGGGCACGCTCCCGATCCCCCAGCAGGGCCCTTCCGCAGCTTTTCCCATCCAAAGCGGGGGGCCGCGCGAGCCGAGTTCCTCGCCTAGCCCCGGGCGAGCTCCGCGTCCCGGGGCAGGTCGTCGAGGCTCATCAGCCCGAAGCGCTCCAGAAACTCAGGGGTCGTTCCGTATTCCAAGGGGTGGCCGGGAACGTCCGCCCGGCCCGTCACCTTGACCAGCCCCCGATCGACCAGCGCACGCAGGATCGGACCGGCCTGGACTCCACGGATCGCCTCGATCTCGGCCTTGGTCACCGGCTGACGGTAGGCGACGATCGAGAGGGTCTCCAGGGCGGCAGCCGAAATGCGCTCGACTGGGGAGCCCTTGGCCAATCGTCCGACGACGGGCCCGACGTCCGAGGTGGTCAAGAGGGTGTAGCCACCGCGCAGGCCTCGCACCTCGATCGGCAGGCCGGCCCCCGAGAGACGCGCGCCCAGGGTCTCCAGGGCTGAGCGTACCCGGGCGCGCTCGGGCCGCTGGAGCAGCTTCACCAATCGGCCCAGGGAGAGGGGCTCGGGAGAAGCGAAGAGCAGAGCAGCCACACGCCGCACGAGTTCATCATCGTCGAGCTCGGCGCCGGCGCCGAGTCGCCCTTCGGGCTCCTCTTCGGCGGTGTCGGTTTCGGCGGTGTCGGTGCCCTCGGCGTCAGCCCCATCGGCATCACCCACGGAAGCCTCCTCCGGCGAGGAGGGGGGCTCGCCCTCCACATCCTCGGAAGCCGCGCAAACCTCCCCCGTGGGCTGGGGGGGGAGGGACTCCTCGGTGGCCGGGGCAGGGGCTGTCTCACGCATGCCTGGGAGCATCGGGGATCTGGGAGGCCGGTTCAAGCATCACTCCCCGAGCATCACTCGACCAGGGCGCCGCCGCTGAGCTCGATCAGGGGTGACATGTCGACCTCGTAGCGCCCCATGACCCAGTTCTTCCACTGCCAATACTCGGGGTCCTCGATGGCACGCTGGGCGAGGCTGGCCTCCACCGCGGGCCCAATCGCGTCCCAGTCGCCACTCAGCACCTCCGGCTTACCGGTGACCTGGACCAGAAGCCAGCGCCCGCTCTCTTCCAAGGGGCCGCCGATCTCCCCCACTGGGGTCTGAAAGGCGAGGTAGGCCATGGCGGTCTCTCCAGCGACCACCGGGGGGACCCGCCCATCGCTTCCGCCACCGTCATCGATCGAGAAGCGCTCACGGACGGTCTCGAAGGGCTCGCCATCATCGAGGGCCGCCCGCGCCTGGCGTGCCTTCTCCTCACTCTCCGTCAGGATGACCCGCAGCTCCCGCCGGTCGCTCTCGAGCAACCAAGCACGAACGACGCGCTCCGCGTAGAGATCGATCGCGGTCTGCTCGCGCAGCACGGCCAGGTAACGCTTGGGATCGAGGCCCAGGCGTCGTGCCAGAAACTCATCCACGGTCCATCCCTCTCCGACCTTGTGCACCTCTTCGCGCAGCCGGTCGGTGGCCTCGGTCAAGGCCTCGTCGAGGGCAGCCCCGGGGAGTTCCACCCCCAAGCGCACCGCTTCGAGCATCACCAGGTGCGAGAGGATCAACTCATCGATCGTGCGCCGTACCTCCCGGCTGTCCCGGTGCAACCAGGCGCCGAGGAGCTCCCCCACGGTGACCGGCTGACCGCCGACGATCGCGATCGCCGCCTCCTGCTCGCGGCTAGGCCTAGAGCCGGTCGTGGAGACTCCGGCAGGACCGGAAGGCGCGCTGTCCTTGGAATCCCCAGGCGAGGTGGCTGCTAGCGGCGCCCTCTCGATCCGGCGGTTGGGCGCGGTTCCGCAGCCGGTCAATCCAAGGTGCAATAGTCCAAGGATCCACAGCCCAAAGGCCGCGGGCGGAAACAGGGCGCTGATGTGGCGAGACTTGGACAGGACCCTCATCGGTAGTAGATCCGGCGCTGGACGCCGATCCCGTGACACGTACTGCAGAGAACGAGCTGGGTTCCTCCACCGGGTGCAGCCCGCCCGCCCCCGCGGGAGGAGCCGCCCTGACGGGGGGCCGAGACCGTCGCACCGGCATTGATCAACTCGTGCACCCCCTTGCCGCCGCAGCTCGGACAGGCCGAGAGATAGGGGTGATCACGCAGCTCGAAGTCTCCGCTGAACTCGGCGTAGTAAGCCCGTATCCACTGGGCCCTTTCATTGACCGACATCTCTGCCCAGAAAGTCTCGAAGTCATCCTGGGCCTGCTGCGCGCTGCGGCGCTGACGGGTGCGTGCCTGACTCTGGAGGAACTTCTCGATCTTCTTCTCCAGTGCGTCGCGCTGGGCATCGCGCTCGTTTTCCGGTTTCTTCGCCTGACCTCCTCCCTTGTCCTCGGTTCCGGCCAGGGCACGCGCCTCGCCGAGCAGCCAGGTCCCCTGTCCGTAGGTCGCGTTCTCGTAGTGCACCTTCTTGCGGGTCGCCCAGTAGGCGAGCACATCGTCCTCTTCGAGGGCCTCGGAAACCTTCGCGGTCACCGCCGCATGCACCGCGGCGAGAACATCCTTGCTGTATTGTTCATCACAGTAGGCGACCGCCTCGGCGTAGGTCTTGAACTTCTTGGCAGCGGTCCGCGCAATGCGACGGGTCTGATCCAGCCACTGGCGACGCACGAACTCGCGCAGGAGCGCCTCGCGGGCGAGCAAGACCCGATCGCGCAACTCGAGCGCATCGCGCTGCAAGGGGCTTTCGGGGAAGGTCTCGGCAAAGGCCTCCGCCTTGGCGATCGCGTCATCGAAGAGCTTCTTGCGCCTGAGGGTTTCGATCTCCCGCAGATAGTCGATCTGGGCCTGCTGCTTGGCCTTGGCCCGGGCGCGCTCCAATGCGAATTCGACCTCGGGGCGGCTGGTCTCCTGGTCCAGCTCGAGCACGCGCTCGTAGTGTTCGACCGCGTGGTCGAAGTCCAGAATCTGCTCGCACGTGCGGGCCAGCTCGAGTTGGTCTTCGGGATCATCCGGAGAAGCCGTCGCCTGGTGCATGGCGTAGAGCTCTTCGCGGCTATAAACATCCAAGGCTGGCAGTCGCCCGGCACGGATGGTGCTCTGCACGCGAGCCTTGGGAACCATCTGCAGGCTGCCTCCGAACTTGAGCACGAAGTGGTCTCCGTCCCGCGACAGAATCACTCCGGTCAGCTCCCGACCATCGACGAGCAGAAGGGTCTCCACATCGACCATCAGCTCCTCGGAGGAGACATCGATATAGCCGAAGCGTTCTCGCAGGGCGAGCTCCTGGGAGGGATCGAGGAGGGACCAGGCGAGACGCACGATGCCGCCGTTGCTGAGCAACCGCAGGCGCAGTCCGTCGGGGTCGTGGTCGACGATCTCACCGAAGCGGATCTCACCGCTGCGGAGGCGCAGCATCTCGACCTTGTCCGGGTCGGGCAAGGTGATGCCCCCCAGGGGTCCGACCGCGGTGGACGCCTCGGAGCCACTGTTCTGGGTAGGGAGACTCTCCTGGGCAGGGAGGGTCGCGGGGCCCCGACGACCGGAGGCCGAGGAGGGAGGGAAGGCGGCAGATCCCAGGGAGAGGGTGAGCAGGAGGGGGAAGAGCAGCATGTCGACTACCTTATCGATCGAGGGATCCACCGGGGGGGATCCGGGACGCACTCGGGGAGGCGACGAAGCGTCGCCGCATGCGCTCCCCGAAGGGCACTTCGCGCAGAAGCAGGGTCTGGAAGGTCTTCTTGCGGCGTTGACCCTCGGCACTCCAGGAGACTTCGACCTCTACGACATACTCATAGGGGTCGAGGGGGTTTGGACGCGTGCGCGCCTTGTAAAGGACCCCCTTCAGACCCGGCACGGGCCGACTCGCCAGGCGCTCGGGCGGTTCACCGACACTTCCGTCCTCGGCCAGGGGAAAGAGGGACTCTTCGAGGTCGGCCACCACCGCCTCGATGACCGTGGCGGCCCGCGAGCGGAGCGCCGCCCCCTTGGTCAGCGCCGCCCCGAAGGTGAGTAGGGAGAGCAGGATGCTCATCCCCATCACCAGAACGCCCATCGCGAGGACGACTTCGAGCAGGGTGAATCCAGCGCGCCTGGTTCTCATCGCGCGGCTCCTCCTCCCCGCCAGGTGTCCCGATAGGTGGGGATCGGCACCTCGACCACGACCGGCTCCCCCCAGTGCACCAGGGCCCCGGCGGCGTGCTCCCGGGGCTCCGTGCCGCGCTGCCCGCGACGCACACTGAAGCGATCGCCCCGCAGCGCGGTCACCTCCATCCACTCCTCCTCGACCAACACGTAGCTGCCGGTGCGGGTCGGCAAGGCCTCCCCGTTCTCGACCTCCAGGGTCCCCTCCCCCTTGGAGATCATCGCCGCCAGACGTGTGCGGCGCCGACGATCCCGCTCGCTCTCGAACTCGAGTTCGATGCGCACCCGCCGGGGAAGAGCGGGCTCGGCGGCACCCGATGGAGAAGGGGTCGGCATGCCCGCACCCGGGAGGTTCCAACTCGAGAGCTCGGCGTCCGGACGACCCAGTCCCCAGGCGTCCCAGGAGGTCGCTGCATCGCCCAGGGTGTCGCCGACCCTCCAACCCTCGGTCAAGATCGTCGTTCGTGTCGCCAGGTCGATCCCGAGCCAGAGGATCCCTCCGGTAACCTCCTGCATGGTGCCCCCCCTCGGCTGCCCCGAGGAGGAGAAGAAGGTCGGCTCGAAGAAGGCGGGCAGGACCCCCGGCTGCACCAGCTCCTCACCCCGCAGCAGGACCCCCTCCCCGCGCCGGTCGGCTCCCTCGCCGGCGGGAACCACGCAGTAAGCCACGGCGATCCACCCGTCAGGGGGCGGCTCCGGTGCGGCCGGTCCGTCGGGATAGAGCTCGGAGAGATCCACCCCCTTCTCGCGTGCCTCCGCTACCAGGTCGGCATCCAACTCCAGGGCGGCCAGGCGGGCCAGGTCGGCCCGCGAGGCCTGACGTACGAGCCGCAGGCGCGGCCAAACCCGATCGACGACCCCATCGCGGTCGACATCGAAGGGCTGCCAGTCGACGAGCAGGTCCCCCTCTCGACCGGGGTGGAGCGCACGCAGGTCCCGAGCCATGAGGTCGGCGGTGGCGGTCGCCTGCTCGACGACGGTGCGACGGGTCTCCCCTCGGGTCCACAGATCGAGACTGAGATCGAGCAGGGAGATCAAGGCGGTCATGACCAGCGCCGCGAGCCCCGTGGCGATGACGAGTTCGACCAGGGTCAGCCCCGAGTCTCGAACGCAGCTTCGGGCAGCGATCGAGGTCGAGCTAGGGCGCGGATGCAGAGCGATCATCGGTCGACACTCCGCAAGACACGGCCCGGGGCGAGGAAGTTACCCCCCACTCTTCGCAGGCGGGGGGTCTCCTTCCACCCGTGGGCCAGGCCGCTCACCGGGTCGAAGGCACCGGGGTCATAGCGCACGAAGACACGCCACTCCATGCGGTCGGAGAAGACCCCCAGGGGCACGACGTCATCGTCTTGTCGTCCCTCGGTGAACAGGTAGAGACCGTCGACCTCGTCGGGGTCCTCGTCCCAGGGTATGGCCGGATCGGTGCGCAGGAGGACCTCGAGGTGCGCCTGACCGTGTCCGGGGGGCTCGGAATCGAAGAAGGTGCCCAGCCACAGGGCTCCGGGATGGTCGTACTCGAAGCCCATGTAGGCCAGTTCCGGAGCATCCACCCCATCACTCCAACGATCCCAGTAGCGGAAGGGAAAGAGGATCACCGGGGTTCCCGCCCCATGAGGAGCGGCCGCGGTGCCGAAACGACCGCGGAAGATCCCACGCCCACGCTCATCCATCGCGCCGGGCTCACTGGATCCCCGTGGCATGTCCAAACGCGAGCCCATGCGGCGGGTGTAGTGCACCAGCTCACCATCGATGAGCACGGTCCCCCGCGAGGGAAAGTCACTCCCGTCCTCGATCTCGATCGTCGCATCGTCGGGCCCGATCCCCGTGGTCAAGGTCGAGACGATCACCTCCGGCAGGAAAGCGATCGGCTCCCCCCGTGCGTGGGGACCGGTCGATGTTCCCAGGAGACCGCGTCCACCGGCGGCCAGGGTGATCTGCCCCGCTCCCGCGACTGGATTGTCGTAGCAGAGGAGTTCATCCCCCAGGCGCAAGATCCCCGCATCGGAAGGTAGCTGATTGAGCGCGCCGTCGGGAATGGACCAGGGACCACCCGCCGTAAGCACCTGCAGAGTGGAAACCTGGAGCGTCTGGTCCCCGTCAGCGATCGACTCGGCCAGCACCAGCGAGCTACCGGCGGTATGGCTTTGGGGCGAGGCCCCGGGAAGACCGAACAGGAACTGTGACGAGCCGAAGACCAGCTCGTCCACCACGGCATCCGCTACCGCTCCGCTACCGGTGACCGCCCCTCCCACGGCGGCGGTGGTCACGATGCGGGGGCGCTCCCCCGAGGGCCACTTGACCATGCGCGCCAGGAGGCGCGGGTCGTTCACATCCACGTCCGTCGTGGGAATGAAGGGCTCGGGAACGGCGCTCTGCAAGGCGACGAATTGGTGCTCGAATGCGAACCCCGTGCGGGGCTCCGTTCCCTCTCCGGCTGCCTGGGCGACCGAGTTGGGACCGACCTCGGCGGTCCAGCCGTAGGTGCGCAGGTTCGGGGAGGGCCAATGGGCGCGGTGCACGACGAGGGGCCAGCCCAGGTGCCCCGGGTCCCAGCCCGAGAGGAAGACATCGTCCCGAGCCCCCGGGTGCCCCCCCTGCATGGCCCGGTCGAACAGGTCGGGCACCGGTACGACCGCTACGCCCTCCGGCTGGGGATGGGGGAAGGTGCCCAGGACCCCGCGGAACTGGAGCACGCTCCAGATCGCCCGCGAGAGGGGCAACTCGTCCAGGTCGCTCTCGCCGAGGA
>JALWOP010000255.1 GCA_027083445.1 Planctomycetota bacterium | reverse complement strand
GTATTCACTTTGAGCATGGCTGAGTCTCTCATGTTCTCAAGGCTCCTGGACGGCACCCTGGAAGAAGGTGCCTGGGAACTCCGCGGAGCCACCAGATCGACCCTAGTCACGTCCCCGATTCCCCGCAAGGGAGAATCCGGAGCGAGAATGGACATTCCGACCCTGTGGAACCCTCATGGAGATGCGCTGCCGAAAGACGACAAAACCTGGGGGGCGCACCTGGGTTCACTGGGGAGTGACGCTAGCCGCTCCACTAGAGAGGTTGGAGTTGCCCACCACCTCCCGTTGGATTCGCCAGTCTAGACGGCTGATCAGGGGCGACGAGACACCCAAACGAGAGTGGACCCCCCCCAAGGCGAGCCCAAGCCTCCACGGGGCGAGAAACCGCAAGAAAGCATCCTCCCTGCCTTGAGTCTGAACCATGGTTCAGGACCGAGGATGGGTGCTCAGGAGGTTTCCATGTCCATCTGCCCGCGATCGGGATCCACCGGCAAGGCCGTGGGTCGAGTCACCCTCGAAAGTCTGCTTCGCCCCGAGTTCCGAGACGAGATCGGAACGGGCCCCTGGTACTACTGCCCCGACCCGGAGTGCGACGTGGTCTACTTCGACCCGGGCGGCCGTACCTGGGAAAAGGAAGCCCTCTCGGTTCGGGTCGGTATCAAGGAGAAGACCCCTCCCCGCCCCGTCTGCTACTGCTTCGACTTCACCGCCGAAGAGATCGAAGCCGAAGTGGCCGAGACCGGCAGGTCCACCATCCCCGACACGATCAAGGAACGCTGCAAACAGGGTCTCGACGATTGCGAGCACACCAATCCAAAGGGGCGCTGCTGCCTGGGCGATGTGCGCGCGGTGATGCGCGCAGCACAGGCGCAGTCCAGCGAAGCCCCCGCCGAAGAGGAAGGTGACGGCGATGATTGCTGTGCACCCGCCTCCTGCGACGAGCCAGGTGCGAGCGCGAAACGACCCACCGGTCGCCTCGCGACCGTCGGTGCGGTCGTGACCGCCGCCCTCTCGTCGGCTTGCTGCTGGCTGCCCCTCCTGCTGCTCACCTTCGGCGTCTCCACGGCCGGACTGTCCGCCTTCTTCGAACGCTACCGGCCGCTCTTCCTCTCGCTCTCCGCCATCCTGCTCGCCACCGGCTTCTTCCTCGTCTATGGGCGAAGGTCGACCTGCTCGGACACACAGGCCTGCTCGACCCGGGATGCCAAGTCGAATCGCAGGAGCAAGATCCTGCTCTGGGTGGCCACCGCCTTCGTCCTCGCCCTGGCCCTCTTCCCCCGCTACGTCGACCTCTTGATGAAGCGTGCGGGCTAGCGACCCCGGGCAGCCTTCTCGTCCAGTCGAGCGATCGCCGCGCACCCCTCCGCCCTGGGCGAATTCCGGCACCACTCCAGAGTCTCTCGAAGTACC
The DNA here is from genome assembly GCA_027083445.1 of Planctomycetota bacterium. Lineage (GTDB taxonomy): Bacteria > Planctomycetota > UBA1135 > UBA1135 > JALWOP01. The sequence goes on along the minus strand of JALWOP010000255.1, from coordinate 3,658 downwards.
TTTCGGACCCGTCGTATGCGCTGGTAGCGCTCATCCAAGTCGGCGAGTCGCGCCTCGATGATTCCCTGGACCTCCCCGCAGGCATCGGCCTCGCCATCCCGCAGGGCGAGCAACTGGCCGATGTCCCCCAGGGTGAAGCCCGCATCCTGGGCTGCGCGGATGAAGCGCAGCCTCCGCAGGGCCTCAGGCCCGAAGAGCCGATAGCTGGAGCGCGTGCGCTCATCGGGCTGAAGGAGTCCGCGCCCCTCGTAGTAACGCACGGTCGAGACCGCAACCCCCGCCGCCTGGGCGAGCTTGCCGATGGTGAGCCATTCCTGCATGACCACCAAGGTACCCTAAAGCCTCAAGTCGGCTTCAAGGTTCAATCAGAGCGGCGAACGCTCCCAAGGCGCCGGGCGAGAGCGGCGACGTGCTCGGCTCCGGTGCCGCAGCAGCCGCCGATCAGGGTGGCACCGGCACGAACCCAGCTCTCGGCGTGATCCGCATAGGCATCCGGTGCACCGGGAACAGCGCTCCACCCCATGCCCTCGTCCACGTGCCCGGCGTTGGCATAGGCACCGAAGGAGAGCACCCCCCCCACCGCCTCCGCCAGGGCCTCGACATAGGCCAGGGTGACACGGGCGGGAATGCAGTTGACCAGGACGGCGGCGACGCCGCGCTCGCGAGCCTCCCGCGCCGCCGCCGCCACCTCTGCGGGGGTGAGCAGGTCCGCCTCCGGGCCGGCGGTGAAGGAGAGCCAGGTCTCGATCCCCGTCGCCACGGCCACCTCGGCGGCGAGTAGACCCTCCGCAGTCGAGGGGAAGGTCTCGCAGAGGAAGAGGTCGACCCCCTCATCCGCCAGCACCTCGGCCAGGGCCCGGTGGGCGGCGCGGGTGCCGCTCGGATCCTTCGCCGCGGGACTCAGATCGGGCCGGTAGCAATCCTCGATGGGCGCAATCGAACCGGCCACCCGCTCCACGCCCCCTTCCCGGGCGAGCCGTACCGCCCGGCGGGCCAGGGCCTCCCAATCCTCGAAGAGCACAGGCCGAGTGCGGAAAGTGTTGGTCGTGTGGATCTCGGCCCCCGCCTCCCGGTAGGCGCGGTGGATCTCGCGCACCACTTCGGGCGCACTCTCCAGTGCGTGGGCACTCCACCCAGGCAGGGGAGTGGGCACCCCGCGCGCGAGCAGCTCGGTCCCCATGGGTCCGTCGAGGATCGTCACCGGCGACATGCCGCGAGCATACCGATGCCCTCGATCCAGCGCAGACAGCGCGCCAAGAGTCGAATGGAGCCAGAGATCGGATTCGAACCGACAACCTCTGCTTTACGAAAGCAGAGCTCTACCGTTGAGCTACTCTGGCTCTCAGGGGTGTTGTACGCGATCGGAAGGGGGTTGGCGAGGGCCTCCCCCGGCGGGAAGGATCGTCCCACACCGCTTTGGTCCCGCTCCGCCCGCCTGCGTCTCCCAATCGAGCCGCCCGCTAAGGCTAACCCGTTCAGGCTACCCGTCCGCGCGGACTTCCACCCGCACGCGCTTGACCAGCTCGCCATGGTCGGAACCGACCAGCCGGCCGAGGGCCATCGCAGCCGCCCGGCGGACGGCTAGGGGTGCCTCACCGTCGGTGACCACCTCTTCCAGCCCGGCGGAAGCATCGACCGAGACCGTGTTGCGACCGAAGATGTCGCCCATCGCCGTGGCGGCGGTGACCCGCGCCTCTTCGGAGCGGCTCCCGTCGAGGGCCACGGCCGCCAGGGGGGCCAGTTCCGCGGGGGTCCCGGCGAGGCCCAGAGCTCGCATGCAGGGCAGGGTGACCGCATCCGAGCGGTGCGCCAGGGGGCCCGTCAGGGAGGTGAGGACGCTGTCGATCTGGGTGTTCCCGGCCAGGGCCAGGGAAGCCAGGGTTTCGGCTGCCGAGGCGGCCAGGGCGTCGGCTTGGGCACGGTCACCGGTCAGGCTCTGGGCGAAGATCTCCTCGAGGGCCGAGAGGTCATCGGGACCGCTGGAGACCGCGGCCACCCGGTCGGACCAGGCCTCGCCCAGCCCCTCGTCAGCGGTCATCAGAACGACCGGCGTGTCGGCGGTGGAGAGGTTCTTGCCGGCCGCCACGACCACCTGGTCGATGGTCATGTCCGGCAAACCGTCGCCGACGATGAGCACGTCGAGCCCGGGCACGCGGCTCAGCAGGGCCAGCCCCTGGCCGCCGTTGCCGCGGTGGTTGACGAGCACGCCCTGGGCTTCGAGAGCCGCCACCGTGGCCGCCGCCCGGTCGGCGTTGGCGTCGATCACGACCGCGATGCGCACGACCTCACGGCCGGCGACGTCACCCAGGGTCTGGACCACGTGCTGCGAGGCCGCGCTGCCGATACGCAGGGCGATGCGACCCAGGGCCACCGCCGCCTCGCCGCGCAGGGCACCGCTCTCCGAGTCGAGGGCGGAATTCAGGGACTCGGTGGGAGCCGGGGCCATCTCGGCCAGGGTGCGGATCAGGTGGATCGCCGAGGAGACGTCTTCGGAAACGACCGACCAGGCCAGGGCACGCTCGACCGCGTCGACGCCGCCCGCCGCGACGGCCAGGGCACCCTGGTCCGCCTGCTCGCGCAGGGCATCGACATCCTCGCCCTGGGTCGCGAGGAATTCGAGCTTGGAGACGATGTCGGTGCACTCCCGAGCGATCCCCGCCAGGGCGTCGACGGACTGGCCGTCCACCGCGAGGGCATCGTAGTAGGCCCGCTTGGCCAGTTCGTTGTTGTACAGGGCGCGCGGCACGGGATGGGCCTCCAGGGCACCGTTCCAGGACCACAGCACGCGACTGTAGTCGAAGTCCCGCAGCACGTTCTTGCGCCGGAAGTGATAGTCGTCGCCCAGGCGCAGGAACTGCTCCAGGGTCGAGCCCGAAGCGCCGCACTTCATCGCCGCCTGACCCGCCGCAACCTGGACGCGCTCATCCGCGTCGGTCTCGGCGAGGTACTGGAGGGCGGGGGCAGCGCGATGATCGCCGATGTAGCCCAGGACCATGGCGACGTTCGCCCGCTGGTAGGCATCCTCGGTCCCGAGAGCCGCGAGCAGAGGCTGGACCACATCGGTGTCCATCTCGGTCAAGGCGTGCATCGCCGTGACGCGCCAGTCCGCATCCCCGGCATCGGCCAGGGCGGGGAGCAGCCGCGGAACGGCATACTCACCGTGGTTCGCCGCCAGGGTCTGAATGATGCGCCGACGCTCGATCGCGTCATCGGTGCTGCGCAGGGAGCTGACGAGTTTCGAAATCTCCTCGGGGTCGTTCTGCCGTTCGCGTCGCCCGATCGTGGCCCGCTCGAGCAGGCGCTGGGTGACCAGACGATACTCGCCACCCTCGACCAAAAGGTCGTTGAAGATCTGCGCGTCGGTCGCCTTCCAAAGCTCGTAGGCCTCTTCGTTGCTCGGATCCGCCGCGAGAACCGCCTGGAACTTGGCCAGGGCCTCTTCCTTGTGACCCCGCAGGTAGAGGTCCACGCCCTCCTTGAAATCCTCCTGGACGTCGACCCGGGCGGGGGTTACGAGGCCGGGAGTGGCCCCGGAAACAGCCCCCGCGGGGAAAACCCCGGAAGCAGCGACTGCGGGGGAGACCAGGGCGACGAGGGCCAGCGCGAGGCCGAGCTTGCGGCTGGATCGAGTCATCGTGACGGGGAGGGGTGTGGGGGG
>JALWOP010000254.1 GCA_027083445.1 Planctomycetota bacterium | reverse complement strand
GCCGCCGCTCACCCCCGAGAGCTCCAAGGCGGGGCGCCCGCTCCCCTCCAGGGTCCACCCCCGCGAGAGGGCCCAGGCCCGAAGGGCCGCAAGGACCGCCGGGGGCAGCGCAGGATCGAACGCGACGCGCCGCGGCGCCACCGGATCCCCCTCGACCAGCTCCTCGCCGTCCCAGATGAGCAGGCGTCCACCCGTGACGTCGACCGGTCCGGGAACCGCTTCCCCCCCCGAGGCGCACAGGCCCGCATAGCGCGGAGCGAGCTCGCCCGCCCGGTCGGTGAGCCAGACCGTGCCGGGCTGATCGTAGGCCTCGAATCGAACCTCCCGAGCGCCGGGCAGTGGAGCCGCCAGCCATTCATCGGGGAGCTCGGGTCGCGGCGCTTCGCCCGTCCCGGCCCGCTGCCAAGAGAGGTGCGCACCCCGCTGCCTGGCCAGGGAGCGCAGGGCCGCAACCGCAGCCTCGATGCGCGTCCCCCCCCCCGCGAGGGGCAGGAACATCGAAGGGGTGGCGTCGATCAACACACGCCAGGTCGGCGCGACGGGGTGCCGCGCGCGTCGGGGTCCACCCAGGGCGAGGGCTCCGCAGACCAGCGCGGCCAGGAGCCAACGCCTGGCCGGGGGCACCCGGCGCAGACGTCGTTCACCACGGCTCGCACCCTGGAGCCTACGCCAGAGGGAGACCGTCCCGCTGGCCAGGGGGCGCGGCTTCCCGGGCCGGATGGAGAGCAGCCAGACCAGGAGCGGCAGCAGGAGGGCCACCAAGCCCAGGGGACGGGTCCATTCCAGGCCTGCGCTCATACCTCGAGCAGCGCTCGCACCCCCTCTTCGAAGGGGCGGTCACTGGGGTGCAGGGTGTGACGGAATGCGTGGCGCGCGGCGAGGGCGTCCCAGGCGGCCAGACGCTGCCCCAAGGCACGCTCGTAGCTCTCGACCAGCGGCCGCGACAGCTCGCAGCGGAGATCCGCTCCCCCTTCCGGGTCGAGCCACTCCACCGCGCCGGAATGGGGAGGCGCGAGCTCGATCGGGGCCAAGACCTGGGCGCAGAGCAGCTCACGGCCCGGTGCACGCAGGCCACCGAGGAGTTCGGGCGCAAGGTCCAAGCAATCCCCGATCAGCACGACCCGACCGCAGCGACTGCCGACACAGCGGGAGGCGACGAGATCGGCGAGCCCCGCACTTCCCCCCGCCCGCCGGGATCCGAGGAAGGCCAAGAGTCTCCCCAAGTCCGCCACCCTGCGTGCCGAAGGGGCCGGTGCCCCGTCCGAACAAAAGAGCTCGATGCGCGCCCCCCCGCGCAGGGCGACGCAGGCGACCGCCGCCGCGAGTTCCGCGGCAGCTTGGAGCTTGCCCGGAGGACCCACGCCCATCGATGCGCTCGTGTCGAGCAGGATCGTCCACTGCTCGGAGGCTTCCCGGCGCGTGACGCGCACGAAGGGGCGATCGAGGCGGGCCAGGAGGTCCCACGCCAGGTCGCGTAGATCCTCCCCCGGCCTGTAGGGTCGATAGCCGACGAACTCCTCCCCTGCCCCGAGCAAGGCCGCCGATCCCGCTCCCTCCCGGCGTTGGGTCGCGGCGCTCGCACGGAGCACGAAACTCTCCAGGCGGCTGGGGAACGAGGGGGGGAAGACGACCCCGGGATAGGGCACGCGCCTGGTGCTACCCGTGCCGCGGACTCCGCCGGCATCCATCTCCCCGCTTCCCAAGGTCAACCACTCCCCATCATTCAAGCGGCGTCCCGCAACAGGCGTCCATCAGGTAGCACGGCGTCGCACGGTGACGACGGTCATGTCGTCCTCGCGTCGCCCCCCCGCGAACTCGAGCACTCCTTGGACCAGCCCCTCGGTCAAGGCCTGGGCCGAAGGATCGCTGAGCAGGAGTTCCGAGAGGGTGGCGCGTACGCCCGACTCGCCGAAGAGGCGGTCGGGACGGTCCCGGTGGCGCGCCTCGACCAGGCCGTCGGTCAACAGGATCAGGCGATCCCCCGCTTCGAGCGCGATGGGCCCCTCGCTTTGATACTCGAAGTCATCCATCATCCCCAGGGCGGGCCCGGTGCCGGCCAGGGCCTGGATCGCTCCCCCTTGCTTGCGCCAAAGGAGGGGTGGAGTCTGCCCCGCATTGACGTAGTGCACCTGGCCGTCCGGGGCGAGGAAGGCGACGAAGAGGGTCAGGAACATGCCGTCGTCCAGACGCTCGCAGAGGTCCTGATTGAGCTGGGTCACCACCTCGCCGGGATCGCCGAGGATCTTGGCATAGGAGCGCAGGGAGGCCTGGGCCGTCGCCGTGACCAGAGCCGGTCCGATGCCATGGCCGGTGACATCCCCCACCACGACCGCCAGGCGGCCGTCCCGGGTGACGACGAAGTCGTAGAAGTCGCCGGTGGCGTGTTCCGCCGGGCGATACCAACCGAAGAGCTCGTAGCCGTCGATCTCCGGCGGTGCCTTGGGCATGAGCCCCTCCTGGATCTCGGAAGCGATCTCCAGGGAGCGTTCCAGACGCACCTTTTCGAGGGCTTCCAGATTGAGGTGGGCGTTCTCCAGGGCGATGGCGATGTGCTGGGCCAGAGCGGAAAAGAGGGCCAGGTCCTCGTCGGTGAACGAGCGTGTGGCCGCCTTGGAATCGACATAGAGCGCCCCGCGCAGGTGACTGCGGGAGGGATGGTCGCGCCCAGGGGTCAGGGGTACGCACATCACCGCGCGCAGCTTGAGGTCGAAGACCGAGGTACCCAGCTCCCGGGCTTCGGCCTCGTTGTCGACCGTGGTGCGCAGGGGCTCGTCGTCAGCGAGCACCCGTGCGACGACGCTGGTCGAGTACTTGACCGGTCCCTCGACCGCCAGGGCCCCCGCCCCGCCGGGATCGAGCCTGCGGGCGACCCGCACGGTCTGACGACCCTCGTCGTCCAGGAGCACGAGTAGCCCCTGCTCCGCTCCGGTGGTGGAAACGGCGCTGTCGACCACGTGCTCGAGCAGGGATTCGAGGTCCCGGGATTCGCTCACCCGAGCGATCGCGTCCAGGAGAACCCTTACCTGACGCCGATCCTGGAGAGGATCTCCGGAGAGGAAGCGGGTGGGCGGGTCGTCGTAGACCCTCTCGTCCGCACGGCCCCCGGCACTCGGCGGACCGCCCGGTCCGCTCGGCGGAGGAGGGGGCGGGGTCGACTTCTTGCGCCACAGGGCCATGGCCCTAGAGTCTAGCGAGCCCCGCCCCTTGCCTAACCGCCGGTGCGCCGGGAAACTTGGCCGCGCTCCCCCCTCCTGGGAGTTCCCGCCCTCGGATCGGAAACCCGCATGCACATCACCGTCGAGCCCAGCGAAAACTACGCCATCCTTCACCTGAGGGGTGAGTTCGATACCTACTACTGCCCCCTGCTCCAGGAGGAGATCGAGGGCATCCAGAAGACCGGGGTCCACCATGTCGTGCTCAACCTGCGCATGGTGAAGTTCATCAACTCCACCGCCCTGGGCGCGATCATCAAGGCTTCCAAGGCACTCAGGGCCGCCGGCGGCGCCCTGGTCATCGCGCGCCCTTCGGCCTTCTGCAGGGACATCATCGAAAAGGTCGGCCTCGACCGGGTCGTTCCGATCTACGACACCGACGAGGAGGCCGTCGCAGCCCTGCGCGCGGGGGGCCCGGAGGCGTCGGGTGAGGGTGCGCAGATCGACATCGAGAAGGACCCCTCCTCGGTGCTGTTCACCTTGACCGACAAGGAACGGCTGCAGCACTTCATCGACCAGGCCCGCTCGCAGAACCCCGTTCACGGTCACGCCTTCGGCGCCAACTGGCAGGGCGTGGGCCGCATGGCATCCCTCAGCGAAAACGGGCTGGCCTTTACCTGGAACGGTGGCAAGACCGACCTCTCCCCCTTCGACATGGGACAAATGCTTGCGGTCGGCACTTCGCTCAACGTCAAGTTCCGTCTGCCCCTCTTGCAGCGCGGCTACTGCGAGGCACGGGTCGAGGTCGACTCCCTCGAGGAACGCCCGGACGGAGTCAAGGTCGGCGCCACCTTCCAGGACATCGACGACAGCACGCGCGAAGCGGTGCGCCAATACGCCGAGGACATGGCCTTCCTCAAGCAGGAGCTGAAGAAGGCTACCGGCCAGGAGGAGTAGCGCGACCCGGGCTTCAAGAGGCCGGCTCGACCAGGAGCGAGCCTTCCTCTTCCTCCAGGGCCGCAAAGAGTAGAGCCTCGAATCGCTCCGCCACCCGGGGCCAGGCGTAGCTCGCCTCCGCCAGCTCCCGTGCCCGGCGGGACCAGCGCCGGCGTCGCTCCGGTCCACTGGTCGCGCGCCGCAGAGCCTCTGCCCAGGCATCGGCGTCGGCGCTCCCCTCTCCGCCCCCCTCGGTGGGAGGATCCCCGACCACCAGGCCGCAGCCGTCCGGTTCGACGATCGTCTCGACCCCCTCGAAACGCTCCGCCACCACCGGCAGGCCACAGGCCAGAGCGCGCCGCAGACGCCAGCCTGGAACGTCGAGGGGGTCGCTGGGTGCGAGCAGGAGGGTCGCTGCGCCGAAGAGTCCTGCCAGCTCATCCCGGCGCACGCTGTGCAGCCAATGGACCTGGGCGCCGACCCCGCGGCGGCTCGCCTGGGCGCGCAGGGAGGCGCCCGCCGGCCCCTCTCCGGAGAAGACCAGGGACCAGGCACCTCCACTCCCGACGGTATCCGCAAAGGCACGCACGATCCGATCGAGGCCCACCTCCGCGCGCAGGTGCGCGCAGACGAGCAGGATGCGCCCCCGGATACCGTGGGCCGCAGGCAGGTGGCTCGTCAGCCCAGGACGGTAGCGCGAGAGGTCCAGGCCGGGGGGAATGACGTGGATCCTCTCGGCCTCGAAACCCCGCTCGAGCAGTTGGCGCCGCGCGACCGGGTCGAGGGCCAGGATCGAGCTGGCCCGGCGCTCGACGAGCGAGCCCCAAAGTCGCTCACCCAGGTGGCGCAGGAAACGCCCGAAGGTGCGGCCGCGGTTGGGAAAGCCCTCCTCGACCAGGATCAGGGGCACGCCCAGCCGACCCGCGGCGCGAGCCCCCTTCCAGGCAGCGGGTGAGTCGACGACGTAGGCGACGATCACGTCCGGCCGAAAGCCCCGCAGGTCGGTGGCGAGGTCCGGACCATCGAGGCCACTGCCGGGAATGAGTCCCTGGGGAACCCCGAAGGCCCGCACGAGGTGGCCGCGCCCGAGCAGCTCCCGGGAGATTGCGGCCGCATGAGCCGTTCCACGGCGGGGCCGCCGAAAGGGATCGACTACCAGGGCGATTCGTAGGGGGCGTCGCAAGGCTGGCTGAATTCGGGAACGTGGACGTCAGAGGGGAGAGTCGGGAACGGGATCCATTCACCTTGATTCCAACTCCGAGGGATCCCCTGAGCGAGGGAGGAAAAGGTTTCGAGGGGGAGTGTGGGCAAAATGCGCACTTGGCTCTCGATCGAGGTCGAGTGCATCCGAGAACAGGGTCTGTCCCCCTTCACCTCACCTTCGAGGATCCCCCCTTTTCGTTTCGTATGCGCTCTCCGTATCCGCCGTTGCCGGGTGCCGGTCCGCCGGCGCGAGGAATCTTCATCGACCGCTGGGGAACCCTGCTCGAGCTGCCCGAGCAAGGCTTCGTCAGCCGACTCGAGGATGCTCGCTTCACTCCCGGTGCCCTCGATGCGCTCTTCCACGCCAGCCAGCAGGGTTGGAATCTCTACTTCCTCGGCAACGAGGAGTCGGTCGCCCATGGGCGACAGAGCCTCGAATCCTGGAAGGCCTTTGAGCAGGAACTCCTCGATCATCTGCGCTCCCATGGCATTCCCGTCCGGCGCAACTACGCCTGCACCGACGATGTGCAGGGAGTTCCGCCCCACGACAAGGACTCGGTCTTCTTCCTACCCAACACGGGAGCCTTGTACCACGCGGCCCAGGTGGACGGAATCATCCTCGACCAGAGCTGGGTCGTAGGTGACAGTTCCCTCGAGCTGGTCGCCGGCTGGCGCGCGAGCTGCCGCCTCGCTGGAGTGCGGACGGGCCTGGCGGTCCAGGACGGACTCTTTCCGGTCGACCCCGAGATCGTGGCCGACGATCTGGCCAGCGTCCTGGCCGAGGTCACCGCGAGCCTCCACATCCCCCGCTCCTGAAGGGCGAGGATTCCCGCAGCACTGCCCCCGGGTGCACCGAAAGGGTGCCCTGGGGGCGCCTGCATGGGGTCCTGGAAGGCCCTCTCAGGGGTTTCCCGCTGGAACTGCCCTCCTGCGGCCGGGCGCCACGGATGGGACCGACGCCCCGGAACGCCCCCCTGGGAGGGCCGAATTGGCCTCTGGCGGGGGAAGGGGGTAGGCTTGAAGACGGAGGGTATTCCCCATGAGAGTCCGAGATTTGATCCGCGAGGAGATGGAGATCCTGGCCCACCGAGAGGACGAGAGCGCCCTCAACGCGACCCTCAGCATGGTCAAGACCCGCCGGGGCTCGGTGCTCGTCGTCGACGCAGAGGGCCGCCCGGTCGGCATCTTCACCGAGCGCGACCTGATGGTTCGCATCGTCGCCAAGGGATTGCACCCAGGGGACTGCACCCTGAGCGAAGTGATGACGCGCGAGCTCTTCACCGCCCCCCTGGACGAGAAGGTGACCACCGTGCGCCGCGAGATGCGTCGGCGCCACATCCGCCACCTGCCGGTGGTCGACGGTACTCGAATCGTCGCCGTGCTCAGCATGCGCGATCTGTTGCGAGCGGATTTCGAGGAGACCCGCGACGAGGCCGCTGCCCTGCGCGGCTACATCCACGGCGAGGTCTGACCCGCCCGTCCGGGGAGCCGGCGGTCCCCGGCGGGTCCGGCACGGAACGATCTTCCACCCCCCTGGAAAGGGTTTTCGGGAGCGCATTCAAGCGGCGCCCCCGGCGGCCGACGATACCTGTGTCGGCCTTCCGGGACCTCCAACCGTCGCCCATGTCCGTCCACCTCCTTCCGCTGCATCTCCCGGTATCCCTGCTTCTCTGCGCGCCGCTCGTGGCCCAGGCCCCCGAGCCCTCACCCTGGCGTGCGGACACCTGTCGCATCGAGGTGCTTCACGGCCGGGCCCAGGTGCTCTCAGTCGAAGAGGGCAAGCTCGACCTCCAGGATGGAGAGCGACGCGACCTGGCCGGGCGCGCCCACCTCGAGATCCCCATCGGGAGTGAAGTCCGTCTGAGCTGGATCGACCGCGCCAGCCTGGACCTGCACGGCCCGACGGCCATCGAGTGGGGTGTGCGTCGCGCCGGCCGACCCCAGGGCCCCCTGCCCTCGGCCGCTCCGGTCGACCTGGAGTGGATTCTCTACGAGGTCGCCTGGATCGATCTCGAGATCCGGCGTGGTGAGCACGTCTTGCGCCTACCCGGAGACTGGCGTGTCGACCTGGGGCATGGTGCCGTGCACCTGATCGGACTGCCCCACGGCCCCATCGAGCTGCGCAACGGCGCCGGGACACCCGCCATCCTCCGCTGGCTCGGCGACCCCAGCCAAGCTCGTCCTCCGATTGCGGTCCTGCCCGGCTCGACCCTGCGCATCGACCAACCTCCGCCGGCCCCCTCCTCATCCCAAAGCGGCCTGCGCGAACCCGAAGCGACGGCGAGTTGGCCCCAGGCGGAGTGGCCCTGGCGCGGGGAACGGGACACACCCGCCGACCGCCGCGAGCGGGAAGAGCTCGGGAGGCGAACCGACCACTTCGAAGGCTTCCCCAGCCTCGACCCGTCCGAGGGCCCGGCGACGAGCATCCGCCCCTTCACGGACGAGGAGGATCTCCTGGCGCGAATCTTCGAAGCCGGACCGGAGAAGCGGCCCGAGGGAGAGATCGGCGAAGGACCCGAGAGCACTCCCGAGGCACTCGGGTCCAGCTCGCCCTCACCCACGCCACTCTCACCCCTGACCGGAAGGATTGCTGAGCAGCGTCCGCGCCCCGAGAGCGAACCTCCCCGTGCGCAAGAGCCGCCGGCCGGGGAGGAAGATCCCGTTCCGAGCGACCTGACGAGCCCTGCCGAGCGCTCCCAGCGGGCCGCCCTCTCCAAACCAGCGCTACCCGACCGCGACATCGAAACCACCTCGCTCGACAGGGGTGAGGCGCAGGCTCCGTCCGACCCGGCGGAGCCGCTCCCGACGGCAAAGCCGCTTTCGGTTTCCGAGCCGGTCCAGGAAGGGTCCACCCCCTTCGACGCCTCTCTTTGGCGTGGCCTTCGCCGCGACCAACTCAGCACCCCGGAGAGCATCGCCGTCGAGCGCAGGGCCGACATCGAAGTGCGCGTGCTCTCCAGCGGCCGCATCAAGGTCCTGGTCGATGCCCTCTCTTCCGCCGGCGGCTGGTGTTTCGGACCCGAGCAGGACTGGCGCCTGGAGCCGGGAGCCGTTCTCGTCTTCGATACCGACGGTTCCCTCCTCGCCGGCTTCGGAGACTTCACCTCCCACTCCCCCCTACCCGGCCGACCCTCGCCGATCACTCTGGGCCAGGACGAGGAGCACTGAGCCATCCCAGATCGAGGGCGGCGGCGCCCCGAGGCGAGTCCCACCCCGCCGATTGCTGGGCCAAGATTGCTGGGCCAAACGGATTACTGGGCCAGCCGACTGCGCAAGAGACCCGCACGCAGCTTGTCCCGCTGGCTGACGTCGAGCAGACCTTCACTCCCATCCTGGGCACAAAGAGCGTGGATATGACCCTTTTGTACTTGGATCCACAGCTCCCCCAGGGTTCCCATGCTCGGAGCATCGATCAGCCCCAGGTGGAGCCCGAGCCGCAGGTTGGAAAGGTGTGCCAAGGCCCCGTCGGTCGGCATGGCCCGGGAGGACTGGAGCAGTCCCAAGGAGCGATGCACGCGGTCGGACAAGCCACTGCGGTGCTCGGCGAGCAGGAGCGTGCGCATCTGCCGCTCAAAGGCGATGATCTCCGGCACGAGTCCACTCAACTCGCCGAGCAGTTGACTCTCCGAGCGCCCCAGGGTGACCTGGTTGCTGATCTGGTACAGATCCCCCACGGCGCGACTCCCCTCGCCCTGCATGCCGCGTACCGCCAGCCCCGTCCGCTGGGCCGCGTTGAAGACCTTTTCCAGCTCGCGGCGCACCATGCCCAGGGCGGGCAGGTGCAGCATCACCGAAGCCCGCAGGCCCGTGCCCACGTTGGTCGGACAGCTCGTCAGGTAGCCCAGGCGATCGTCGCAGGCGTATTCGACACACTGCTCCAGGTGCAGGTCGAGGTCCCGGACCTGCTCCCAGGCGCTCTCGGGTTGGAATCCCGCGGCCATCGCCTGCAGGCGCAGATGATCCTCCTCGTTGACCATGACCGAGAGCGTCTCGGTGCGACCGAAGGCCAGGCCGCGCCCGGGGAGCGGGGCCTGGTTCTCGGGGCACATGTCGCGACTGATCAGATGCCGCTCTCGGAGCAACTCCCGTAGGACCGGCGAACTGCTCGCCATGTCCACCCAGAGGGTCTCCCCATCGATGCAAGTATCGACCAGCACCTCCCGCATGACCTCCCCCACGACATGGGCCTCTTCGGGACCCAGTCGGGCCATGAAGGGGTGGGCCGCCAGGTTGCGCGCCAGGCGCACCCGGCATGAGACGACCACGTCCCCTTCAGGGCCGTCCGGCCGCAGCCATTCCCCGACTCGTTCGGCCAGGTGGCGTGGATCGAGAGGTATCTCAGTCACGGGCATCCCGTTTCTAGCACACTGCTCCCCTGGACAGAACCCCGCTACCATCTTGGCAGTCCCTTGCCCGCCGAATCCTACATCGTCCTCGCGATCCTAGCGGTCAGCCTGGTGCTCCTGGTCACCGACGCGCTGCGGTACGACCTGATCGCCCTGGGAGTCGTCGTCGCCCTGGTCTTCACCGGCTGCTTGACCTCCGGGGAGGCCCTGCACGGGTTTGGGAACGAGGCCGTGGCCCTGATCGCCTCGATGTACATCTTCGGGCACGCCTTCACCTCCTCGGGCGTGGCGGAGATGCTCAGCAACCGCTTCCTCGGCGGCGGAGGTCAGTCCGAGACGGTACTCGCGCTGCGCCTGACCCTGGTGGCGGGACTCTCCTCGGCCGTGCTCTCCAACACCGGGGTCGTCGCCACCCTCATCCCGGTCTGCGCCAGCCTGGCCAAGCGCGACCGGCTCTCGGTCTCGCGCCTGCTCCTGCCCATGGCCTTCGCCAGCATGCTCGGAGGCATGCTGACCGTGATCGGCACCTCCAAGAACGTCGTCATCAATGGGGTGCTGCGCGACCAGGGACTGCAACCCTTCGGCCTCTTCGAGTTCACCCACTTCGGCTTCCTGCTCGTCGGGATCGGCACCCTCTACGCCTTTTGGCCCGGGCGACAACTCCTGCCGCGCTCCCCCGTCGACCAGAGCCTGACCGACCGCTACCAGGTTCCCAAGTTCATTACCGAGGTCTTGATCGAGCCCACCAGCTCGCTGATCAACCGCAACGTCTCCGACCTGCCCCTCTTCGAAGAGCACCAGGTCACCGTGCTAGGCATCGTACGCGCCGGAGGAGAGTCCGCCGTCATGGCCCCCGGGCCCTACAACCGCGTCCGCGCCGAGGACACCCTCATCCTGCAGGGCGCCCCCGAGGACATCCTGCGCCTGGGTAAGGTCCTGCCCTTCACCGAGCGCTCTTCGGTGGAGACGGCCGAGTCTCGGCTCTACTCGGACGACGTACGCCTGGTCGAAGCGGTCATCCCGGCCGGCTCCGAGTTCATCGGTCAAACACTGACGACGAGCGAGTTTCGCACGCGTACGGGACTGAACGTGATGGCGATCGCCAAGCACGGTGAGGTCCAACTGCAGCGCCTGCAGGAGACCGAGCTCGAAGTGGGTGACACTCTGCTCGTGCAAGGCCACGCCCGCGACATCGAGCGGGCGCGTCGAGAACGCCAGCTCCTGATCCTGGATGAGCTGGCTACCCACGGCACCGGACCGCATCCCTGGGCAGCGGTTGCCGTGCTGGCCGCCGTGTTGGGTGCCGCAGCCTTCCACCTGGCGGGACTCGGCATCCTCGCCCTGGGGGGTGCGCTACTCTTGGTCACCACCCGGCTCGTGAACCCCGAAGAGGTCTACCGCGTCATCAACTGGCAGGTCCTGATCATGATCGGCGGCATGCTCGCCCTGGGGGCGGCCTTCGAGAAGTGGCACCTCTCCTCGGGCCTGGCCAACTGGATCACCGGACTGGGCAGCAACGGGGTGCCCCCAGCGGGCTTGCTCCTGGTCCTTCTCGTCGCCACGACGCTCTTGACCCAAGTGCTCAACCACGTCACCACCGCCGTGATCATGACCGACGTGGCCGTCAAGCTGGCCTGGGCGGCGAGCGTCGAGCCACGCCCCTTCCTGATGGCCGTACTGACCGGCTCCAGCCTCTGCTTCCTCTCGCCGGTCGCCCACCAAGCCGGGGCGATGGTCATGGGACCGGGCGGCTACTCCTACCGCGACTTTCTGCGGGCCGGGGCACCGCTCACCCTGATCTGCATCGTGGTCTCCGCCGTAGTGATTCCCCTGCTCTGGCCCTTCGTTCCCGCTTGAACGCGGCTCCCCTCAAAGCGGGCGCTTGGGACCGAAGGCACGCCGCAGGTTGCCCCAGCGGTCCCGCAGCGCCGCTCGCAGGACCTCGAGTTCCTGCCCACGCTGGGTGAGCTGTGCCAGCAGCCCGGCGATGTCCTGGCGCGCGTCGAGTAGCTCCCGCTGGATCGCCGCCGCGGCCTCTTGGGTGCGGGCCAGCTCCCCTTCGAGACTCTGCTGGTGCTCCCGCAGGGCCTCCAGGTCCCGGGCGAAGTTGGCCGCATCCTCGCTGCGGGCACGCATCTGCTCATCCTGGGCCGCGCGCGCTTCTTGCAACTCCTGACGCAGGCTGGTGAGGGCGGCGCGGTGCCCCGCCAGGTCCTCCTCCAGGGTGGCGATCACCGCCTGGTGCTCCTCGAGTCGCTGCTCGAAGCGCGCTTCCTGGTCGGCCGCCTCCGCCAGGGTGCTCTCGTGCAGACGCCGGGCCTCCGCGAGAGCGCGTGCGTGCTCGTCCAGATCGGCCTGGAGGGCGGCTCGCTCCCGCGCATGCTCTTCGCGGGCCTCTTCATAGGTGGCGCGGAGTTCCCTGAGGGCCGCCCCATGGGCCTCGAGGTCCGATGAGCGGTCCGCCAGTCGAGCCTTGTGGCCCGCCAGATCGCTCTCCAGGGAAGCGATGATCTCGCGCAGACGCTCCAGTTCGGGAGTGAGGGCATCCCGGTCCCGGTCGAAAGCCAAGAGCTCGGCCGCCAGCCTCGTGAGCACCTCCTGCCCCTCGGCGGGCAGCCGCGGGGAGCCCCCCCCCAAGAGGTCATCTCCGAATCCCTTGGGCAGGGGAGCCTCCCCCTTGGCCGCTACGATCGCGTGGCGGTAGACCTCGGGGCCCGTGTCGCTCTCGAAGAGCACGCGGTTGTAGAAACGGTAAAAGCGCGGGGCGATCGGCCGCAGCATCGGATCGTGGTCGAGGTAGAGCTCGACACACATCAGTGCCAGCCAGCGCCCCAGCTCGCCATGCCCGAAGGAGGCCACGCGCCCGCCCAGCTCCCTGAGCAGCGCCTCGGTTCGCTGCCGATCGGGCAGGCCGTTGTCCCGATGCTCCGCCAGGTAGCGATGGCGTAGGCGCAGCTTGTGCTCGAGGAAGTCCATCAGTCGTTCCTCGGCCTCATCGACCCGGGGAGCCGCGTAGGGCCCGGCCAGAATCACCCAGCGGGAAGCGACACGGTGACACTCGCGCACGAAGGCGTCCCGGCCGGCCGGGGGTACGTGCTCGAGGGTGTCGAAGGCGCAAACCGCGTCGAAAACACCCTCGCGGAACGGCAGCGCCGCACCATCGCCCAGCACGAGCCCGGGAACCTGCGAGGCTTCCACGTCGACCAGCTCGACGCGGTCGCCGGGCCGAAAGGCTCGCAGGAGTGCCGTCCGACCCCCGACATCGAGAAGACGCAGGGACTCGGTGGGCGCGACCTGGTCGAGGAGGTCCGCGACCAGTCGATAGCGCTGGTATTGGTCGAAGGGCAGAGCCTCGAGTTCCAGGCAAGTCCCCTCCAGGGTACTCATTCCTCGGAGACCTCCAGGTGTTCGCCGCTCGCGTTCCTGCGCAGGACGCTCCAGCGCGTGGGGAGGAGCAGCATGCCGTGCTGCATATGGTCGGCGTCGATGACTTCGAAGGTGACCGCGTGCTCGCGGTGGTCGATGGCGGTGGGCGAGGCCTTGGAATGGTCGTAGAGGAAGCAGGTCAGGTAGTACTGCCCTTGCAGCAGAGGCAGCTCTTCAAAGGCCATCTCCACCTCGCCCTCTTCCCCGGCCTCGACGCGGCCCAGGTCGATCGGCTGGCGACGCCAGTGATGGTTCGAGCCGTTGACGTAGGTCCCGTCGCTGCGGTACAGACCGAGTCCGAAGACCGGATCCGAGACCGCTTCGTGGGCCTTCCAGCGGATGCGTACACGGAAGGGCTCCCCAGGCCGGAAAACGTGCGTCGCTTCCGCGCCGGACCCGAAGAGTTCCACGTCGGTGGTCTCGATCTCTCCCGTGCCCCAACGGGGATACTCACTGCGGCCCCGGTTGTAGGCCGATAGCCGCTCGTTACCCCGCTCGTGTGCCCGCTTGAGGTACTCGTCGGCCACGGTCTCCGCACTGCCCTGCTCGGCGATCTCACCACGATCGAGCAACACGACCCACTGGCACATCGACTTGACGGCCCCCATGTCGTGCGAAACGAAGACCGTGGTCTTGCCCTGCTCGCGGAACTCGTTGAGCCGGTTGAGGCACTTGCCCTTGAAGTGCTCGTCCCCCACGGAGAGGGCCTCGTCGATGATCAGGATATCGGGGTCGACGCTCGAGGCGACCGAAAAGCCCAGGCGCACGTACATCCCCGAGCTGTAGGTCTTGACCGGGCGCTCGATGAAGTCCCCCAGCTCACTGAACTCGACGATCGCCGGATAGCGCTCCTCGATCTCTTCCTCCGACATGCCCAGGATCGAACAGTTGAGGAAGATGTTCTCGCGTCCACTGAACTCGGGGTGAAAGCCGGCCCCGAGTTCGAGTAGGGAGGCGACTCGCCCGCTGACCTGCACCTCGCCCGTAGTCGGGGAACTGATCCCGGTCAGAAGCTTGAGCAGCGTACTCTTGCCGGCCCCGTTCTCGCCGATGATGCCGACGGTCGATCCGTGAGCAATGTCGAGGTAGACGTTTCGGAGGGCCCAAAACTCCTTGTAGCGCGGCTTGCCCGGAAAGAGCATGTCCATGAAACGATGGCTGGGCTTGTCGTAGAGCTGGTAGCACTTGCCGAGCTGCTGCGCATAGATCGCCCTCGAGACGTCGGGGCTGTCTTGGCTTGACGTGGTCATCAGAGCAGGTCGGGAATCTTGGCGCTGTTGGCCCGGAAGAAACGCGCGCCGACAAAGAGCGTCACGAAGGCTGCCCCCGCCAGGGCCAAGAGACGCGGCAGGGGTGGCACGACATCGTAGAGCAGGACATCCCGGTAGGAGTCGATCAACCAGTGCATGGGATTGATCAGGAGCATCCACCCAAACCCCTTCTCAGCCACCATCCAGCCCGGATAGAAGATCGGCGTCGCGAACATCCAGACGGTGATGCCCACTCCGACCAGGTGGAAGGTGTCCCGCAGGAAGAGGTTGAAGGTGCACAGAAAGTACCCCAGCCCGACGGTGAAGAGCGCCTGCAGAACGAGCAGCAGCGGCAGAACGGCCAGGGCCCCTCCGAGCTGGAGGGGGTGATAGGTCTCGTCGCTCGGTGGAAACCAGATCGGCGGTGGTGGTTCGTGGGCGGCCATCCCGTCCTCCGCCTTCCAGTCCCGGATGCTGAGGGTGTAGGTGCGGCTACAGTCCAAGGCCGCCCCTTCGGGACGCAGGCCCGCCCCCTGGGGCTCACCGAGTTCGATCGTCACCGTCTCGGGCTCCTCGGCGACATGGTCCTCGAGGGGGTAGATATTGATGAACCCCTTGATCGTTCCGGGAGGAAAGGTCAGCTCGCGGGTGCCCAGGGCCATGTAATCCTCACCCTCCACGGCCGTACCCGAAACCCGGAAGGGAACCGTGATGGGACGACACCACCCACGAGTCAAGTTGACCAGAATCCCGTAGTGTCCTTCACGTTCGTGCAGGACCTTGGGAATGGCCACGGGTTTCTTGTAGACCTGGCCCTGGTCGTCCACGAACGGCTTGCCCGACAGATCATGGTCGAGCAGCTCGTGGTGGACGTAGATCGAGACCTGGGGCTCGGCGAAATGCCCCATCCAGAGCACCGCCAGGAGCACCACCGGCAGCCCGATGCACATGTTCACCAGGCTGGAAAGCACGAGGTAGGAAGGCAGGATCTCGGAGGGAAAGACGACCTTCTGGATCAGGTTGGCGTTGTCGACCAGGCAGTTGGTGGCGCGAGAGATCGTCTCGGCGAAGGCCGTCCAGATGACGATCCCGGCCAGCATCACGATCGCCACCTCGATCGCGCTTTGCTTGTCTCCCCAGCGGGCGTTCAGCACGAGCCGGAAGACGAACATGTAGACGAAGAGGTTGATGATCGGGAAGATCACCGACCAAAAGAATCCCATGGAGGAACCGACGTAGCGCGCCTTCAGGTCGCGCACGACGAAGTCCTTCAGCAGGCGGCGGTGCCGCAGGAGCGAGCTCAGGATCGCCAGCACCTACAGTACCCGCTTGCCGAGGGCCGAGAGGACGAACTCGACCGCCGCACGAGCGGTCTGGTTCTTGTTGTCCAGAATCGGGTTGATTTCGGCCATTTCCAGGCCCAGCAAAGCGCCCGTCTCCGCGACGAGTTCGAGGATCGTGTGCGCCTCCCGATAGTTGACCCCGCCAGGGACCGGAGTCCCCACTCCGGGGGCTACCGCCGGGTCCGTCCCGTCCAGATCGAAGGAGAGGTGGAAGCCGGCGGTCCCGCGGGTCGCGCGCTCAATGGCCTCTTCCATGATCGCATGGATGCCGAAGCTGTCGATCTCCTTCATGGTGATGCAGCGCACGCCGCTCTCTCGCACGATCTCCCGTTCGCGCCGGTCGAGGCTACGTACCCCGACCAGGGTCACGTTCTCTACATCCACCATGGGTCGCCGTTCACCGAGATCGGTCAATTCCGGCGGCCCCATGCCCAGGCACGAGGCCAGGGGCATGCCATGGATGTTGCCCGACTCGGTCGTCTCGGGGGTGTTCATGTCCCCGTGGGCATCGAACCAGATCAGTCCGATGCGCTCGCCCCGGCGGTGGTAGTGGGAGGAGATGCCGGCAATCGTCCCGCAGGCGATCGAGTGATCCCCGCCGACGACCAGGGGAAAACGCTCACGCAGCAGCAGCTCTTCGACGCGCGCACGCAGCCTGGCGCAGCTCTCGGCGATCTCGGGCAAAAAGCGCGCGTGATCGTCGAGGGGTTGCTTCGATTCGGGGGCGGGGACCTCAACGTTGCCATGGTCCTCGAAGCCCAATCCGAGGCTCCGTATCGCCGGTCCGAGGTCGGCGATCCGCATGGCACTGGGTCCCATATCGACCCCGCGCCTGCCTCCCCCGAGGTCCATCGGGACGCCGAGAAGAGCCACTGTTCGTTCACTCACATCCATTCTCCGCTGCTTGTGCTCGGGGGACTCTACCAGAGCCGTCCCTCCGATCAGTGTGTCCGGGCCGCGAGCGCCCCGAGGAAGGCACCCTGCAGAGCCGGTCGGTCGACACCGGAGACCCCCCCGAGCTGCCCCTGGAGATCCTGGATGGCTTCCACGCCGCCCCAGGTTCCGATGGCGTAGCCCAGCCGACGCACGTCGGCGCGACTGGCCTGCGCCGGTGGGCTGAGCACCCAGTGCAGTAGGGTCTGGAGGCCGAAGGCCTCGCGCACGACCCCGGCGGCGAGCATGCTGCGCGCGAAGGGTCCGCGCCAGACCGCCGCCCGCAGGATCGGCTCGATCTTCTTGTGCCCACCCCGGACCAGGGCCCGGGCCAGGGCCACATTGAGCTCGAACTGACCGTCGACGGGAAAGATGTCGGCCAGGAAATCGAGGTCCCCTTCGCTCGGTAGGGCCCCCAGAGCGCGAACCAGGCGGCGGGCGGTCGAGCTGCCCGGGTCGCAGAGCGAGAACTCCTCCCGCAGAAGCTCCCCGTCGATCCCCCGTCCACGCAGGGCGCAGATCGCCGTCAAATCCGCACGGGAAAGCCCCTCGAGTTCCTCGGTGAGGTCGGCCAGGAAGGCAGTCAGGTCCCCTGATCGCCCGGCGAGTTCCAGGGCATCGAGTAGTGCACGGCGATCCTCCGCCTGCGCCTCCTCGGTCGTGAGCAACAGAGCTCGCGTGGCGTCATAGGCATCGGAGTCCCCCAGCTCGAGGCGGGCGACGAGAGCCGCGGCCCGAACCCTCGGGTCCTGCGCCCGACCCAGGCGCGCCAGGCGGTTCAAGAAGGTCTGAGCTCCGGCGTGCCCCAGGGCACGGCAGGTCTCCGCACAGCGCTGGGCATCCTCGCCATCGAGGGTGGCGGAGATGATCTCTGCGTAGCCTTCCTGCCGCCGCATCAGGGTCGCAGCCGCCAGGGGAGCCACCGCCCGTCGCCTGCCGGCCTTCTCGAAAGTATCGGGGAGCAGGGGTACCACCCCCTGGTGATAGGCCTCGTCGATGAGCGCCCGCCACTCCGCCGCCGAGGCGGGCTGCCAGAGGCCCGCCGAAACCAGCTTCTCGACCTCACGCGGCATGACCCGCACGGCGACGCGCACGCGCAGGGGATCCCCGGGCTCCAGGAGCAGGCTCAGGACCTGGTCGGCGACACCCAGGTGGTGGAGCTCCCCACTCGCCTCGAGGATGACCTGGTCGAGAAAGCGGTCGCTACGCGCCAGCCGCTCGAGCAGCGTAGCCGCCCAGGGCCGCCCGTCGATGAATCCAAAGTGCCGCGCCGCCTGCCAACGCAGACCGAGGAGGCGCGCCGCGGCCGGGGGTGGGGGTAGCTGGGAGGCGGGATCCTCGCTGAAAGCCAGGAGCTGCCCCGCGGCAGCCTGAAGGGGATGGGAGGCATCCTCCGCGATCCCCTGAGCCAGCTCCCGCCAACCTCCGGCGCCGCTGCGCAGGAGCGCCAAGAGGGCGCACTCCGCCACCTCGGGCTCCTCGTTGGTCAATAGATCCACGAGGGTGAGGTCCGCCTCGCCCAGCCCTTCCCCCAGCTCGCCCAGGGCCAGGATGGCGGCCAAGCGTGTCTCGCCTCGGCCCTCGCTGACCCAACCGGCCAGGATGCGGGCCGCCTCCTTCTCGTGGCTGGAACCCAAGGCCATGAGGGCGGCACCCAACTGGGGACGCGGCCCCTCGGCCGGAGCCTCCAGGGCCTCGAGAGCGGCGGGATTCACGGCGGGAAAACTCAGGCGCCCATCGCGGGCGAGCACCTCGCGCCAGGAGTGCGCGGAGAGCTCGGGAGGAAGCTCCGGGGAGGGTGAGGCCGCACCCCCCTCCTGCCCCCAGGCCGCGGACGAAGCGCAGATCGGGGCGAGGAAGAGGAGCGAGCCGGCACAGAACCGGGAGAGGACGGTGAGGGGTCGGGGCACGCAGGGATTATCGGCTAACGGTGGCACGGACAGGAGGGGGGGATGGCTGGATCGGGGCCTGCCCCGTCAGGCGCCGGTGGGTCAGGCCGTGTGCAAGGCGGTGGGCGGCGAGGCCTGCCTCAAGAC
>JALWOP010000253.1 GCA_027083445.1 Planctomycetota bacterium | reverse complement strand
TGGTCATTCGTTGGGCGAATGGTTATTCGCCCCTACGGTGGGCGTGCGATGGAATGAATGTAGGGGCGAATAACTATTCGCCTTGCGCCCCAACGGTGGGCATGCGGCGGGGTGTATGGGCGAACAACTATTCGCCCCCCACCGTTCGCCCCCTGCGCCCCCGTGTTGGGCGGATGGTTATTCGTTGGGCGGATGGTCATTTTGGGCGAATGGTTATTCGCCCCTACGGTGGGCGTGCGATGGAATGAATGTAGGGGCGAATAACTATTCGCCCTGTCGCCTTGCGCCCCAACGGTGGGCATGCGGCGGGGTGTATGGGCGAATAACTATTCGCCCCCCACCGTTCGCCCCCTGCGCCCCCGTGTTGGGCGGATGGTTATTCGTTGGGCGGATGGTCATTTTGGGCGAATGGTTATTCGCCCCTACGGTGGGCGTGCGGGGGAATGTAGGGGCGAATAACTATTCGCCCTGCGCCCTACGGTGGGCATACGGCGGGGTGTATGGGCGAATAACTATTCGCCCTATTCGCCCCTACTTCGCCCCCCTAACTTGTCCCGCAGGCGGGCGACGAGGTCGCGGGATTCGTCCACATCCTTGTCGCGCAGTTTCTCCAAGATGGCGAGGGACTCCTCCGCCAGAGGCAGGGCCTCATCATAACGGCCTTCTTCCTCCAGGACGCGGGCCAGCCCCAACAGATCGTCGGCGACTAGGTCCAGGCGTCCCACCTCCCGCACCAGCGGCAGGGCCTGCTCGAAGTAGGCACGGGCCTCGTCCCAGCGTTGCCGGTCGAGCGCCAACTGGCCCAGGTTGCCGGTTATGTACGCTTGGGGTTCTGTCAAGTCCAACTCTTTGGCGATCTCCAGGGCCACGCGGTAGAGCGACTCCGCCTGGTCGTACTCCTTTCGCTCCTCGTGCATCAACCCCGCCAGGCTGTTGAGGACGATGGCCTCTCCTTCCCGATCCCCCAGTTCGCGGTAGGCGGCCAGAGCCTCCCGGTAACAGCGCTCCGCCTCGTCCGGGTCGCCGCGCTGCCAGGCCACCAGGCCCCGCATCTGGGTGGCCGCTGCCTGGTCCCGACGGCGGCCGGCCTGCTCCATCGCCGTTGCCATCTTGTCGGCCCAAACGGCCGCCCGGTCGGTCTCCCTGCGGGAGTAGTGAATCCAGGCTGCGTCGCAGGCACGCCATCCGGCCGCCTGCAAGTCCCCCGCGGCGCGGGCGGCTTCGTACCCACAGGCCGCCAGGCGAAATGCCTCGTCCCAGTAGCCGCGGAAGAACAGGAAATTATACAGGGCATCGGCCAGGTCGTCGAGCATCTGGGCGGCCTCTTTGTCCCGTAACGGGCCGGCGGGGAGGCCGGTTGCCCGCCACAGTTGGGCGGCGGCGGCCTCCAGGTTAGGCCAGGCCGCCTCCAGTTTATCGTAGGTCTTATAGGCCTCTGTGCTTTCGCCGCCGTACCGTCGGGCGTAGTCGAGCCAGTGGCGGGCGAACCGCTGCCGGAGCGTAGATGCCTCCTCCGGCCGCTTCTCCAGTTCCCCCAGCGCGAGTTGGCGGGTCAGGGGGTGGAGGGTGTAGGGCCCGTCGTTGGTCTCGGCGTCCACCAGCGCGTAACCGCTCAGCCGCTCCAAAGCGGACTCCAACGCCTGTCGGGTCAGGTCGGTGACGGCGGCCAGCGATTCGAAAGAAGCCGGGGCCGCGAAGAGGGCCAGTGTGCCCAGGACGCGCCAATCGTCGGCCCCCATCTCCCGCCGCGCCTCCTGGTAGATGAACCGCAAGAGCGGCGAGTCCGGGTCCGCGCCGCGCAGCAGGTCGAGCAGCCGGTCGAAGGAGAGCATGCGCCGGTCCATCAGCCCCAGCGCCCAGGTCAGAGCCAGGGGGGAGCCGCCGGTGAGGTCGTACAGTTCCTGCCAGCGGTGCTCCCCGACGCGGGTCAGTTCCCCTTCCAGGCGGGGGGAGCGTCCCATCCGCTCGGCGATGATCTGGCGGGCGGTGTCCCAGTCCAGCCGTTCCAGGCGCAGCCAGCCGCCCCCCTCTCCGGCCCGGCGGCGGCTGGTGAGGATGGCCTTGCAATGCTGGGGCAGGCGGCGTAGCAACTCGAAGAGCGGGGTCTGCTCGTCGGGGGGGAGGGTCTCCAGGTTGTCGAAGATGAGCAGGACGCGCCTTTCGGGGCCGCTGTAGTTCCGCATGAGGTCGAGGAAGGCGGTGCGTTTCTCCGCCCCGCTGCTGCGGGTGACGGCCTGGTCGCCCAGTTGCCGGGCGATCTCGTCCAGCATGGCGTCCAGGGAGGACGCGCTCCCCTCCACCGGCACCGGCTGCTCCTCGGCGGCGGTGAGGCGGTCCCGCTTGGCGGTGACGAAGAGGAAGGCGTCGAAGCGGGCCTGTTCCAGGCAGAGGTAGGCGACCTCGACCGCCAGGGCGGTCTTGCCGATGCCGCCGATGCCGTCAATCAGCACCCCCCAGCCCCGGTCATCGGGGGCGAGGTAACTGAGGGCGCGGGCGATCTCCTTCTCGCGGCCAAAGAAGGGCTGGCGGCGGGGGAGGGTGTTGGGGAGGTCGCTCGACTTGCCGGCGGCGAGGGCTTCCAGGCGGGCGACCTCTTTGCGCTTCTCGGCGAGTTCATTCACCAACGAGGCCGGGATGGTGAGAACGGTGTATCCGGCGGCTTGCTCTTCGAGGGTCGCCAGGGTTTGACGGGCGCGGGCCAGGGCGGCGGAATAATCGGCCTGGGGCATCGGTCACATCACCTCCTTCAGGCGGCGCTCCAACTCCTGCACCTCGCGCCGCTTGTCCTCCAGTTCCAGTACGAGGTGCGCGGGGATGGTCAAACTGGTGTATCCGGCGGCCTGCTCCTCCAGGATCGTCAGGGTGCGGCGGGCGCGGGCCAGGGCGCGGGTCAGCGTGTCGTCGAGGGTGGGCGGCGGCCCCACGATGACCTGCGCCCCGTCGCCGATGGCGAGTCCCTCGACGTGGTCAATGTGGATGTCGTACTTGCTGTCGGTCATGGCTGCCTCCTCGGAAAGTGCTTTGATGGTCAGGTAGAGAGCCCGCGGCACGCTGGCCTCGCTTCCCATCTCATCCACGACCTGCGGCTCGCCCTCTTCGGTGAACTGCACCCGCAGGTACCCGTCGTCGAACAGGCGGCGTAGAAACAGCCGTTCGTCGGGAGAGAGCCGCCCGGCCTCCAGGCCGCGCAGGATCTGCCAGCCCCGCGCGATGTCGGCGCGGCGGGTAAAGGCGACGGCCTGGTTTTCATCCCCGCGGTTCTCGTGGTAGCGGACCAGGGTGTGGTAGAGTTCCTGGGCCGGCTCGTACATCCCGGCCGCGAGATACAGGTCGGCCAGCGGCGGCAGGAGGTCGTAGGCCGTCTGCCAGGCGTTCTCATCCAGGGCCTGGTGGACGCGCTCGCGGTAGTACTCGATCTGCTCCGCCTCCGCGCCCGCGGTCGGCGGCGGCAGGGCGGGGATGTCCACCTCCGGCAGAGCGAAGGTGAAGGGGGGCGCAGTCCAGGTCATCAGGTCGTGGGCCCGGCGCAGCAGTTCCCCGTGCTCCTCTGCGGAGACCAGGAAGATGAAGACCGTGTCCTGCTCGTAGAGCCGCTCGCGGGCCAGGTTGAGGGCGCGGAACATTTCCGGCGCGGCCTCGTGCAGTGCGAGCAGGGCGACCCGGACCGGCGACGAGCGGATTCCCTGCTCCAACTGCGCCAGCGACCGCCCGTCTTTCAGCGCGTGTTCGAGGAGCGACCACCCCCGCCGCCGACACTCGGCCCGCAGGCGGCGTCTGAGCGCGTCGCGGGTGAAGGGGCGGTCATATTCGACCACCAGGAAGCCGTTGTCGGCCTCCTCCAACTCGCTCAACAGCAGTCTCCACTCTTTTTCCAGTTCGTCAGGCCAGCCGCCCATCCATCCACCCCATCTCGTACAACGCCTCACGCATCAGAGGGTGAACGTCGTACCACCCGCTGCCGTTGTATTCGATCACCGCCTGGGTATAGAGCAAAATCTGGAGCGCGTCATCCACCGGTACTTTGCCCGGCCTCCGGGCGATTTCGACCATCTTCTCGTACAGTTGCTCTGTTTCCACCACGCCGCCCCCGTAAATGCTCTGGACGTAGCGGTTTTTGAGTTGCTCCAGACCGTGTTCCATCACCTCAACTGAAATGCGCTCGGCTCCTCCGAGTCGGGCCGCGCGGGAGGCGGCGTGTATTACCCACAACAGGTCGCGGAGCACCCCGCCGGTCTTGGCGATGGCGCGTTCCAACGCCTCCGGCTCAATCAGCCTCGCGGTGTCTATGCGTCGGTTGACGATCTCATGCAACACATCCCAACCCTCCGCGAATTTCTCGCCCTTTGGAGTGTGGGTCTTGATCATCGGGAGCGTCAGGGTCTCGAAACGGGCCTCCAGCCGTTTGCGGTCCGGCGAGTGAATCAGGAACAGGGGGACGGTGTAGATGATGGAAGTTTGCAGGTCGGCCAGCAGGCCGGTATGTTCGACGAACAGGGCACGGGCCGCCGCGACGTCCAGTTTGTCCGTGTCCTCGACGATGACGAGCATACGGGCGGAGGGGGAGCGTCGCTTCAGGTTCGACGACACCTCCGCCAACACTATGTTGCAGTAGTTGCGCAACTCCGGGATGCGATGCCGGACGACTCGACGGACGGTCTCGGCGGTCTCGGAGGAGAGCGCGAAGGCACTGCGCAGGCGGGCGAGTAAGCCGACCGCCTGGGCCAGCAGGCCATCAATGCCGCCGCCGGCCTCGACCCGCAGCGATTCCTCGCGCATCACTTTGGTCTCGCGCACGATCTCGTCCAACCACTTGCGCACCGGCTCGATGACCCGCTTGTCCTTTACCAGGTGCTCATCGCGTCCCGCCTGGTAGAGTTTCTCCATCAGAGCCATAATCAGGTCAATGGGGGAGAGGGTTTCGGCGGCGATGTCGAGTTCCTGCTGGACGGAGAGTTTGAGAAACCAAAAATCGTCTTTGGCCTCCCGCATCAGGCGGTTCAACTCGGTGGATTTGCCGGAGCCGGGGTGGCTGGCGAAGAGGAGCCGAATCGGGTCTTCGTGCAGGCTGTCGCGCAGCCAACTCGAAG
>JALWOP010000252.1 GCA_027083445.1 Planctomycetota bacterium | reverse complement strand
GTGGGGGAGGCAGTGGCCGGAGTCACGCAGGACCCCGGCCGCCCTCCCGAGGGGGAGGGCTTCCTCCGTGAGACTTGCGCCACGACGCAGTGGCGCTCCTCTCGGGAGCATGGGTGGAGCGCGAGAGCGGGCGGTTTTCCGGCGGGATCGAAAACCCTTCCCGATCCCGGTCCACCAAGGAGTCCCTTCCTCCGAGACCTTCGCATTCCCCGAATCCCTACTCCCATGATCCTTACGCCCCCCCTCCTCGCCCTGGCTACCCTGGCGGTTCAGGACTACGACCCGCCCCCCGTCAAGTCTCCCGATCCCAGTGTCACGGCCCAGGACAACGTCGTCGGTGGCTTCGTCTACCTGCAGACCAGTCCCCTGGAGATGATCTCCAGCCACCCCACCCTCTCCGAGTACACCCTGGTTCAGAACGGGCCTCGGGGCCGGCTGGAACTCTACTACGGCCACCCAGATGACCTGGGACACCCGGCCCGCGTGGCCGACGCGCCCACATCTCGGACGGTCACTTCCATGGTGGTCCGGCCCGGAACGGATGAGGTCTGGCTGGCCGATCCCTATACCCGCCACGCCTCCGGGTCGGGAGGTGTGATCGGGGTCTTCGACGGTATCCGAGAGACCTACGTCGCCAGCATTCGCGTTCCCGATGAGCCGACCAGTTTGGCCTTTACACCGGACGGAAGGTACGCCTTCGGCGCGGCTTCAGGGTCGCGCAGCGTCTTCGTGATCGACTGCGACCAGCGTCAGGTGGTGGACGAGGTCTCGACCGGCCAATTCACGCCCCACGCGCTGGTCTTCCTGCCCCAGTCGAGTGAGATCGTGGTGGCCTCCTTGCTCTCCGGCAACAACACCACGACCGCCGAGTATCCCCAATCGGCAGCCCTCAACCCACAGCGGGTGGTCAATGTCACTGCCGAGGGGGGCAATGCCCTCCCGGATCGCGATCTGGTCGTGATCTCTTTTGACCCCAATGGCACCAAGAAGGTGAAGGTCACCGACGTCGTGCGAGGTGTGGGCACGGTGCTCTACAACCTTGCGGTACGCCCCGGAACGCGCCAGCTCCTGGTACCCAACACCGAAGCCCTCAACGCCGATTTCCGGGGTGAACGCAACTTCATCGCGGGTCAGGTCGTCGAGAACCGTCTGACCCTGGTCGACCTGGATCAACCCCCCGGCAGTCGAGTGCAGCATCTGGTCCTCGATGGGGATCCAGTCAGAGGGGGGCTCGGCACCCCTACCGATGTGGTCTTTCCGCCACACGACCCAAGCCACTGCTACGTGGTGTGCCGAGGATCGGACAAGGTGGTCGAGGTACGGATCAACTCGGGGGTGATGGCTCTCGGGGACTGGTGGACGATCGGTTCCAGTGATCCTTCGGTCGATCACCTGGTCGGGGCCCGTACGGCAGCGGTCAGCAACGACGCCCGCTGGCTGTCGGTCTACTGCGAGGTCGAGCTGGGCTTTGCTTCGATCGACTTGGCGCAAGTCGGGGGAGGACGCCTGGTGCCCACTACTCCGCTCTCGTACAACCCCATTCCGAGCAACGTTCGCCGGGGCAACGCCTTCGCTTCGGATGTCGGCCGTTCGGCTTCGGAGACCAGCTCCTGCACTTCATGCCACGTCGACGGTCACCAGGACATGTTGGCTTGGGATCTCTCCAAGTGGCTCGATCCGGAGGGCACTCCCGCCGATGCGCTGCAGTTTGAGCAGGATTTCAAGGGGCCCATGCTTACCCAGACTCTGCGCGGCTTGCCCGAAGTCGGTCCCTATCACTGGCGCGGCGAACAGCACGAGCTGGGGCAGTTCAACGGAACCTTCCCCGACCTGCTCGAAGGCCCGCCGCTCGACGTGGACAGTGAGCTCCCTGATCTCGTGGCCTACCTGAGCTCCCTGCGCTTCCCACCCAACCCGCGCCAAAACCTGGATCGCAGTTACGCCGGAACGCCCGCGCGTAACGGCAAGGGAGATGCCGGGCAGGGTCTTACGGCCTTCAAGACCGCAGGGACTCTGATCTGCGCTAACTGCCACAACCTACCCACCGGGACCAACAACGAGATTCAGCGCCTGGAGATCCTGGGCCCGCCCTCATTCACCACTCAGGTAGCCCACCTGCGTGGAGTGGCGGACAAGCTGGCTCCCGAGTTCGATACCGGATTGGCCTCCGGGAACCTCGGGCTGCGGACGGAGATCGGCAATGGCCTGACCCATGCCGCCGGCGAACCCAGCTTGCTGAAGTTCGTGCAAGCCTTTCCGAATCTATCGGACGATGATGTGAGCAACCTGGTCGCTTTCCTTGAGGCCTTCGACACCGGGCTGGCTCCGGCAACGGCGTACATGGCGACCTTCACCGACGCGACGCCCAACCTCGGGGGAGCTTGGAGTGAGGCCATGGCCTTTGTGCGCTCCCAATCCTTCGCCGGCAACGCGGACTTCGCGCTCCTCACCAGTATCGAGACCTCGGATGGTGTCTGGAGCCCTGTTACGTTGGTCTGGGATACTCTCGAGGCATCCTGGCGCGCGGGCTTCGTGCACCAACAGCTCTACGGCGAGAGTGAGGTCCTGGAGGCCATCGAGTCGGGGATCCCGGTCACGATCCTGGGGCTGGCTCCGGGGAGTGGGACCTACTACGCCATCGATACCGATGGAGACGGCCTTCTGGATTACGATGAGTACGGCCTGGGGACGTCGAGTCTGATCGCTGACACGGACGGCGATGGTCGCGTGGACGGCCAAGAGGTCCGTCACGGCACCGATCCGACCACCGCTGATGCCCCTGCCGACACTTCGCCGGCGACCGTTTTGGACGCGGTGGTGCTCTATACGACGACCAACACGGCCAAGGTCGAGTTGCATACCGATGAACCTGCTCGGGTGACGGGAGCCACGGTGGGTCCCTTCGCGATCCCCTTCGCAACCACCACCCTCGGCCCGCAGCAGTGGCACACGACCCATCAGGTGGTCTTGCAGCAGCTACCCTTCCAATTCGAGTTGGTTTTCTTCGGCCTCTTCCCGTTGCCGGTCACCCTGGAGGTGACCGATCGGGCCGGCAACACCTCGCAGGTGACGGTCAACGTGTCGACTGGGGTACGCTCGGACGTGGTCAAGGTGCAAGAGATCACGGGCGCCACCTATGACTCCGCCATGGAAGAAGCGACGTTCTTCGTCTCCTTGAAGCGCGGCACCCAACCGGCCGCACCCCGGCCCTTGGGACTGGCAGGCTATCAGGTGCAGTGCATCGTCACGTTCGGCCAGGACTTGAATGGTGAATTCAAGCCAATCACCAGCCTGGCGACGGAGCTGGCTCCGGCCCTAGGCACCTCGGGTAAGACCGAGGCTCCTATCGAGGTGCGCGTCGCGCTTCCCAAGGCCCTCTTGGATTCGGTCGCGCAGCCGCGCATCGCCGTGGCGGTGCACGACGTGGCCGCGCCCGAGGGGGGTCCGAGCTATCGGGCCCCGCAGTCCAACAAGCAGGACTTCCGAATCCTGGATTTCGGGTTCTGATTCTCCAGGGAGCACCGCTAGTACCGTCTAGGGCAGCGGTGCTCCCCTCCCTGCCCCTCCCCTTCCTCCGTGCAGTCTTGAATCGGGCCGATCGTGCTCCATGGGGTATCCTCTAGGAACCTCCGTGGGCACCTCCCGATCACCGTGTCCTCTTTCCCCCCTCTTCTCGTGCGCGTTCAAGCTCCTCTTTTCTTGGTCGCTGCTCTGACCGTCTCTTCCAGCGGCTGGGCGGCCTTCCCGGGTGATCCCTACCCACTCCATTCGGTTCCCTTCGTCGATGGCCTCATCCGACGGGTCAACTACCGCTTCTTCGCGGATACCTACGACACGAGCACCTCGGGATTCGCCGTCGAGGTGAGCGGAGACCTGCGTCCCGACCTGATCCAGAAGGTAGTCTCACCCTCCCAGGGCTCGCGCTACCTGATGGCCTATGGCGTGGGCACCTACCAGATCTTCCAGTGGCTGGACGAAGAAGCTTCCCAGAACCAGGTGGATGCGGTTCCACTGCCAGGCTTCTCGGACTTGGGCCTGGATATGGTCGCCACGGTGGGGAGTCGGGGTCTGGTCTTGAACGAGTGGCGACCGGACGCTCTTTCCGATGGGGCCGGCTTCCTGCACCAGACGATCGACTCTTCTTGGAATGATGTTCTCTACCTTGTCGACGTAGGCAGTGCCGGTGCACCGCTTCTCGAGGGCGTGACAGCCTCGGGTGACTTGCGTACCGCACGCTACGATCCCATCCAGGGAGACTGGTACCTCTCCACGCAGGGACACGCCTTCAGTGTTCATCCCTCGGACGTGGTGGCCGTCGAGTGGCCGGGTGGTGGTCGTTTGGCCGGCGTCTTTGGGGATTGGATCGAGATCCGCGACCTGCAGGGAGTGTTGGTGGAGAGTATCGCCCTACCTTCCGCCATTCGGACGGTGACCGCCATCGAAGAGTGGGGACAGCGCCAGGCGCTGGCCGTATTCCACGGGGATGGAGAGGCCAGCTGGATGACGGTTGCACGACCGGCGGGGGTTTTCGAGTCCGCTCTACCCCTCGGTTTGAATGCACCTACCGCGGCAGCTTGCGGGGACCTCATCCCCGACGGTCAAGGCGACCTCATCTTCAACTCGGTCTTCGCCAACGTCGTGATCGGTCTCTGGCACCGCTTCGAGGGTTCTGCGAGCTATGGCGTCACCCTTCCAGGGGATGGGCTCATCACCATCATCGATCCTTTGCCCTGGGGGCCTCTGCCTGGGATGAGATCCCAGCCCGTGATCGTGGATGTCGACAACGACGGCGATCTGGATGTCTTCATGGGGCTCGGTAGCCGGGGCGACGGCATGATCAAGCACAGCCCGCTAGTGTCGGAAGCGGCGATGAAGGTTGCCTACGAGGGGCTGGTCATCACTCCCAGCCTCGACGGAACACACGGGACGGTCGAGTTCGATGCCATCCTGCCCCAGGTGTTCCCCTTCCCGGGGCATCCCTCCGCTCTCGAGGTCGAGCTCTATTCCCTCCTCGGAACCGAGGTGGAACAGGTCGATGCGAGCGATATTCCCCTCGCCTCCGATGGGCCGGTCCATCTCTCCCTCAAGTCGAACTCGCCCCAGGACGCACCCCTGTGGATCGTGATGCGCTGTGTTCAGCGCGATTCCAAGAGCGGTCGCACCCTCGCGGCAGGTCCCGACGCCGTGCATGGGATCTGGTTTGGGGACACGCCTCCCGACGAGTGGGTCGACGCCGTTCCGGACGGGGATCCGGTGGGCACGACACCCACCCCCTACAATCCCGGCGGGCCGCAGATCGGCCGGGTCCCCCCGGCTCCCCCGGGAACGCCTTTCAACTAAGCCAGGCGGTTACCTCGACAGGGCCGGCACCCCGCGGTCGCCGATCCCTCAGGGTCGGTGGAGCGGCTGGTGTCCCAGGCCCAAGACCTC
Organism: Planctomycetota bacterium; assembly: GCA_027083445.1. Classification (GTDB taxonomy): domain Bacteria; phylum Planctomycetota; class UBA1135; order UBA1135; genus JALWOP01. The sequence continues at coordinate 13,244 of JALWOP010000252.1, read as the reverse complement.
GATCTGGCCCCAGTAGTAGGGGTGAGAGAAGCGTTTCACCGAGGCGAGTTCTCGGCGCGCTCGGGTCAGGGCTTGGGCCGGTGTGAGGCCCTCGGCTTCGTGGCGATAGAAGCTCTCCAGGAGCTCCTCGGTTGCGTCACGATCCAGGTCGCCCGAGGCGAGCAGGACCACCTCCGCTCCGGCGGCCAGGAAGGCACCGCCCAGGTGCTGAACCCCATCCTCTCCAAAGCGCGAGGGACCGCGCGCCGTGCGGCAGACTCCCAGGGTGACCAGGTCGGGAGCGCTGCGCTCCGCCCCGCTCCAAAGGGTTTCGGCCTGGTCGCAGTCGAGGATTCCGGGGTGCCGGTCTCCGGGAGTGTCTCCCAGGAGTGCCGCCGCTGGACGCAGGGCGGCCGGCAGGCTGACCCCATGGGTCAAGATGTGCAGCGCGCGCGGGCGGAGCTCGTGCCGGAGGCAATCGAGGGTGGCGGCGCCCCCTCGAAAAACCCGCTCTGGACCCCAGAGGGAGTCGAAGAGGGCGCCGGCACGGCTCCCTTCGGGTAGCTGGACGGGACTGGGAGCACCCAGGGCGGTGCGCGTCGCCTGGGAGTAGGTCGGTGCGAGCAGCGCCAGCCCGGGGGCGGTGTAGCGATCCTCTCCAAAGCGGCGCGCCTCGATCTCGCTGCGTCTCTTCAGGTAGCGCCCGATGGGGATGGAGGGCAGATGGGTGACCGGCAGGGCGAGGCCCAGGGGACGTCCATCCTTCCCGGGTAGGAGCTCGATCGGGGCATTGCCGAGGAGGCTGCTCCCGACGACGGTGACCGACTGCCACTCCGCGAGAGCCTGCCAGGCGGCGGGGGGCAGGAGTTCGGCGCCGAGATCCTCAGCGGCAGCGCGCAGTTCCGCTTTCGGGCGGGTGGGATTCAAGGCTCGCGTGACGGCGCCCTGCAATCTGCGTAGGGTCTCCAAGCGTGCCAGGGAAGCATGCTCGCAGCGCTTTTCGTCGACGATGAAGAGGTGGCTCGTGTCGGTCCCCGGTAGGTAGAGCAGGAGTCCTCCCCGGGGCCCCAGGAAGGCGCGCAGATCAGCGAGGGTGCCGTGTTTCAATCCCAGACTGCGGGCGAGGCTGCCGCGGGCCTGCGCGGCGAGGACCGCCTCCAGGCTCTGCTCCGCCGCCTCCTTGCCCTCGACCACACCGATCAGTTCGATGAGCTGGTCCAAGACGAAGCGTCGATCCTCCAACTGGAGGAAGCCGATCCCCCCCGGTTCGATCGGGGCGGCGTCCCAGCGCTGCAGGAACTGCAGGTAGGCCCGGCGCAACTCCGTCAAGAGCTGCGCGAGCTCCGCCGCGCTCGCACTGCCGGAGAGCCGCGCGCAGAGAGCTCGTGTCGCGACCAACCGGGGGGTCTTGACCCAGGGAGCGTCGGAGCGCGAGTCGCGCAGCTCGGCGAAGACGTCGGCCACCGAATCCAGGTGTTGCTGCGCGGCCTCGGGATGCCCTTCGAAGGCGTCGACCATGGCGAGGTTGAGATGGGCCTCGTCCACGTCGGCTTCTCCCAGGGAGGGCTCCCTGCGCTCCCCGCCGATATCCTTGCCGGCGAGAGCCGCCTCGAGGTAGCTGCGCGCCTGGGTGAAATCCCCCCCGCGCCGCGCCGCGATGCCGGCATAGAGTTCGTAGCGGGCGAGGAGGGTGTTGCAGCGTCGCCGGGCGCGACCCTCGATGCCCCTTAGCCTCTCCTGGGCGGCCTGTATACCTTCCCGCGCGATCTGGGGGACCCCTTCGGTTCTCCCCGTCGCCAGTCGGATGCGGATCTTGTGCAGGCGTAGGGCATGCTCTCCAAACCAGGATTCGGTCTTTCTGAGAGCGGCTTCCATGCGCCGATAGGCGAGAGCGGCTTGGTCGATGCGGCCCAGGTAGAGGGCCTGTGCAACCCGTTCGCTCGCGAGGAAGACAGCGAGCTGCGCATGTCCGGCGCGCTTCTCGTCATAGCGGGCGCGGGCCGCGTCCAGAAGCTGCTCCGCTTCGACCGTACGCCCTTCCAGGCGGGCGAGCCCCGAGGCGAGTAGCCAGCACCAGGCCGCCTCATCCGAGCCCTGCTGGTCGTAGCGCTCCAGGTTCTCACGGGTCAGGAGTTTCCGGGCGGCATCCAGGTCGCCGAAGTCCAGGTCGCGGGCGCAGAGTGCCTGCACGAACGCGGCCTCGTGTTCCGCGAGAGCCGGCTCCGCCCTGCAGGCCGCGATCGCCGGCTCGAACACCTGGGGGGCCAGGTGGGGCCCCACCCGCTGGAGGCCCATCAGGTCCAGATAGAAGTCCGCGAAGGCGACGGTCGCCGCGCGGGCTTCGGCCGGCACTCCACCGGGCTGCTGCGCCCAGGCCTGCGTCGCTGCATAGGCCCGGAGCATGGGTTGCCAGCCGTCGGCGTCCCCGGCGAAGAGGAGCTCGCGGGCCTGGCGGACCCAGCCCTCGACCTCGGCGGGGCTTTCCTGGGCGGAGACTGGGAGGGTCAGTGCGAACGCGAGTAGCGCCGTTCGAGGACCACCTCTTCGATGCCTGACGGATCGACTTCGGTCACTCGCAGGACGACGGCGTCGGGCCAGCGCGCCGCCGAGGCGGCGTCCACCCGCCAGGAGGAGCGCTCCCAGTCCTCGATGACCGCTAGCGGAGGGGATCCCTCGGGAGCGGTCGCATCGAAGAACTCCAGGCGATACCAGGAGGCCGGCGCGAGTTCGTCTTCCCATGTGAACTCATCGTACTCGGGAACGACGCGTTCACCTCCCTGTGGGGCGGGTCCCAGGGTCTGCGCGGGAGAGGTCACCCGGTGGGCATCCGTGGAGAGCACCAAGCCGAGGACGGCGACTACAAGGGCCGCGGCGGCGAGGGTGCCCCGCAGCCAGCTCCTGCGCCGCTCGCGGGTCTGGGCACGGGCGATCTGTCTCCGGAAGCCGGCCAGAACCTCTTCCTCATGGGCGTCGCCACGCTGAAGCTCCACCTCGGAAAGCTCCTCGCGGGTTCGCTCCCCACAAGCGGCGAGCTTCTCTTCCAGTTCACGCAGGGGATCCTCCCCACGGGGATTCAACGGCCTGGGACTCATTGGGAACTCTCCCCGAAGCTCGGGCCCAGAACGCGCCTCAGACGTTCGATCGCTCGGTAGTAGCGGGTCTTGGCGGTGTTGGGGGAGATCGAGAGGCGTCGTCCCACCTCCTCGAAGGAGCAGCCTTCGAGTTGCTTGAGGGAGATCACCTCGCTCTCCTCGGCGGGCAGCTCGGCGACTGCGGCGAGCAGGTGCAGATCATCGAGAGCCGCTCCGAGCTCCCGCTCACTCCCCCGGTCCGGTAGCTCCTCGATCCACTCGCCCGCGACGGACTCGCTCTTGCGCCCGCGCAGGTAGTCCAGCAGTGTCCAACAGCAGAAGCGATAGACCCAGGTTTCGAGGGCCGCTTCACCCCGGTAGTCTCCGAGGCGGCTCCAGATGCGAGTGAATACCTCTTGGGAGAGGTCATCGAGTTCGCTCGGGGTGCAGGGTCCGCCCAGGCGGTCATTTCGCCGGTTCAGAACGCGCGGGATGATGCGTAGGCGCTGCAAGAAGGTCTCCACGGCGGACCGGTCGCCCCCGCGGACTCGCCGCGTCAGTTCCAGGTCCAGCATCCAGTCTCGGTCGGGATTCACCGCGGTTGGTGGAGAAGATCCCCATCACGGTTCCAGCCGGGGGAAACGATCTGGGCTACGCCGGCGGAAGTCTAGTGTTTCCAGGGGGTTGGGTTAATGAGAAGAGGATGGACTCGCCTCGAGTTCCTCGAAGAGTGCCTGAAGTTCCTTCTGTCTGGCGTACTCCTCGACCGGGGTGAGGTCCGACTGTTCGTCAAGGGGATCCGCCCCCAGGAGATGCGGGACGCCGGCCTCCGCCTCTTCCGAGCCGGCCAACTTGGCTTCGAGGGTCGAGATCGCTTCGCGAACCTCGCCCAGGCGAGCCGTCCCCTTGGAGAGCAACTCGCGCACGCGTGCCAGGCGCTCGAGCTGGGCCAGGGCCTTTGGATCGGCCTGGACCGCGGTGAAGTCGGCGAAGCCGCCGGTCTCGAGGGCGGCGGTGAGGGTCCGCTGCTCCTGCTCCAAATCATCCATGACCCCACTGAGCTCGCCCTCCCGTGTGCGCAACTGATGGAGTTGGTCCTCCAGGGCGGTGGTTCGGCCCTGCGGCCAGCCGCTGGCGAGCTCCCGTACCACCGGGCCGGCCAGGAAGATGCCCAGGATCAGACCCAGGACCCCCAGGGCCAGTCTCGAACCGTGGGGGCGTGTCAGTGCTCCCAGGGCAGGAGTGACCAGGAAGATCCCGAGGCCCAGCCGGCCGGCGGGTATCCACCCGCCAACCCACTGGTGAGCGGCCAGACTCCAGAGCGTGCAGGCCAGGAAGAAGAAGCCGCAGCCCAGGCGGGCCTGTTGGCCGGGGTGCTCCGGGTTGTCCTTCTGCAGAACCACGCGCAGGGCATACAGAACCAAGAGTACGGCTGCGGCAGTCAGGCCCCAGGAGAGAGCTTCCATCGTTCAGTCCTCCAGGAAGTGCAGGGCCTCTTCGGTGGCCGTCGGCGGGGAGGGTGCTGTCGCAGCGGCCTCCGTCTTGAGATCCCGCAGGAACTCGTCCAAGGAGCGCACGGGGTCGGGGTCATCGGGAAGGGTCTCCAGCTCCTCGGTGTCCTCTTGGATGAGTGCATCCACATTGGATAGCAGTTCCTCGACCTCGCTGGAGAGTGATTGCACCGCGGCCACGGCTCGCTGGGTCTGGAGCTTGACCCGATTGGCGTCGATGGTGACCATCCGCTCCGCCAGTTTGGAGCGTGTCTCCTCGATTCCTTGGATCGCCTGGGATAGCTCTTCGATGCCTTCGGAGAGCGCATCGCGCTCCGCGAGAGTCAGGGCGACCTGCTGGATGAACTCGGAGCGCGAGTAGTCCTTGCTCGTGCTGCCAACTGCGAACGAGATCGGGTAGCCGGTGCCGGATTCGGCCTCTGTGAAGGCGGTCTTCATCTTCGATGCCAGCTCGTTCGCGAAGGCCAGCTTGGTTTCGAAAGCCTGTTGGCGGTTCTGCGCTTCCCGTTGGGCGGCGGCGAGCTGGGAGCGCGCGGCGGTGAAGCGCTCCTTGTTCTCGTCGAGTCTCCCGATGGCGAAATCGATGTAGCCCACCGGATCTTCCTTGCGCATCGACTCGGACCACCTGAGCTCCTCGTACTTGTCCCGTGCGAGGTCACGGAAGAACCAGGCAGCGACTCCACCGACGACGAGGAGGGGAACGATGAAGCGACAGAGTTTCATGGCCGGCATTGGGGGTGAAGGGAGGGGGAGGGGCGCTCTACGCCCGGCACCTTGCGACATTCATGCCACTCCCATCCCATTCTAGGCCGGGAAGCCCGCAGGGGCGGCAGGGGGCTCGAGAGGGAGGGGGCAAGCTCGTCAGGGATTTCCCGCCAGGAAGGCTTCGAGCCGCTGGCAGGCCCGCGCAGGATCCTCGAAGGCTCCGGCCGCGGCGGCCAACTCCGCGGCACGAACCAGGTGTTGCCGATCACGCAGGCGCTCGTGGTGCAGTGGGAGCAGGGGCGCCTGCTGCAATCCTGCGAGGTAGCTGGTGAATGCCAGAGCGGCCTTGTAGTGGGCCGTGGGTGGGGCGAAGACGTGGCGTCCGAAGGCTTGGCAGGGCTCGAGCAGTTCGCGGACAAGGCTGAACCGGCCCGCGGCCAGGGCTCGCAGGGCGAGGCCGGCGGGGATGGCCAGGGCGTCGAAGACTCCCAGGAGCGCGTGGCTGAACTCCCCCCGGGCCAGCGGCAGACCGGCCCACCGGGTCCAGCTCTCAGGGTCGCGGGCCTCCTCGATCACCAGCTCCGCGAAGTGCAAGTCATCTCCGGTGAAGACGACCTGACCCCGCGAGTGGAGCCGCCTGCGCAGGTCGCGTTCACGCTTTGGGTCGAGGAGAGAGAGCTTGCACCCGACGACCTTCCGGCCGGCTTCCTCCAGGATGCGCTCGAAGCTGTCGCCCGGGAAGTAGTTGCGTAGTGCGGGGTGGAAGGCTGCACCCAGCCAGTGGATGAGGACCGGTCCCTCGAGCGCATCGAGAACCCCCAGGTAGTGGTCGACGTAGGCCTGCGGGTCACGGCTCTCCAGGGCCAGCTCGACCAGGGGCAGAAGGATCGGCGTTCCGCCGAGCCGGTGGATGAAGCGTGCTTGGTAGACGACGGCCTCGATGCGCTCCGCGGGTGTCAGGTGCCGCAGCACGTGGTCGGTGCCGGCACCGGCGATGAAACCCTGACCGAGTTCGAGGGTCGCAGTGCCCTCGATCAAACGTCGGGCGACATCCCAGCCAACCTCGAAGCGTTGCGCAGTGTCCATCGCTTCGGCGATTCCCAGACCCTGCCGATCGAGGTGCCTGCGCAAGGCGAAGGTCGCCTCCCAATCGATGAAGGGGAGCAAATCCCTGCCGCATGGAGGTTCGCTGTGCTCGACGCTCGCGTATTCGGGGAGCATGACGATGTGAGCTGCGGCGAAGAAGCGCCGCGGCGCAGGTCCGAGGGCGGGAGTTCGATCCGGGTCGAGCGCGGCTCGATGGGGGGCCAATACATCTCGGAACAAGGCGCGCTCGAACATGGCCGAAGCCTAGCGCCCCGGCGGTACCATGGGCAGCATGAGCGACGAGAGCTCCTCCGCCCAAGTGCGTCTGCTCGAAGAGGCGCGCGCCAAGGGGCGCTGCGCTACCTTGGGGGCCTACCTGCGTCTTTCCGGGCCCGGTTGGTTGCAGAGCGCGATCACCCTGGGGGGAGGATCCCTGGCCAGCGCGCTCTATCTGGGAGTACTCAGCGGCTACCGCCTGCTCTGGGTGCAGGTCCTGGCGATGCTCTTCGGAGTGGTCATGCTTGCGGCGATCGGCCGCGTGACCCTGACCACCGGCCAGCGCCCCTTCGGGGCGATCCGCGACCACATCAATCCCGTGTTGGCCTGGGGTTGGCTGCTCGCCGTGCTGCTCGCCAACATCGTCTGGACGTTGCCCCAGTTCTCCTTGGGCACGGCCGCCCTGCAACAGAATCTCGTGCCCGGCATCGGAGCGGGGACGGCGGTCGCGCTGATCCTGGGTCTGGCGACGGTCATGATCTGGTTCTACGACCGCGGGTCGGCCGGGGTACGTCTGTTCGAAGGACTGTTGAAGGCACTCGTGGCGCTCATCGTGCTCTGCTTCATCGGTGTCGTCGTGGCCCTGGCTCGCAGGGGGGGCGGCCTGGCGTGGGAGCGCATCCTGGCCGGGCTCGTCCCGAGCCCGAAGCTGTTCACCCGGCCTGCGCCGGAGTACGAGCCCTTCCTGGCAGCCAGCTCGGTAGGACAGTGGTGGCGAGCCTCGATCGTCAGCCAGCAGCGGGACGTGATGGTCGCGGCAGCGGCCACCGCCGTGGGCATCAACATGACCTTCCTCCTGCCCTACTCCATGCTGCGCAAGGGGTGGGGCGTGGCCCACAGGGGGCTGGCGAACTTCGATCTGGTTACGGGCCTCTTCCTACCCTTCGTCGTCGCTACCGGGTGCGTCGTGATCGCCTCCGCATCGCAGTTCCACACGCGTTTCGACGCGGCGCTGGCAGAGGATGCGGCGGTCGCCATGGAGCATGACGCCTACCTCTCGATCCTCGACGGGAGTCTGCGCGCCGGACTCGCACCCGATGTCTACTCGGAGCGTTCGGTGAGGCCCGAGCTGCGTGCCGAGTTGGGAGAGGAGGCCTTCGAGGCTCGGCTGCGTGCCGTTCCCAAGGCGGATCGGCGCTTGGCTGCCATGCTCCAAAAACGGGATGCCTTCCAGTTGGCGGCCGCCCTGGAGCCCCTGACCGGCAAGACCGTGGCGCAGCTCGTCTTCGGCCTGGGCGTACTCGCCATGGCGGTCTCGACGGTGATCATCCTGATGTTGATCAGCGGTTTCGCCTTCTGCGAGGCCTTTGGCGTGGAGCCCAAGGGAACTCCGCACCGGCTCGGGGCTCTGGTGGCGGGCTGTATCGGTGCCCTGGGTCCCTTCATCTGGAGGGGAGAAGCCCGCTTCTATCTGGCCGTGCCCACCAGCAACTTCGGCATGGCTCTGCTCCCCATCGCCTACTGGGTTTTCTTCCTGATGATGAACAGCCGTTCCCTGATGGGCGCGCAACGGCCACGGGGGCTCGCGCGTTGGGGCTGGAACCTGGCCATGGGACTCGCGGCCGGGATCGCGACGCTGGCCAGCGTCGCGACCATCGAGAAGAAGACGGGTACCCTCGGCCTAGCCGTGGCAGGAGGCTTCCTCCTCTTGGCGCTCGTCGTGCGGGTGGCTCAGAAGGAGAGGCGTAGGCCGATATAGGGGCCCGTGGCCGTCAGGTCCGCGTCGACGTTGTCCGTCCCATCGTCGTACTGAACGCTCAGGTCGGTCGAGCGGTAGCCGAAGAGGATGGCGGCATTCAGGTGCTTGTCTCCGCCGGCGAAGCTGTACTGTCCGAAGAGGTCCAGGTCGACGAAGCGTGCCTGGTCGCCACTGATGTCCACATCGATGCCTGAGAGTGTGCCACCGAGCTTCCAGGGACCTCGACTCAGTCCCAGACGCGCCGCCAGGACCGGAATGGGTACGGTCTCACTGCTGCTGACGACGGTCGAGGTCGCCACATCGCGGAAGCGCATGTCGAGGTCCAGGGCGAACAGCCCCAGCCCGAGCCCCAGCTCGAAGTCCGTCGGTGCGATGTCCCAGGTCAGGATTGCGCTGGAGATGCCGATGTCCAGGTCCGAGTCGACCGTCTGACCGGTGTTGATCGTGTTGCCGCCCAGGTCGATGGTCGACTGCAGGGTTCCCCTGCCACTGAAGCTGCTCTTCTCGGTCGAGACCGAGAGGTGGGGCCCACCCCACTTGAAGTCGACCGAGGCGCCGGGGGTGTCTTCCGTGCTTCCCAGGCCGAGCCCATCCCAGGTGTTCCGCGTCCCGACCCCGCCTGAGTTGGTCAGGATGCCACCGTCGAGTTGCGTGCGTCCATAGCGGGCCGCACCTTGGAGACTGGGAGTCGCGCAGGCGCCCAAGAGGAGAAGGCCGGAGGCGAGGAGTATCTGGCGGGAGTTCGGCAGCATGAGTCGCATCTAAAGGGGTTCGCGGGAGATGCATTCTTGCCAAACCACGGGGGGGATTACGACCTCCAGGATCGGAATCTACTAGAGGTCGATCCGGAAGGTGAAGGCCAGACCGGGATCGCCCCGCTCTTCCAGGGTGCGGCACAGCTCCTCCAACTCGGGTGAGAGCAGGCTTTCACGGGAGCGATCACCCAGGTCGAACCGCACCGGCTTCGAGAAATCCACCAAGCGTTCGTCGAGGTAGACCGTCACCGGGTCGGTAGCCTCGACGTGGACCACGTTGTCTTTCACCGTGGCTTGGATCGATCCGGCGGGTTCATCGACGTGTAGCCAATAGAAGTCATGGATCAGACTGTCCGTCGGTTGCCAGGTCAGCTCACTGGGTGCGGCCGTGCGCCGTTCGGCGAGCAGTGAGGGCACGATGTCCCGGTCCGGCAACCCCCCGTGGCCGAAGCCGGCCTGCTCCGAGAAGCCTCCCGGGAAGATGTCGCTGCGCTTTCCGCGCAGGCGCTCCAGTTCCCGCGCAAAGGCGCGACAACGCTCGATGCGTCCATAGGCATTGTCCTGATCCCCGCACATGAAGGTGAAGTGCAGGTTGCGCAGGTTGCCGGCGATCGTCTCGCCGTCGGTTGGAGCCGAGGCGGAGGCATGCACACTGGCAAAGCGATCGGGCATCTTGGAACCTATGACGAAGGCCCCGTAGCCTCCGTGTGAGTAACCGACCAGGGAGACGCGGTTGGGATCGACCTCCTCGTAGAGGATCATGTCCCGGATCAGCTTGCGCACCAGGCCGCAGATGACGTCGTCATAGAAACCGTTCCAATTGTCGTTCGGTGCGCGCAGTGCCAGGTACTTGTAACCGCCTGCCTCGGGGTGAGGTCGATAGTAGATCTGCATCTGGCGCCACTGGCTGTCGTTGACCTCCTTTGGGACGCCACCGCCCCCGTGGAGTGCGATCACCAGGGGCCAGCCCTGCGCGGGACGCTGACCGATAGACACCAGTGTGTAGGGGCTCTCCTGACCGTTCCAACGCACCCGCCGGGCCGCGACGTCCGCGCGGTCCTCACTTCGAACCGCCGTCTTCTTCCAGGCCTGGAAGGCCAGCCGGCGGACCGCGCTGGGCTCGTTGAGCAGGCGCAGGCGCTGCTGGGGTGTGAAGCCGAGTCCCCCGCGCATCTTCTCGTCTCCGCGGAACCAGCCTTCGAAGGCTGCGAGCAGGCCCTCGTCGTCGGCGCTGGGGATCGCCACCAGAACCTCGAGTCGCTCTTGCTCGGGCCCCACGCTGACGCGCTTCAAGTCGCGCCATTCACGGCCCTTGGCAAGCTGCAGGCGGTAGCTGCGGCCCCGCGGGACCTCGAAGGTCAGGATGTCACGGGTATCGGCACGTTCGTCACGGGTGGAGCCGATCCAAGAGAGCGTTTCGTCGTCGACCGCGATGCAGCGCAGGCGCCGGTGAACGCGGCGCTCACCCATGCGGGCGGTGACCATGAGTCGGCAGCGATCGGCAGCAGGGGGTGAACTCGCCGCCAGGTAGCGCGGCGTGACTTCGACCGCGAAGACGGTGTCCACCTCCTCGGCCCAGGCAAGGGGAAAGGTATGAGCGCTGCGTGCGTAGCTGACCGCCCAGATCCCATTCTTGCGCGAGCCGGGGATCGCACCTGCGGCGTTGGCGCTGAACCAGACCTGATCCAATGGGGCGGGCTCGGCAGCTCCGATGTAATGCCAGTCGCCTTGATCCCATACTTCGACCCAGGTGTGGTTGCCACCTTGCTTGGGCCAGCTTGCGATACCCGCGAGGCGTGCGGGGACACCGACCGCCCGGCAGGCATCGCAGAGCAGGATCGAGAGCCCCGTGCAACTGGCAACGCCGCTCTCCATCGTCTCGTGGGGACCCTGATCCGGCGCACGTCGACTCGTCGAGTACTTGACCGAGAGCAAGGGGAAGATCTCGCGGTTCAGCACCACGGCCGCCTCTCCCGGTGTGCGGCATTCGGCGACGAGGGGGGCGAAGCGCTTGGCGAACTCCTCCCGCCATGGATCGCGTGCTTCGGTGACGTTGGCGTAGGGAAGGACTGCGTTCCGGAAGACCTCCTCGGGGATGGCGGCCCCCCAGGGCACTTCGCTGCGCGTGCGGTAAGCGAGCTCCACCTCAGCCAGGATGCGCTCGGGCTTCAGTGTCCGCAGGTCTTCGCTCGGCATGTGCTCGACCAGGAAGGCCAATCCCTCCCGGTGCGCGGGTGCGACACGCCCCAGCACCTCCTCCCAAGCCTCTCGTGCCTGGCCCGCGCGCTCGAGCGCCAGATCGACTTCATCGGACCACCAGGGGTCGCCACCGATTGCCGGCAGCAGGGTGAGGAGTAGAAAAAGCATGCCCCCATTGTGACCGCAGGAGGGCCGTGGGGCTGCCACTACCCGCGAGAGAAGCGGGCCACATCCCCGTTCCGCTTGACCTCACGCAGCCGGGCGGCGGCCGGCATACCTCGGTAGTAGGGATCGAGGGGGTAGCACCCAGAGGGTAATCCGGCCCGTGGCGCGGTCGTGCAGTCGGAGAAGGTGCGGCAGATGCGTCGGCGATTGAGGGCTTTTCCAGCGAGGGCGTCCGCGGGGAACTCCGGGTAGACCAGGATCATGCGGCCCAGCCCGACGAAGTCGACGTGTCCGGCACCGACTTCATACTCGGCCACGTGGGGCAACCACTCCATCAGGTAGCTGTAACCCGAGCCTACCAGGAGCATGTCCGGCGCCGCGGCCTTCAATTCCCGAACGACACGCAGGTGGTCGATGACGTTCTGGAGGGGGTCGATCGGGGGCGCGTAGCCGTCGATCGGTGGATAGGCTGCGGGGCGCTGCAGGTGTGGGCAGGTGTAGGGGGTTCCCAGGCTGACATTCACGAGCCGCAGGCCGAGCTCGCGCAGCATGCGGAGGAAGGCGCGCGGTTCGTCCAAGTCGAAGCGCAGCGGGTCTTCCTGATCCATGCCGAAGCCAAAGCCGTAGCGTCCCGTTGTTCCGAGCTTCAAGGGGACGCCTACCCCGCTTTCGGGGCTCGGCGCAAAGGGAAGGATGTCGGCAGCGGAGACGCGCACACCGATCTCGAGCCCCGGACAGGCCGAGCGGACTTCTTCGATGATGCGGCGCAAGAGGAGGGTGCGCCCTTGGAAGGAGCCGCCGTAGGGACCCTGTCGTTCCCTTGCACCTAGCAGCTCGTGCAGGAGGTACCCGTGGCAACACTTGATATCGACGAAGTCGAAGCCGACATCCTGCGCCAGGACCGCTGCGCGAACGTAGGCCTGGCCGATCTCCTCGAGTTCCCCGTCGGTCAGGATCGGCAGGTCGGCTCCGACTGAAGTGTGAGCATCGAGCAGCAGATGGTGGACGGGAATGCGTGGCTGCGCGACCCCCCGGGGACGGGCGTAGCGCCCCGAGTGGGTGAGTTGCAGGCCGACGAAGAGGTCTTCGGTGGAGCCCCCCGTCTCGCTGTGGCCGGTGCGCACCTCTTCCAGGAGGCGCATCAGCCCTCCCCGGCAGTCCACTGCGGGGTTGATGAAGAGCTGGTGGGGATTGGCGCGTCCCTCGCGCGTGACCGCGATCGCCTCGCCCCCCCAGATCAGCTTCGCGCCGCTGCGCCCAAAGCGGCGCCAGCGGCGGCAGGTCGCCTCGCTGGGCAGTCCGTCGGGGGTGCCGTCCCAACCCTCCATGGGGTGCACGGCCCAGCGGTTGCCGATGATGCGCCCACCGATGCGCAGGGGCTGACCCAAGGGGCCGGCGCCCCCCAGTGGGGTGTCGACGGCATCGAACCTGGGATCGAGGCCCTGCAGGTGGGCACGCAACTCCTGAACGGTGCTGTGCTGACCCGGGATGGTGTACTTCACCCGCCTCGCTCCCCGGGTCGTCCCCGCAAGGGGTGGCTGGGTGCTGGACAGCGGTGGAGGGATGTCGGAGTGCACATCGGGTATCCATCAGCCCCTATCGGCCCTAATCCTGGGATGAATGCATCTGGAAGCGGGTCCTGCAGGGTGTGCTGATAGGGCAATTGTCGGCGCTCCGGCCCCTCTATTCCCGATTCTTGGGGAGGAATCGAGCATCTCCCGCGCCAAAGCGGGAAAGACGCCCCCCCGGAGGCTGAGGGGAGTCCCAGCCGCCGCGGGGAGTCGGCCGGGGGATCAGG
>JALWOP010000251.1 GCA_027083445.1 Planctomycetota bacterium | reverse complement strand
CACCATCATCGCCGGCCTGTGTGCCACCGACGAGGATGTCGTCGACACCGTCGTTGTTGAGATCGCCGCCGTTGTCGATGGTGATGCCGGTGTTGCTGCCGGAGTCCTCGCCGGTCCAGGTCATGTCAGCATCAGCGCTGCTGGTCAGGCCGGAGGGGGAGGCGAACAGGTAGGCGGCGCCGTAGTTGGACTCTGCATCGGAAGCACCAACCAAGAGTTCGAGGTAGCCATCAGCATCAGCATCGATGCCAACGACATCTTGGCCGAACTCGTCCAGAGATTCCTCTCCGTACAGGAGCGCCTCTGCTACCTCTTTGCTGTCGTTATTGCCTGTCAAGGCGTCGGTGTACAGCAGCACCACACCCGATTCACCATTGTCATTGTAGTCCCAGTACTGCGAGCGAACCACAAAGTCGGGGATGCCATCGTTGTCGATATCGCCTACATCATCAGCACCATCTCCAAGTGCAGCATATTCTTCATCTGCGCTCAAGGTCCAGTCTGCGCTCTCTGCAGTCATACCGTTTGAGAGTGGCCCATAGAACACATAGGCCATTCCTGCATCAACCATCTCTCCTACATCAATCGAGCGCGCCCCTGCGATCAAGTCATCGTACCCATCACCATCCACGTCATCCACCGCGAGCCCTTTGCCGAACCCACCCGCGTTTCCATAGATGTTGATATCAGCATCAGTGCTCAACATGTCCGATGTAACAGGAACTTCAAAGGATCGAACCACACCTACGCGTTCTTCAAGATCGAGATTGTAGCCATTGTAGCTGCTGATGATGATCTCGGTGTTGCCATCTCCATTGAGATCACCGTACGTTCCCGACCAGCCAAACACCTCATAGTAAGCGATTCCTGAGATGGTAGTCTCCCGAGTCATGTCGATCTCGCTGTCCCAGGCGCAGTCGTTGGCAGTGCCATCGCAGTCGTTGTCGAGGCGATCGTTGCAGACCTCGGTACCATCGGGGTTGACAGAAGGATCGGTGTCGTCGCAGTCCCCACCGCTCTCCAGCAGCTCGTCGAGGCCCTCGCAGGTGACAATGGCACCATCATCGTCGCCGTATCCATCACCATCGAGGTCAGGGTACCCAGTGAGACCATCGATTGCGTCATTGTCAGGGGTTCCATCGCAGTCTTCGTCGATGCCGTTGCACAGCTCGTCGGCGCCGGGGTTGATGG
>JALWOP010000250.1 GCA_027083445.1 Planctomycetota bacterium | reverse complement strand
GGAGACACCACCGCTATCGGCGACGTGCCCGGGGGTACTTGAGTTCGGATCGTGGAGCAGGGGGCTTGGAACCGTTATCGCGCCATGGGGGCGGGAGAGAGTGCTCCTTGCCAGGCCCGGGCGTCCGGGCCGAGGCCAAGTCCGGTCAGGGCGCGCAGCATCGCCAGGCCATGGCTGCGTACCTCCGAATCGGGATGCTCCAGAGTGCGAACCATCTGGGGAGCCGCATCGGTGGCCCGCAGTGCGAGGAGTGCACTACAGACCGCCCGGACCACGGTGGGGTCTTCGTGGTCCAGCAACTCGACGAGGGGTGGGGTGAGCTGATGCCTGAAGAGTCGCTTGGTCGCGCACTCGTTGATCGCCCGGCAGACTCGGGCAACGTCCGGGCTCTTGAGTTCCACCAAGAGATCACTCGCCTCTTCCGCCCACCAACCGGTCTCTTCATCGAACCAGGTGCGCCAGCGCTGGGGAGTGGCATCGATGGTCATCGCCGTGATCTCGCGCAGCGCCCAGTAGGCATTGGTGCGTACACCGGGCTGCTCATCATCAAGCAGGTCGATCAGGGGGTCGACGGACTCGTAGTCGTTCAGGCGCCCGGCGGCCAACGCTGCCTGCTTGCGCTGATCCGCATCGATGGAGGTCAGGTAGAGGCGAATGCGCTGGAGCCCTGAGTCATCAATGGGCGCCTTGACCGTTCGAGCGACGTTGCTGATCTCGAAGAGGACGGTGACGTCGAGCCCTGGGACCGCGTGCAGGAGGGAGGGGAGGATCTGCAGGGCCTCGTAGGTCTGCGTTTCGGCGATCCCACGTAGGATGAAGAGATCGAGCCAGGAGTGCCCGGTGCCGTACCTGCGTGCCAGGGTCGAGTAGAGAGATCGATCATGCTCGAGCCTGCGAGTGAGGGTGGAGGCCAGGGCTCGGCCGACCTCCCGATAGGTGCTGTACTCGAGATCGTCGGGTGGGGTGGCGAGCTCGAGATACCCGCTGAGGTCGAGAGCGCTGCTGTCGTCTAGCAGCAGACCCAAGCCGATGCGTGCGGCGGTGGCCCACTCTTCCCCTTTCAAAGTGGCCTCTCTCTCGAGGAGTGCCTGGGGGACTTGGTGCGTCAGAGATTCGAGTGCCTCCAGGTCGGCTGTCTCGAGGAGGGGTGGGGCATCTTCGGGGAAGAGCAGGTCCCGTCCGGGGCGGCGCAGATCGAGCGCCGCCCTCCACTCCTCGGCCGCTTGCGGTCCGCTGGAGAGCAGGGCATCGACGAGCTCCTTCAGGCGCACGGGCTGTCCTTTCCCCGCGGCATCGATCAAGGCATCGAGCTCCCCCCCGGCTTGTGCCGGGACGGCCAGTGCACAGGAGAGGAGCAGATGGGTGACGTGCATGGGGTGGAGGAGTGAGGGCTGAACAGCAGAGTGGGTCGCGCGTCTACAGAGGACGCGCTCCTGCGGCCCTCTAGAAAGCCTTTATCTTTAGTTTTCCGTGCTTACCGCCACCGTCTCCCTCTTGGAGATCGGCAGGTTGAGCAGCGTCCCACTCCACGGATTTGACCTCGCTGACGTTCTGCCAATCCATGGTGCGCACATCACCCGTAAACGACTTCAGATTGCCCGAAGAGTCGACGTAGCGCACCGTGCCGTTCACCTCCCTGTGGGCACTCCCACTATCATCGGCCGTTCCGCCGGCCAGTTCGATCTGGACCAGGGGGTCAAGGCGGTTGCGCACGATGGGTTCGTCAGGGAGTGGGGCTATCCACCAGGAATCCTGCGCCGGAGCACCTTGAATCCCGGTGAGGGCGGATCCGCTGGCGAGGGCGGCGTCGAAGGTCATTCGTGCACCGGCATCGAGAGTGACGGTCTTGCCGACGACCGAACCGAAGATCCGCAGGCTGGAGGGAATCGTGATTTCGACGGATGGTCCGTAGATCACCCCGTAGAAGGTGCCACCAGGGGCAAAGATGAAGCGCTGCAGCTTGGCGTTGGAGGGCGTGCCGACCAGATCACTCAGGTAGAGTGCTGCCTGGGTCGCGTCCATGCCGGTGTTGGCCAGGATCGAGCCGCGCTCGAAGTGGGCCGAGGAGGTTATGTAGAGTTCGACCGGTCCCTTGCTGGTATCGAACAGAAGCTCTCCCGATCCCTGGACCTCGAGAGCATCGACGACGATTTGCGCCGGACCTTCGAGGACCAGGCTGGATCTCGGCTCGACCGTGCAGGTGTCGTAGTGAAGGCTTCCGGTAAGGGTAAGCGGTGTACTGCCGCTGGAGGTAATCGATCCCTTGCTCTTGATGATGGGAATCGTCGCTTCGGCGAGGGTTACCTGTTCCTGTAGGGGTGCCGTGGAGCCGGTGACCAACACGCCCGGATCGACGCTTACGCTGCCGTCAGGTCCGGGATGCACATTGCCGTAGATATAGGTCTTCGCATCGGGAGCGGCGAGCAGGGTGAGATCCGCGTTGCTCGACAGGATGGCTCCCTTCCCCGTTGAGGGCACCGGCAGAGTGGAGTCGACGACATCATCGTAGGTTTCCACGCTCGAATCGAAGCCATCCAGGGTGGCCCCGGCCCCGACCACCACCTTGTCGACGCCGATCACTCCGCTGTTTCCGGCGGGGCCGACGGAGGCTCGGACTACCGAAGCCAGCGAGAATCGCCCGCTGCCGCAGAGCCCTGTGCTCTTCAAGGAGACGACGCCGTCACCCAGATCCGTGGCTTCGACCCAGTACACCCCGTCCCCGAAGAGGGCCGGTTGGGTCGGGGTGCCGATGTTTCCCGACTGTCCGAGGACCAGGGCATACCAGGCCTCGGATAGCCCACTCTCCGCGATGTAGAGAGCCCGTTTGGTATCGACCGAGCTGGCATTGCGCCGGTTGATCGCGACGTTCATCTGGACCAGACCAGCTCCCATCGCAGCTACCAAGGTGACGACGATCAAGGCTGCGACCAACGCGCTTCCCGAGCGCGAAGACGAACGAACAGATGAGAATCGGGCTCTACCCATGGCTTTCCTCTGGAACCAGAAAGATGAACGCGTCGTTGCCGGGACCCTGTCGCCCCACGGGGAGGACCGGAGCGGAGAGTCCGCCGTCACCCCCGGAGTTCCACTGCACACTGTCGACCGCGTCGACCTCATCCCAATCGAGCTCGGAGAGGTCGCCTACGAAGGTTCGATGGGTCCCGTCCGTGTCGCGGTAGTTGATCGTTGCGAGTTGCTCTTGGTGTGCCTGGCTGGAGGCCAGCGGTTCGTGGCCGGCCCTGCGAAGCATGATCAGGGGGTCGATGGGGGAACGGGTCAGGGGTGTGTCCGGGGGCGTGTCGAAGCGCCAGCTCTGGAGGCGCGGGAGAGCACTGCCACCCATGTTGCTGGAGAGGAGATCTCGGTCGAGGCTCACTCGGGCCTGCGGGGCCAGCGTCAAGCGTCGTGCAACCACCGCACCGAAAAGGCGCAGGTCCGCAGGCAGGCTCAGGTCGCTGAAGGGGGCGTAGATCAGCCCGTAGAATGTGCCGCGTGGCTGAAACCGCAGGGCCTCATCGGGCTTCCTGCCCGCCGGAGGGAGCGAGGCGCTGGAGCCGGCGAGGGTCTGGTAGTCACTGCCGACCTGGCCTAGATTCCCCAGGAAGAGTCCGAAGCGCTGCGGTCTTCGATGTAGGGTCTCGAGTTCGCTGCCGGCTTCCAGCCGCAGGGTCTGCAGGACGAAGAGTTCCACCTTCCCCTGGGATCCGTCGACCTCTAGACGACCTGAAACGTCGAGGGTGTCGGTCACGAGTGTGAGCGGGCCCTTTAGGCGCAGCGTCTCGCCGCTGCGCACGTGGATCGCGTCGTAGCGCATGCGGCCCGGGGCCAGCGTTCCCGAGAGGGTAGCCGTTCCACGGGTCGTGTCGATCACCGGCAGGGCGATCGGTGTCGCACGACTCTCGTGATCCCGCGCCGCACTCGAGCCGGTGAGCACAACACCGGGATCCGTCCTAACGACCCCGCTGACACCCGGTCGAGCATCCCCGAAGACGAAGGTCGAGACATCCGCCGAGGGTGTCGGGGGACCCTCGATGTCGATATCACCATTGCAAGTGAGAAGTGCTCCCTGGCCCGTGGTCGGGAAGGCGTAGCTCGTGTCGAGTTGGTCCTCGAAGGATCCCAGCGAAGAGTCATAGCCGTCGAGGACGGCCCCGGCTCCCACGGAGAGCGCCTCGAAAGCGCCGATCCCGGCCGTGGCGATCGGATTGGTGCGTGGCTGGACGACGGTGGTGATGGTCGAGCGGCCTCGCCCGGCCAAGCCCGTGCACACCAGGACGCGATTGCCGGCTGAGTCCTGCTTGGATTCCACCCAGTACACGCCCCCGCCCCACGAGGCGGGGATCTCGGGCGAGGCAATCGCTCCACTCTTGCCCAGAGAGATGGCAAAGAGGGCCTCGGCCAGGCCGGCTTCACTGACGTAGAGCGAGCGCTTGGCGTCGATGCTCTGGGAGCGTCTGCGTTGGATCGAGGTCTGCAGGCGAACGAGCCCTGCTCCCAGCGCCGCGAGAAGGGCCATCAGCACGAGACCGGCCACTAGCGCACCACCCCCGTTGGTGCGCTGCAGCCTTACTCGGAATCCCATACTCATTCGCGCTTCCATCTCGATCAGTTGCGACAGGTGACCTGGATCTTGCGCGTAACCGGTACGGGCTGCCCATCGGGGTTCGGCCGCTCGATCGTCAGGTGAATGTTCACTAGATCGCCCTCCATGTCGAAGGCGAGGCCGCTCTCATCGACAAGGGCATTCCCGTTGTCGTCGCTGCCGTTGAAGGTTTCTCCATCGAAGAAGCTCGGCACCCAGTTCGACCAGGTCACCCCGCGTTCCTCGGGTAGGCCCGGGTTCTCGCGCCACTGGATCCGCCCCCGATCCTCGAGCTCCTCCCAAGAGATCGACTCGGGTGGACTCTCGACAGGCTGTCCATCCTCAACGCCCAGACTGACCTTGTAGGAGACGGCGTTGGTATAGAGGGGCGAGATGGCGATGGGATAGAGGTTGCTGGCGTCCGAGGCCATGAGGGCCAGCGATATGCGGTCGAGGGTCTGATCCGCCTCGTCGTTCAGCGTTTGCCAGAAGGCGCCGGAACGCACGGCCTGGGACCCCGTGCGGGTCACGAGGGTCACATTCACGCTGACCAGAGCCAGGATCGCGAGAGCGATCACGAGCTCGAGGAGCGTGAATCCGGACCCTGCGTGACGTACGCGCATACTAGGGGTCGACCTTCTCGATGGCGGAAAACATGGTGGACATCTCGAAAGTGCGGTTCCCGGTACCACCCTTCCAAGCAATGCGGACCTTCACGGGGAGGATGATGTAGTCCTCCGCATGGTTCCTGCCGTCGATCATCAAATCGCCGTTCAGATCCCGAGGCAGGCCGAATTCAGGCAGGTCGCTGTTTTCGCGTAGGGCGGGTAGGCCCTGTTTGGTCTCGACCACTGGTAGGAGAACCTCTCCCACGAATCCGTCCAGATCCCCCTCTTGGAGATCGAGGCCTTCGACGTTGAAGTACTTGCCGGGCGCAGTCCCCGCCCCGTCCGGGTCATCATTCGGGTCGGAGTTGTAGCGCGCGTACAACTCCTCGAAGGACTCCGCGCGCATGCGCTCGAACAGGTTCATGGTCGCGTCGACGGCGAGCCCCCGTTCTCGGGTTGCGTTCGAGTGGCCGATGGCGGCCGTCACCGTGGAGGTGAGCATGTAGACCGATACCGTGAGAATCACGATCGCGACCATGACCTCTACCAGGGTCATTCCGCGCCGGTGGAGCGGCCGGGAGAGGGGGGGCGGCATGCGCATGACTAGGATGTGTCTGGAGCTCACACCACGCCGGCCGAGAGGGCGGGCGTGGCAGGGTGGACATCCCTTAATCGGATGGAAGGGCAGCCATTCTGAATCGGGGCCCCTCCATAGATCCCCATCCCCCACTTGACCGAGCACGCACCTCCTAGCGGCTGTGCGGCGGATATGGGTTGGGAAAAGCGTTCTCCTCCTTGCCCATGCGGGACGCATGGGAGGTCCGCGGGTGCGAAAGTTCTTCCCACTTGGGGCCCTGCGGCAGGCCGGGCCGGGGCTCCTTGGAGGGAGCTGGGGGGCGCGCCTGCACCCCAGGGCGGCCTCGAGGGGCCCACAGACCGGATCGCGGGCTCCGGCAGACCCGGGCCGTCCCACACGGGGCAAGCCGGAAATGTTTTCCTGCCGGAGACTCCCTGGGAGAGGAGTTTCGCTTGCAGGTTTCGGCCCAAAAGAGCGAGCTATGGCAAGGCGGTCCGCCAGATCGCCCGGTCGAGTCGGTTCATTCTTGGGACACGGAGTGTGCTCTCAGGCTCTCAGGCGCCGCAACGGGCCAGGTAGGTCTGTGCATCGAAGGCGTCGACCTGGACCATCTCCCACTGCCGGGCATAGAACTCACGCAGGCGCGTGCGTTCCTCACTCGACAGGATTCCCTGTTCGACGGCCTGGTCGAGGAGCGTCTCCTCGCGGCCCTTGGGAAGCAGTCCGTTGCGCTTGGCCTCCTTGAGCTTGGTACGGGCCGGTCGCACCTCCTCCAGGAGCGCGAAGGCCCCGTCCAGGTTGCCCAGACCGGGCTCTTCCCGGGGCGGCGCATAGATCCCCTCGGTCATGCGCTTGCGCACAGCGCCGTCCTCCAGCACGGTGCGTACCGCCCGCGCACCCGCACGGTCGGAAGGACGCCGCAGGCGAGCCCCGAAGGGGAAGCAGGCCAGGCGCAGGAAGCGCGCCGTCCAGCGGCTGGGCAAGTTGTCGATGAAGGCGCGCAGGGCCGCTTCGGCGTCGTAGGCCGACTGCTCGCAGGCCCAGTCGAAGAGAGCCTGCTCACCCTGCGGCCGACCCAGGTCCTCGAAGCGTTTGACTGCGCAGGAGGAGCGGTAGAGCTCCGCCAAGGCGTCCGCCAGGCGCCCGGTCAACCGTTCCTTGCGCTTGAGCGCACCCCCGAGGGTGGCCATGGCCGCCTCGGAGCAGAGCGCGAAGGCAGCCGACAGGCGTGAGAGATGCTGCAGGTGTCGCCGGCTGGGTCCGTCCAGGGGGACGCGACCCAGGCGTCCGCCGCTCCACGCCAAGAGCACCGTACGAGCAAGGGTCGAGAACATATGCCCCACATGCTTGAAGAACATGCGGTCGAAGGTGCGCAGGTTTCCCTCGCGTGCGGCATCCATCTCGGCGAAGGCGTAGGGGTGGCAGCGCAGGGCTCCCTGGCCGAAGACGATCATCGTGCGGGTCAGGATGTTGGCCCCCTCGACCGTGATCCCGATCGGCACGCCCTGATAGAGCGGAGCCAAGACGTTGCGCGGACCGCGGCAGATCCCAGCTCCTCCCTGCACGTCCATGGCGTGGTTGATGACCGTGCGCATATCCTCGGTCAGGGACCACTTGACGATAGCGCTGATCACCGAGGGTTTCTGACCGCTCGCCACAGCCGAGGCGGTGACTCGCCGGGTCGCATCCATGATCCAGGTGCGCCCGAAAATCTCGGCCAGCTTCTCCTCGATACCCTCGAACTTCGCGATCGGCATACCGAACTGTTCGCGCAGTTGCGCGTAGGAGCTGAGGGCGCGCGTCGCCACCTGGGTCCCGCCGCAGGCGAGTCCCGGCAGGGAGAGGGAGCGTCCGGCCGAGAGGCAGTCCATCAGCATGCGCCAGCCCTGACCGATCCCGTTCTTCCCGCCGATGACCTGATCGAGGGGGATGAAGACATCCTCGCCGGTTGTCGGCCCGTTGAGGAACTTCACGCCGAGCGGATCGTGGCGTTGGTTGTGGGTCACCCCCGGCATGTCGGTGGGGACCAGGGCGCAGGTGATACCCAGGTTCTCCTTGTCGCCCAGGAGGTGATCGGGGTCGAGCGCCTTGAAGGCCAGGCCCAGCAGGGTCGCCTCGGAGGCCAGGGTGATGTAGCGCTTCTCCCAGTTGAGTCGCAGGCCCAGCACCTCTTCGCCTTTCCACTCACCCTTGCAGACCACGCCCGTCGAGCGCATTCCGCCCGCGTCCGAGCCTGCTCCAGGTTCGGTCAGGGCGAAGGCCGGCACCTCCAAACCCGAGGCCAGGCGCGGCAGGTAGTAGTCCTTTTGCTCCTGCGTTCCGTAGTGGAGCAAGAGTTCGGCCGGGCCGAGGGAGTTGGGCACCATGACCGTGACGGCCAGGGTCACGTTGCGGCTCGAGACCTTGGTGACCACGGCGGAGTTCGCCTCTGCCGAAAAGCCCAGGCCCCCGTACTCCTCGGGGATGATCATGCCCATGAAGCCCGCGCTCTTGAGATAGGCCCAGGTCTCCTCGTTCAGATCTCCCCGCCGGTCGACCTCTTCTCCATCGACCAGGCTGCAAAGGTGCTCGGTCTCGTTCTCCAGGAAGGCGCGCTCGCGGGGGGTGAGCCCGGGGGGCTCGAATGCGAGCAGGCGTTGCCAGCGCGGATGGCCCGAGAAGAGCTCCGCCTCCCACCACACCGTTCCCGCCTCCAGGGCGGTGCGCTCGGTCGCGGACATGCGCGGGAAGAGCGGCTTCATGAGCTTCAGGATGCGGCGCGAAACCAGGGGGCAGCGCAGGGCCGGAAAGCCGAAGAGCAGCGCGCCGAGGGCCGCCACGAAGGTCAGCGGCCAGAAGATCCAGGCGATCGGTCCCGCGACCCACCAGGAAAGGAGCACCAACGCGGTGGGGAGGACCCACGCCAGGTACGCTTGGCCGAAGAAGAGGAGCGCGCCCGAGAGGGCGACGGCGAGGACGAAGATGAGCGTCATGACGGGCAAGGGGGTGGAGGGGTCAGTCTCATCGACTTGTTCTCGGGGGACCTGGAGTTAGTCGAAGGTCTCTCGCCGGGGAAGGGGCAGCCCTGGGGAGGAGTGGGGGTCCTTGGGCGTAGGGCAATCCGGCATCCTAGGTAGGTCTTTGTTCCCAAGGGGTTGGGCCGGTCAAACGCCGTACTGGTGGTGCAGCCAGCGCGGGCGCGAGTAGTCCCAATTGAGCTCGGCCATGCCCGCCACGAGCAGGGGATGGGCCGCCTCCAGGGCGCGGCAGAGGTCTGGCTCGAGCCCCAAGCGCTGCGCATAGTCCTCCAGGGCGAGGCGTTCGGCCTCGGTGAACTCGCCCCGCACGATCGACCTCCAAGCCTCGCGGGGGAGCGTCCCACTCTCCTGCTTGCGCTCGTGCACGAAGAGATGCAACAGATCGACGTAGGGCAGGAAACGCTCCTCCCGCGTGCCCCAGTCGAGGATTCCGAGCACCCGCCCTTGGGTCGTCACCTGCAGATGCTTGGAGCGCAGGTCGGCGTGGTAGAGCACACGCGGAAAGCGACGCCCGACCAGCTCCCCGCGCAGGCGTTCCAATCGCCGGGTAATCCACTGCTCGGTCTCCGCCCGCGCGCAGAGTCGGCGTACGCGGTCGATACGCTCTCCGATCAGGGTTTCGAACTCCTCTTCGGTCAGCGTGACCGGGGGCCCCAGGCGTAGCCCGGCCAGGATGCGCGCCATGTCGGTGAACATGCGCCGCGTCGCGTCTCGGTCGCCGGTGAGTTGGGGCGCACTCACGCCCCCAAGGCGCCGTTCGGCGGTCAGATAGACCCCCTCCAACTCCCCCTCGAAGAGGTAGGCGGGCAGGGGCAGGTCGGGAAAGCGCGCGGGCAGGTCGCGCAGGCTGAGCGCGTGGCGGCGAGCTTGACCGCGCTTGAGCGGGGAGAGGGGTATGTGCACGGACCACCCCCCCGGGGCTTCCGCGGCCGCGGTCAGGACTAGGGCACCGTTGCTGCGGGTGGCGACCAGGTGTTCGATCGCCCCGGGCGCTTCACCGATGCGCTCGCCGAGGGCGGCCAGGATGCGCTCGATGCGCGTCTTGCCCCGGCCCCCGCTGAAGAGGGCGAAGGAGGGGGTCAGAAGGGGAAAGAGGCCCAGGCGTTTGGCGATCACCTTGATGCGGTTGCGGCGCTCCATGCGCCCCACGGTCAGGGCCGGCAGGGGGGAGTCGAGGGCGACCACGTGGCTGTACTCCCGTGAGTGGGGGTAGAGGGCAAAGGCGCGCGCATGCGGGCCGCACAGGCGCCGGTAGCCCAAAAGGGAGCGCTCGCCCCGCTTCGGACGCAGGGCGGCGGAGAGCCACCTCAGGGGACCGGGCTTGTCGAACCTGCCGCGCACCCCTGTCGAGCGCTTGTAGGCCAAGCGGTTGTCGGCGATGAGTACGCGCTCCCCCCGCGCGACCCGGCGGCATTCCTGCTGGAAGGAGAGATCTCCACCCTCCTGGATCACCAGGTCGAAGGTGCTGTCGCCAAAGGGGAGCTCGCGCCCGTCGAGCAACAGGTGGCGCACGCGCCCTGGATTCAGAGCGGCGTCGCGGCGAGCGGCAAGGGCCAGGTGATCCGCATCGGTTCCTCCACAGACGATCCTCCAACCCAGGGTCGCCAGGGCGGTCACGGTGCCCGAAAGGGCGCTTCCCAGGTAGAGGGCCCTGCCCGGTGGCGTCTGGAGCATCATGGCCCAGGTCCCGTTGCGGGCGGCCATGAGCATCTGGACCGCGTCCGCGCGATCCGGGGAGAGTGCGAGCAGGAGCCGCTCGAAGAGGGCCTTGTAGTCCCCGTCCAGGGCGAGGGCGCGGTCGAGTGCCTGGGGAGTCAGCGGTTCGCTCATCGCGCAGGCCTTCCTGCCGCGAGGCCTCCCCCCGCGACCAGCGCCAGTGGAGCGAGGACCGCGGCCGCACCGGCCGCATCCTCCGCGGCAAGTCCCAAGGAGGCAGCCAATAGGCCGAGCCAGTAGAGTTCCCTGCGCGGAAGGGAGGCACGCTTTCCACGACCCGCGGCAATGCGCAGGGCGGCCCCGGCGAGGGGCAGGAGCAGGGGGGAGTAGCGTGCCGCGGGGCCGGCCCCACCCTCGGAGGGGAGAGAGATTGCGGTCCAAGGAAGGGGCGCAAGGATGAAGAGCCCGGCGACTCCGAGGTGGATCGCGGCCCGTTTGCGCGAGGCCGATGGGGTGACTCCGATCAGGGCGAGAGCGGCCAGGGGAGCGAGGAGTGGTCCGCAGGGGGGCCGACTGACCAGGCCCAGGGCGCCGGCGCCGCCCAGGTCCAGACCGCGCCGGTCCGCCCGGCGCACCCAGGCGACCCCTCCCGTAGCGGCCAGGGCGGCGAGGGTCGCCGAGGGCGTCGGCGGGGGCAGGAGGGAGAGAGCCTCAGCCCCGGCGAAGAGCGCGACCCATGCTGCGCGCTGGGCGCGGGGGACCCTCTGGGTGCGCAGTCCTTCCAGGGCCAGGGCGCAGATCGCCGCCAGGTCGGCGGCGGGGCGCGCCCCCTCGCGAGCGAGTACGGCGAAGAGCGCTAGCGCGATCACCGCGTGCGCCGCGAGTCCCGGCCATCCCGCGGGGAGTTCCGGTGGATCGATCCGCGGCCTTGCGGCGCCCGGCAGGGAGGCGAGTCGGCCTGCGAGGAAGAGGCCCCAGGGGAGGAGGGCCAGCGCCGGGGAGGGTGCCCACCCCGCGGCCCCCAGCCAGAGTGCTTCGGCACCCAGGGCGACCGCCCCCAAGGCGTGACTGGCACCGAAGGTGGCGAATAGCTCGCCGGGTAGGTGCCCCCCCGGCCTTCCGGGGGGAAGGAGGGAGAGGAGAGTGCGTCCGACCAGGAGCTGGACGGAGAGCGCCCCCCAAACGGGGAGCGTCTGGAGAAGCGGCACGGCGGAGGGCACGGTGAGCAGCACGGGCGCGCAGGGTAGCCTATGGAGCGTGCGCGTCGCCGCCCTACAGTTCGACGTCCGCGTGGACGATCCCGCGGCCAACCTGGCCGCCGTCGGCGAGGGCTTGCGGCGTGCCTCCGAGGAGGAGTGCCGCCTGGTCGTGCTGCCCGAGATGTGGCCGACCTCCTTCGTCCCCGCGATCGACGAGCGGGCGCGCCGGGCCACCGAGGAGGCCCTGGAGAGACTCGCGGCCTGGAGCGGGGAGTACGGTCTGGTCGTCTGCGGCTCCGCCTACGGCTTTCACCCCGGGCGCCGCCCGACCAATCGCTTCCACATCTACGACCGGGGACGCCATGCCGGGGGGTACGACAAGCTGCACCTGTTCACCCCGGCGGCGGAACCGCTCAGCTTCTCGGAGGGGGAGGATCCCCTTCCCGCGGTCCCCACCTCGGTGGGGGTGCTCGCGCCGGTCGTCTGCTACGACCTGCGCTTTCCCGCCCCCCTGCGCGCGGCCTTCCACGCGGGGGCGCAGCTTTGTGTCTGCTGTGCCCAGTGGCCCCTACCCCGGGCATCCCACTGGGAAGCGCTCGTCCGCGGCCGGGCGGTCGAGGGGCTTTGGCCCGTGGTCGCCGCCAACCGTACCGGACGCTCGATCGTCGGGAGACGGCGGCTCGAGCTCGACTTCCCCGGCAACTCCCTCGTCGTCTCCCCCGACGGGGTGATCCTGGCGGAGGGCCAGGGTGAGGCCGGCCTGGTGGCGGCCGAGATCGATCTCGAGGCGGCGGCAGCCCTGCGCCGGCGGGTACCGGTGGGCCGGGACGAGAGGCCCTGGGGGGACGGGGGCCCGTCCGAGAGCCGCGGCTAGGAAAAACCGGAGGGCCGCGTCCGTCGCGGCCCTCCGGTTCTCTCTGCTGCTGTCACCCCGAGGATCCGCTGGAATCGGGCGGATCTCGGTGAAGGTTGTTCAAACCGGCGGGAGCTTCTTCTTCTCGATCACCGGCGGCTTGCTGCTCTTCTTCCCCTCGCTGGGCAGGGGAACGGGGACGTGGGTATCGATCTCGAAGACGCTGAGCTCGGGATGGGCAGCGAACCAGGCACGGGGTACGAGTTGGCCGGTTGGGGCCAGGTGGCTGAGCTGGTGATCCTGCCCGAGGATCCACATCTGGCTGCGGTCGGGTCCGGCTTGGATCCAAGCGGCGGACTCGGTGGCGGCGTGAATGTCGCCCAGGCGCGCGGCGCCGCTGTTGCGCCAGCCACTCTCGTCGAGGGCGATGACCTCTACACTGACATCCTCGGCCAGGCCGCGCGGGAAGGAGTAGAGCAGGTGGGTTCCCGGGGCCAGTCGCACGACCCGCGGGGGCAACTCACCGTAGCCGACCAGGAGCAACTGCACCCAAGGCGAGGCGTTCTCGACGGCGAAGTGGTTGCTGGTCGCCTGCAGGGTGACTTCGACGCGAGCCCCTTCCAGGTCGGAGGGAAGTTGGAGCGGCTCGGGCAGTTGTGCCACTGCGAGCGTGGCCATGGTGACGAGAGTGGTGAGCATCGATTCCTCCTGGGCTGCCGCATCCCCGCGGCTGCGCCTGTATCGACGCGAGACCCCGGCGGCTTGAGGAGTCGGGCACGAATTGGGAAGGTTTTTCCGAAACCATGGACCTGGCGCAACCTGGAGGGATGCCCTCGGTCAGAGACGGCGGCGCTCCAGGGCGCTTCGCCCAACGCCGCCCCTTCCGCCCGGCAGGGGCAGCCTCTCGCGGGGCGGTAACCCCACCCTGTCCAGCCCGAGAACCCGCTCCAGATCGGAGAACCCGGCGACCGTGTAGAATGCCCATCTAGGAAGACGAAAACCCCACGATGACCCTCTCGACCCATCAGCCTCGGCTCCAGGCTCTCATCCTGGCTGACCATGTCTACGCCGATGCACAGACGGGAAAGAAGGTGATCGCGGGGACGTTCAATCGCCTGTGGGCTCGGTCCTTTCCGACGCAGTTCTCCCGGAACACCTTCGCGTACATCTCACTGACGGATATCAGGGGCCGGGTATCCCTGGAACTGCGCTACGTGGATAACCAGGACCTCAGCATCCTCCTCCGAGCTGAACCACTGGAGGTCGAGGGCAGCGATCCCCTCGCAACTCTGGATTTCGCGATGCCCATCCCTCCCTTCCCGATGCCACACCCGGGCAGTTACTCCTTCGAGCTTCACGCCAATGGCGAGAAGCTGGGGTCGGTGAGGGTGCTCGTCGCACGATTGCCAGAAGAACAGGTGCCAGAAGAACAGGAATCCGACCAATGACCGCCAACCCCACCGATATCGAGACCAAGGGACCGGAGCGGTTCCTTTCCCTCAGGCATAAGAACTCCGAGGCCCGAGCCGGCGGAGAACCGGCTCCCGTGGGGGAGATCCCCGAGGAGGGAGTGGCCGTCTGGAACGTGTATGGGGGCGGCGTCTACGAGTGTGAAGTCTGGGTGGCCAAGGAAGCCGAAGGCGGGTTCTCGGCGTGCGCTGCGTATTTGCCCGGCGTCGTTGCACAGGCCGAGGACACGGACCGAGTCCTCTATGAGATCGAAAGGGCGCTCAGCGCAACCATCGCTTCTTACACGGCAAGACGAGAGAGTATCCCCTGGACCGATGAGCCCACTGCCGGCCTGGAACTCACGGAAAACCCGGTGATGAAGAGGTGGATCTTGGTGAATGTCTGAGCTGCCTACTGTCACGGGATCGCAGGCAGTCAAGGCGTTCGAGGCGCTGGGGTTTCATTTGGACCGTGTCAAAGGGGCTCACCACGTTCTCGTAAAGCCCGGGCATCGGTTCCATCTCTCGGTGCCCGTCCACGGAACAGACCCCCTCAAGCGTGGGACACTCCGCTCTCTCATTCGTGCCGCAGAGGTCTCCGTCGATGATTTCCGCGCGGCTCTCGCGGGGAAATCGGGGAGGCCCTGACTCGATTCAACCACGCCACGATGGGCCCGGAGGATCCGCCCTCTCAGTGCCGACCCATGGCGCGAAAGGCGGCCCAGTCGCCGGCGCCGAGGCCTCGCTGTGCGAGGATGCGACGGGCTCGGCGGACGGCCCGGGAGGGGATGGGGTCCTGGGCCAGGGCTTCGTGGAAGGCCAGGCCGAAGGCGGCGCTCGCCTCGTCGGTCACGGGCCAAAGCGTCACCACCAAGTCCTCGGCTCCCGCCTCGAGTAGGGCGCGGGCCAGGCCGTGGGCCCCCTCCGCGTCGATCATGCGACCGGAGGCCGTGTCGCAGGCCGAGAGCACGATCAGGGGGGCGCGGACCCGCGCTTCCAAGAGTTCCGCCGCGCACAGGATCTCTCCTCCCGAGAGTTCGAGACCCACCGAGGAGAAGCGTGGATCCGCGCAGCGGGGATCGACGGCGAGGTGGGTGGCGACGTGCAGCGCGTCCCGGGAGGCCAGGGCCTCCAAGAGCGCCCCGCGGCGGAAGGCCGCTCCGCTGGCGAGGGGAGCGGAGGGGTAACGGCGGGCGAGGGCGGCGAGTTCGCGGGCTGCTTCAGGCAGGGGCGGCCCGGGGCCGCCGGTCGGTGCGCCGAGGAGGCGCCAGCGGCTGTACTCCCGCTCCGGGGGAGAGGTCGGTCCCGGGCCCCCCGAAGGCAGACCCGGCAGGACCACCGGAGTCAGCGGCAGGTCGAGGAGGGAGAGGGGCAGGCCTTCGAGGGGGCCGTGGAGGCACAGCAACAGGCGCTCATCCGGGTCCGAAGTGGCCAGATCGCGGCGCAGTTCGGCCGGCAGGAGGGTGGCGCGAATCTCTGCCCCCAGGAGCCGGACACGATCGGTCTCCCCGGCGATCGCCGCCTCGCGCAAGCGGCGTACCGCGCCGCGGAAGGCGGCTCGGCCCTGCTCGATCGTCGCCGCGCCCCCGCTGCCGTCCGCACCTACCCAAGCGCAGGTGGTGCGGTCGGGGCCCACGCTCCAGGTCACCAGCCCGCGCTCGTAGCGCGCGGCCCAGGAGCGCAGCTCCTCGCGCCCCACGCGCGCTCCCGGCGGGCGCAGGGCGCGGGTTTGGGCGTCCTCGATCAGGGTGGCCGCTCCCACCGGATCCCCCTCTTCCGCCCGCACGCGCGCCGCGAGGGTGATCGCGTGGAGGCCCAGCCACTCGCCCATGACCGACCCGCCGCCGTAGTCCTCTTCGTAGCCTCTCCCCGCCCAGTGCTCGGCGGCTTCGAGGGCTTGATCCAGGACCGTCCGGGCGCGGGGTCGATCCCCCAGGTCGAGATAGGCCTCGCCCTGCATGACCAGGGCCTCGACCCAACCCCGAGTACTGAAGGATTCGCGCTCTCCATCGAGCTGTTCCAGAGCCCGCTGGGGGCTTCCGGTCGCGAGGGCGACCGCCGCCCGCGCCAGGCGACCGATCTCGCCCTCCGGATCGAGGCCGGCGGCCTCGCGCTCCGCCGCCCGGGTGTCGCCGGTGCGCAGGTAGGCCGCCGTCAGCAGGGCGTGCCAGGATTCCTGATTCGACGCAGCCCGCGCGGGATGGGCCAGGAGGAAGGCCAGGGCTGCTTCACTTCGGTCCTGGCCGAGCAGGTCGATCGCATGCTCCCGGGCCAGGGGCCAGGACTCGGAGGGATCGACGCGCTGGGCGAGGTCGGCGAGGTAGCGGCGCGCCGCGAGGGGATCGCCCCCGTCCCGAGCGAGCTCCGCGAGGGCGATCAAGGCACGCTCCTGGTAGCGCAGGTTGCCGACCATTTCGGCCAGATGCAGGCAGCGGCTCTGTTCGGCGAGGGCTGTCCGCCAATCCCCCCGTGCCCGGGCGAGGCGGCCCCGGATCCAAAGCGGCTCGAGCCTCGGTGTCACCATTCCGCAGCGTTCGAAGAGGGCAATGCTGCCCCCGACGTGCCTTGTCGCCGAGGTGATCCAGTCACGGCGACTCTCTTCGCTCTGGCTGGGGTCGTCCTCGACGATCGACAGTTCCAGTCGGGCCAGGAGGGCACGGGCGCGGGCCGCGGGGACGACATCCTCGTCCGGCACCGCCAACTGCTCGAGGCGCGCCATCGCCTTTCGACGCAGGCTGGGCCAATCCTCACCCGTTCCATCCAGGCCCTGTTCTCCAGCCTGGGCGAGTTCCAGCCGGATCGCGTCGACGGAGGCTTCGGCCTCGAGCCCGCGGGCCAGGGCCTGCGCGTCGAGGCCGAGATAATAGGTTGCGATGGCCTGGGCATCGCAGCGGGCGTGTTCCCGGCAGAGGTGGGTGCCCAGTTGGGCGAGTTCCGCGCGAACCTCGACCGCGCCTCCCCGCCAGCGGGCGAGCAGCTCCCGATAGCGTTCGAGGTCGTCGGCTGGATCACCGGCGAGGACGAGGCCGCAGAGGACGTAGAGCACACCCCAGCGACAGAGGCGCGTCATCCACCTGTTCCCCCCGCAGGTCTTCACGACTCCCGGCTATCGCTTGGGCCAGGCTTCGAGGTAGGCATCGCGACCCGGAGAGGGTGGCAGGCGCTGGGCCAGGGCGCGGGCGTCGGTCAGGTGGCCGCTGGTGTGCAGTTCCTTCACCCGATCGATGTCCGCCAGGTAGGCCAGCCGCTTTTTCAGGCCGTGGACCTCGACCACCTCGAAGTCGCGCTCTCCGATCAGTTGTTCGAGCCCGTCGACCGAGGCCCAGGCCTCCCAGGTGTAGTGACCGGGTTCCAAGGCCTCTTGCGCGGGCAGGATCGCCTTCTTGCCGCTGAGGGTCAGGATCGGACTGCCGTCGGCGAAGGCTCCCCCGTTACCGCGGCGGACGACGACTCGATAGGAGTCGGCCCCGGGGATGGGGGCGAGCTCGAAGCGGGGGGCCTCGCTCCAGCCGCCGCCGGGGACGGTACCCGCGGCGAGAACCTGGTCCCGGGGGAAACCGAGTGCGGCCCGCTCCTCGCCGCGCACCCTGGAGGGGACGGGCCAGGGACTGCCCGCGTCTGCGATCCGGGATCGGAAAGCGAGCGAGCCGATCGCCAGCACGGCCGCAGCGGCGGCCAGGGGCAACCAGCGCTCGACCGAGTGAGGAAAGCGCGGGGTGGCCTGGTTGGGAGTCGAGGAGGGGAGCTGGGCTCCCCGGGCTTCTCGGGGTGGTGTCTGGGGCGCAAGGACCAGGGGCAGGGGCGGGGAATCCTCCAGGCAGAGGGTCAAGCTCTCACAATCGCTGCAGTGGGCGAGGTGCCGTGCGATGCGCCGGCGGTCCTCGGCCTGGAGCGGGCGGTAGCCCGGTCCCTTGGCAAAGTCATAGAGCTCCTCGGCCGAGGGGCAGGGATCGGCTCCCAGGTAGCGCTCGACCCGGCGCAACAGCCGCAGGCGCGGTGCCAGGTCGGGGTGCTCTTCGATGCGTGCGAGGGCCTCGGCGGGCAGATCGTCCCAGTGGGCGAGGAGCTCGACTACGCGGGGATCATCCGCGCCGCCCTCCAGCGCGCTATCGGGACCCAAGACAGCCATGACCTTCTCCTCGTCCGTGGGGCCGGCGGAGGTCGGGGCAGGTTTCTCGAAGGAATCTCTCACTCGGGTACCTCCAGGGTCGCGTACTGGTTGAGCAGGACCCGGCGCAGGGCTACCTGGGCCCGACGGAGGCGGTACTTGGTCTGTTCGAGGGAGATCGCCAGTTCACGGGAGATCGACCCCAGGGTGCGTTCCTGGACGAAGCGCAGGTCGAGTAGGGCGCGTTCCTCGGGGTCGAGCTCGGAGAGGGCACCGCGGACGACTCCTCCGATCTCGTCCAAGCCGGCGTTCTCGTCGGGTCCAGGGGCGTCATCCGCCCGCTCGGGCACATCCTCGCCGAGGGCGGTGAGGCGTGGGCGACGGCGAGCGGATTGCTTGCGTTTCTCATCGACGCAGCGACACCAGGCGACACGGTAGAGCCAGGTGCCGAAGGAGCCCTTGGCGGGGTCGAAGCTGTCCCGGTCGAGCCGCTCGAAGACGTAGAGGACGAGGTCCTGGTAGAGGTCCTCCCGGGCCGCGAGGTCCGACTCGAAGTGGCCGATGCAGTGGTAGAAGAGGGACCGGTAGCGCTCGAGGAAGGCGGCGACCGCCTCCTCGTCGCGGCTTCTGAGTCCTTCGACGAGTACGTGCTCCTCCACGGCGAGGCCCCCGATTCCCTCCGAGGGGGCGGGTACCAGGTGCCGGAGTAGCTTTTTGGCGGGGTGGATGCAACGACCAAGTTCCAGCAGGGGTCCAGCCCGGGTG
>JALWOP010000249.1 GCA_027083445.1 Planctomycetota bacterium | reverse complement strand
GCCACATGGTGGCGCAATCGACCAGCACCACGCGGCCCGGGGCCACGCGCCCGGCGCAGCGCGGGCTGGGAGGCGGTCGAGGCGCCGCCGGACCTCGCCCCCGCGCCCGGGCGGGGGGCCCCGGGCCGCGGGGGGTCCAGGCCGGGGGGGAGCCTCCAGGGGCACTACGTCACCCCCCCGCTCCCTATTGGGGCTCCTGGGGGAAAACCCGGCCGGGGGTGGGAATCGGTGGGGGATCGGTCTCCATCGTTGCATCCCCCCCCGCCGCGGGCGTACCCTCTGCTCGACGGATGGGGGGCGAGAACGGCCTCCGCCGCTCTGACCATGGCCAAGCGCCGCGAGAACATGTTCGAGGCCCTCCAGGCTTCGGCCAAGAAACCGCCCCGCGGTCCCGAGGGAGCTCTCGGCTCCACCGGAACCCCGCGCTCCTCCGGTCCCATCGGCACCGGATCGGGAAGATCGGGTGCGGGGAGAGGTGCCGGCCGAAGTTTCGGCCCTGGGGCCGGCGGCGCAGGCGAGGGCATGACGCTCCCCCTCGGCACGGTGCCCTTCCTCTTCCTGCAGCTGGGGCTGCTCGTCCTGGTCTTCTCCATCGGTTACCTCGTCGGCCAAGGCGAGGACTCCGCGCGGGCTGCCGAGAGCAGGGGCGGGGAGAGCGGTGCTCCCATCGACCTCTCCCATCCCGCCGGCGCGGGGAGCGGCGGGGAGACGGCTCCCTTGACCCCTCCCCGGCCGGGGGGGGCGGAGCCGGGTGCCGGAGTGGGTTCATCGGGGACGGCCCTTTCACGGGAGCGTGGTGAGGGAGCCTCGGCGGCCGGTGGAGCCCGGCGCGCCAGCGAGGCGGAGCGGGCCTTCCTCGACCCCGAAAACCGCTACACCGTGGTGGTTTTCACCGCCGAGAACAGCGCTTTCGGCAAGGACCGGGCCTGGGCCATCCACGACTACCTCGCCTCCAAGGGCTATCCGGTGGTCGATCCCCGCATCTGGAAGGGGGAGGTCAAGATCTTCGTCGGAGCGGCGCCCACGACCGGGGGGCTGGCCGATCTGGAGGCGCGCCTGCGTAAGGATCCTGGGCCCAACGGCACCCGGCCCTTCTACGACGCCTACGTGGACAACGCAGACCGCTTCCGCTAGTCTGCTCGGCCGGATTCACTCCGTTCAGCCCAGCCCCACCAGTTCCATGTCCATCCACCCCAGTCTGCGCGGCGTTGACACCCTCGTCGGGGAGCGCAGCGTCTTCACCCGCGTCGAGCGCCTCCAGAAATTGATGAAGGAGGGCAAGCTTACCGAGGAGGACTCGGTGTACGGCCTCCCCAAGGTGCGGACCAAGTTCAAGATCAAGAGCCGCAAGAAGGCCAAGCAGGAGGCGGCGGCAGCAGCGGCCGCCGAGGCTGGGTCTGGGGAGGAGCAGGCCGAAGGTTCCGAGGCCTCCTAGCAAGAGCATCCTTTCAGCTCAAGGCGGAGTCCTAACCCGGGGAGAGCTGCGCTCCACCTTGCAGGTAGAGCCCCTCGACTTTGACTATCCCCTCGAACCAGGCCCCCGTGATGGAGGTCTTCGCCTCCATCCAGGGGGAAGGACTCTATGCCGGCCAGCCCCAGGTCTTTCTGCGGCTGCGCGGCTGTCCCCTCCGCTGTCGCTGGTGCGACACGCCCGGGAGTTGGGGGCTGGAGGCGGCCGGGGGGGCGCGCGTGGCAAGCCCCTCTGGAACGCGACGCGGGGAGAGTACCGTCACCCCCTTTCAGGCCGCATGCTGGGTGGGGGAGGTCGAGCCCCGGGAGCCCCGCACGGTGAGCGTGACCGGGGGAGAGCCCCTGCTCTGGCCGCGCTTCATCGTCGAACTCGCCCCCATGCTCGCCGGCCGGCGTCTGCACCTCGAGACCGCCGGAGCCCACCCAGCCGCCCTCGAAGAGCTCCTCGGGGTGGTGGATCACGTCTCCCTCGACCTGAAGCTCCCCGCCGATCTCGATCCCCCCGAGCCCCTCTCCCTCCCCGGGGGAAGATGGGTCTCGGCTCCGGGGAGTGTCGCCGAATGGACCGCCGCGCGGCGTGCCTCTCTCACGCTCTGCCGGGAGCGGGATGCGGCGACCAAGCTGATCGTCGCCGGAGGGCGGCGTCGCGGGGATTATGCCCCCCTGCTGGAAGACCAGGCGCGCCTGGCTCCCCGCCTGCCCCTCTTTCTCCAGCCCGTCACCCCGAGGCGTGGGATTGCCAGTCCGGAGGTGGAGCAGCTCACCGAGTTGGCGGAGGATGCCCGTGATCTCGGCCTGGATGTGCGCGTCCTGCCCCAGATCCACCGCTTCCTGCGCGTACCCTGATGCAGAAAAGCCCTGAGCTCCCGTCCCGCCCCATGTCCAGCTCCTCCTCCGATCGCGTCCACCCCTCTCCTCCCCTGCCCCGGGTGGCGATCGTCGGGCGCCCGAACGTGGGCAAGTCCACCCTGCTCAACCGACTTTGCGGGAGTCGGGTGGCGATCGTCGAGCCGACCGCCGGCGTGACCCGTGACCGCATCAGCGTCCCCACCCGCCTGCAGGCACCCATGGGGGAGCGTTGGGTCGAGATGATCGATACCGGCGGAGTGGGGGTCGTCGATCGGGACGATCTCGGTCCCCACGTCGAGGAGCAGATCCGTGTCGCCCTCGATTTGGCGGAGTTGATCCTTTTCGTCGTCGACGTGCGCGAGGGAGTGACCCCCCTCGATCGGGAGGTCGCCGATCGTCTCCGTGGGGCCGATGTGCCTGTTCTGCTCGTGATCAACAAGCTCGAAGGGCGACGGCTCGAGTGGGACACGGGGGTCTTCCACGGCCTGGGGGTCGGCCAGGCCACCTTCGCCATCAGCGCCCAGAATGGCGAGGGCATCTTCGACCTCAGCGCGGGGATCCTCGATCTTCTGCCCGGCGCCCCCGAGGAGTCGCCGCTCACCCGGCCCGTGATGCGCATGGCCGTCGTCGGCCGTCGCAACGCGGGCAAGTCGACCCTGATCAACCTCCTGGCCCGGGAGGAGCGCATGATCGTCTCCGAGGTGCCCGGCACGACCCGTGATTCGGTGGACGTGCTCTTCGAGCGCGACGGTGAGCGCTTCATCGCCATCGACACCGCCGGCGTTCGCAAGCGCAAGAAGCTCGAGGACGCCATCGAGTTCTTCTCCGAGGCGCGAAGCCGCCGCGCGATCCGCCGTGCGGATGTGGTCGTGCTCATGATCGACGTCACCCGGCGGGTGAGCGCTCTGGAGAAGACCCTGGCCAAGTACGCCACCGACCACTACAAGCCGGTCGTTCTAGCGGCCAACAAGTGGGACCTGGTCGACTCGGGGCGTAGTCCCGAAGAGTTCCGCGAGTACCTCGATGCGCACCTGCCGGGGCTGGCGCATGCTCCGATCGCGTTCCTCTCCGCCCTGGAGGCGACCAACGTCGAGGAGACCCTGGCACTTTGCCGGGACCTGTTCGCCCAGGCGCACCGGAGGGTCGAGACCGCCGAACTGAACCGCGTCGTCCAACGTGCGCTGGAAGCACGTTCCCCGAGCCGCCAGGGCTATCGCGTACGGGTCAAGTACGCGACCCAGGTCGATGTCGCTCCACCGACCTTCGTGCTCTTCGTGAATGACAAGCAATGGATCGGCAAGGACTATCTGCGTTACCTGACCAACCGTCTGCGGGCCGACCTACCCTTTCCCGAAGTCCCGTTGCGCATCGTGCTGCGCGACAAGCACGACGCTCCCCAAGGAGATCCGAACCGATGAACGCGCGCCCCCAAAGGCCCCTCTTCGGCCTCCTGGCCGGCCTCCTACTCCTATCCGCCTGCCGAAGCAGCTACCCCGCGCGCTGGGTCGACACCCGGGTTCCCAGCCCTTCGGAGACCCTGCTCTACGAAACCCTGCGTTTCGCCATCGACAAGGCCGGCTATCCGGTCGGTATCGGCGTCGACCGGGGGGCGCGAACGATCGACACGGGCTGGTACATGAGTCTGGCGCCCCACAAGGGTCAGGGCTTCCGCCAGCGGGCCCACGTCTCCTACGGTCCGGCCGAGGACGGTACCTATGAGCTTCGGATTCGGGTCGAACGCCAGAGCAACGAGAGTCTGCGCCCCCTGGATCCGCGCTACGCCAAGTGGGAGAGCGCGCCGGACAATCCCCAGGAGGCCCAGCGCATCCTGCAGATCGTGCGTTCCTACCTCGCCCGCGAGGAGATCGAGATCGGCCCCACGCCGGGCAAGCGCTTCGAGTGACCGCCCCAAACGCATCGCACATCGGGGCGGGGAACCTTCTCTTTGCAGTGGGCCCACCGGATGACCTAGGGTGGGGCCATGCTCGACCCAGGAGGCCGGGAACTGGAACGGCGCATCCTGCGCCGGATCGCCCGCGGAGAGGAGACGGGACCGATTCTCGATGACCTGTGTCGCTTGGTGCAGGCCGAGATCCCCCCTTCGCTCTGTTCGGTGATGGTCTTCGACCCGACCCTGGGCGGGCTGCGGATCCTCGCTGCTCCCGATGCTTCGCAGCGGACGGTCGAGGTCTTCAAGGGGCTCGTGCCGGGTGAGCGCGCCGGCTCCTGCGGAACGGCCTACTTCACCCGGGAGGCGGTGATCGTCGAGGACACCCGAACCGATCCCCGTTGGGAAGAGCTACGCAGCGTGGCCTGCGAGTTGGGGATTCGCGCCTGCTGGTCGATCCCCCTGCTGTGGGGTGAGGAGACCCTGGGCACCTTCGCCATCTCCCGCTCGGAGAGGGGGGGTCCCACCGCCGCCGAGCGGACCACCTTCGAGGTGGCGGCGTCCCTGGCCGAGTTGCTCCTGGGCCGGGAGCGAGACCAGCGCCGGTTGACCGAGCAGCGCAAGCTGCTCGAGACCCTGCTCGAGAGCGCCAGCGATGGGATCTTTGCCAAGGACTGCGAAGGGCGCTACCTGCTCGCCAATCGCGCCGAAGCGCATCTCCTCGGCCTCGAGCCCGAGGAGATGCTCGGGCGGACGGATTACGAGCTCTACGGCATCGACCTCGCCGGGGAGCTGCGTGCCCAGGATCTCCAGGTACTGCACGGCGGGCGGAAGGCCGATTTCCGGATCGACCTACCGGGAAGGGAGGGGCTTCCGCCGCGCACCGTTCTGGTCTGCAAGTCCCCCCTGCGGGGAGCGGGGGGGGAAGTGCGTGGGG
>JALWOP010000248.1 GCA_027083445.1 Planctomycetota bacterium | reverse complement strand
GTCCTGCGCCGGGCGGCGAAGGCCAGACGCGCCTCCTCCTCCTCGGAGAGAACCTCGACCTCGAGCGCAAGCCGCTCGCGGCAAAGCTCCAGGAATCGTTCGGCGTCCGCCGCCCGGCGCAGGACCGCGGTACCGACGGCCCGCAGCCTTTGGGCACCCGCCAACCGCGCCTCGGCCAAGAGCTCCTCCAGGGCAGCGGCGGTGCGCTCCATCGCGCCGACGTCGAGCTGCCCCCTGCGCGCCAGCCCCTCTCCCAAACGGGTCGTCACGCAGCGGTCGGAGAGGACTTCGAGCTCCCCTCCTTTCCCATGCTGCCCGACCAGACAGAGCACACTGCCGGTTCCGATGTCGATCGCCGCCGCCGGTGACCGCTCCGCGGCTTCAGGCGAGGAACGAGGCGTGTTCGACTCTCCCTCCCTCATCCGCCCCGGTCTCGCTTGCCGGCCCCCTTCTTCTTCCCGCTCCCGTTGCCCCCCTCGCCACCGGCGCGCGGCGTCAGGGCCACACGGATCAGCTCCTTCCGACCGGGTCGAACGATGAGGGAACGGGACTCATAGCGGGGATGGACGATGCGCAGCTTCCACTCGCAGGGGGAAACGCCTTGCACCTGGTAGTGCTTGGTGCGCGGGTCGTATCGCAGGGGCACCTTCTCGGGCAAGATCACTCCGGGAGAGGGCGTGCGGTCGCGCCGCACGAGCACGGCCTGCGCACCGGTCACGATCCCCCCCTGGGAGCTGCGCAGATCGAGCTCGATCCCGGCCGTACGCCGCACCTCGTAACGTCCCAGGTCGACCAGCCCCCCCTCCTGGAGCCGGATGCGCGGGAAGCGGATGCGCTCGAAGCCCTTGGCCCGCGCTTCGATGTGCAGGCTGCCCGGGGAGACCCCCTCGATGCGAAAGTGCGTCCCTTCGAAACGCACGCGGCCGTGCACGCCGAAAAACTCGATATCGGGCAGGGCCTTTCCCGTTCCCGCCGCCACGAGTTCTCCGACCAGGGTGCCGGGTATCGAGAGCGGCCGGGGTCGCAGGGTGATCTCGACCCATCCGCCGGCGACGGTGACCCGACGAGGCTTCGACCTCTCGTAGCCGCGCTTTTGGACCTTGATCTGGCACTCCCCGGGAGGGAAGCCTTCCAGACGGAAGGTGCCCGCCCCATCGGTATGGGTCTCCTTGCGTACCGTTACCTTGGGGGGAGAGGGCCCCAGGCCACCGCTTGGGACCACCTCCGTGTGGATCGTCACGCAGTCGACCCGCACGCCGGGAATGCCATAGCCCCAGGGATCGGTCACCCGTCCGCTTACGTCCAGGCTCCCCTGAAGGATGAGTTGCACGGGATGTTCCAGGCTGCCCGCCATCGGGTCGACGAGCAGCGAGGGACCGATGTATTCCGGCGCCTCCGCGGTCAATCTGACGGCCTTGGAGGGCAAGCCATCAAAGACGAAGCGCCCCTGGGCATCCGTCACCACCGTCGAGAGGGGAACGAAGCGCAGGTCGCCCAGTTCCACACCCTTTCGGCCTTTCCGAACCCCCGCGATGTCCAGGGATGCCACCACGCGCACCTCGGCCAGCCCCTGCCCCTCTCCATCGATCACCCGCCCATGCAGCCGGCGCGCGGAGGGCAGAACGAAGTCGTGCTCGAGGGTTCCGGCGGGGCGCAGCAGCACCCAATCCGGATCCGATGCCGAAAGGGAATTCTCCCCCGCGGGTGGCAGGGCGATCAGCCCGAGGGCAACCCCAGGGGGGAGGTCGGAGGCGTCGTAGTTTCCCTCGGCGTCCGCAACGACGATGCGCCGCGTCCCCAGGGTCAAAGCGGGTTCTCCCCCGTCGAGTCCGGCGAAGAGCCCCGCGCTCTCTGCGGAGGTCTCCTCCACCGACCCCACCGGCCCATGGTCGAGCCGCGACTTCGCCGTGGGCAGGCGCAGCACCAGGCGAGCCCCGGGGATCGGGCTACCCCTGCTGTCGCGGATCGTCCCCCGCAAGCGGCCGGGGCGATCGACGAGGAAGACTGCGGGATTCGCCGACTCCTCGCCGGAAACCTCGATCGGCCGGCGCAGCACCCCTCCCCAGGGGAGCTCGATCACGAGCCGGGCCTCACCCGAAGCGAGTCCCTCGAGGCGAAAGTTCCCCTCCTCGTCACACCGACCACTCGCTTCCCCGCCGACGAACAGGGGCCTCGGCAGCGCCGGAAGAACCGATCGCGCCCGCACGCGCAGTCCGGCCACCGGCTCGCGCGTGGAGCGCAGGAGCACGCGCCCTGCGAAAGAGGACGGGGAGGGCACCGAGAGCAAGAGATCGGTCGCCGACCCCCGGGAGACGACCACCGCCACCTGCTCGGCCGGCGGATGGCCCTCGGCCTCCGCGCAGATGGCATAGATCCCCGCCTCCAAATCCTCGAAGGCAAAACTTCCATCCGCGGCACTCTCCCCCTCCGCCAACGGCTCATCGATGAACCGGCCCGCGCTGCTGTACCAGAGGCGCAGGCGCGCTCCCGCCAGGGGTGCGCCTCCCCGGAGAACGCGGGCACGAATGGAGCCCGAAGGAACCAGCGCGAAGTGCTGAAACGACTCTGGATCGATCGCGGGGCGGGTGCGATCGACGTAGGCGGGGTGGTGAACCGAGAGGTCGCCCTCCCACTCGGCGGGCCAGGTCAGGCGAAAGCGCCCCTGATCATCGGTGACGCTCTCCGCCCGCTGCTCCCCGTGCACCAGGACCACCTGGGCTCCCCCGATCGGTGTCCCACTCCCCTCGACGAGAACGCGTCCCGACACCTCGACCCCGGACTCGGGCCAGGCGACCCCTTGCGCGCTCCGGCGCGCTGCGCCCTCTTCAACCCTCCCCCCCGCAAGGGATCGGGGCGCGGCGACCGACTCGGGAGGAGCCGGGGTGACCGCGCCACCCGCGTCGATTCCTTGGGGGACGAGCGGCGCTGGAGCGCTCCCCCGCCCGCCGCCGGCCAGGATGACCGCAACCGCAAGGAGCGCCGCCGCGAA
Organism: Planctomycetota bacterium; assembly: GCA_027083445.1. Taxonomy (GTDB): domain Bacteria; phylum Planctomycetota; class UBA1135; order UBA1135; genus JALWOP01. Next base: position 2,160 of record JALWOP010000248.1, on the reverse strand, counting down.
GAACAGCCATGTCAGGGCACGCACCATGACCCCATTCCAGGTCCTCTCCGTCAACCGCGCAAGCGAACTGCACCGAAGGTTCAGCCCCCCCGCGAAGGGCGACGACGGCGGGAGGAGGCGGGCGGAAGACGCACCTCGATGCACTCGCCGTCCTCGACCTCCACCCGTCGTTTGAGGATGGGCCTGCCGGGTGCCTTGATCCACAGGCGCCAGGGATGAAGGCCCACCCCCTCGGCCCCGTAGAGCCGGGTGCGCCCATCGAACTCGAGCACCACCGACTTGGGAATGAGCGGTCCGGGGACGGGCGCCTCCCCCAGGCGCTCCAGCCGGACCTCCGCTCCAGCCAGGGGCTTGCCACCCGCATCGCGCAGGCGCACGCGCACGGTGACCACCGGACGGAGCGCGATGCGCCCCAGGTCGAGATCCTCCCCTGGCGCCAGCTCCCGCGGTGCGAAGCGGTAGGTCTCGAAGCCCGGGGCCGACGCGAAGAGATTCACCCTGCCTGCCGCGACGCCCTCCAGGGAAAAGGCGCTGCCTTCGGTTTGGAGCCAGCCTTCCGCTCCCTTCAGCACGATCCCCTCCAAGGGCTCCCCGCTCCCCGCCTGGACCAGTTCCCCGTGAAGCCTCCCGGGCAGGGGCTCTTCGCGTGCCGTCAGGGTGAGATCGACTCTCTGGTCACCCTCACCCCCGAGGGCGATCGAGCGACGCTGCGGGACGAATCCTGTCCGCTCCAGGGTGAGCTCGTACTCCCCCCGAAGCTGGGCGGCGAAGCGGTAGCGGCCGAAGGCATCGCTGCGCGTCGTGGCCACCGCCTCACCGTCCGCACCGACGAGCCGTAGCTCCGCCCCCTCCACCGCAGCACCGGCCGATTCGCGTACCTGGCCATGCAAGCCGACGCCGCGCTCGAGCCGTAGGTCGACCGAACGGGGCACGATGCCCCCGCGCAGGTCGAGCCAGCGGACCCCGCCGACCCAACCGGGGAGGCTCGCCCGCAGGCGGACGCGCGTGGCGGGCAGGCGGGGGAAGGCAAAGGTCCCCTCGGAGTCGGTGTGCACACTCAGCCAGCGGCTGTGGGCACGGAAGGTTTCCGGTAGGGCGAGGTCCGCCAGGCGCTCCTCCTCGCCGTGCGGCACGCGTCCCCCATCGACGTCGACGGTCACCTCGGCGTCGGCGATGCCCTGACCGGAGGGGTCGATGACCCGCCCCCGAACGAAGACCACCTCACACAGACGAAGCTCGAGCTCTCGCCGCTCCCCGGGTTCGAGCCGCACCCAGCGCTGGACCGGTGCCGACTCGACAGCGCTGACCGTCTGGGGATAGGCGGCCAGCCAGAGGTCGATGCCCGAGGGCAGGGGGCCGCTCTCGAAGCGACCCTGCGGGTCGGCGCGCAGGACCGTCAGGCCGGGCCGCGCGAGGCTGGAGAGGGAGGCGAGACTCGCCCAGGGCAGATCCTGGGCTCCCCGTGCCGGAGCGACGGCCAGCCAGCCTCCGCCGCAGGCTCCGCCCGAGGGGAGCCGCAGGAGTCCTGAGAGTTCGGCCGCCGCCGGGAGGACGAGCCTCTCCTCCCTCTCCCCCCGGGCCGGGAGCGATAGCTCCCGCTCGATGCGCGCCCCATAGGGAGTCTCGACGGTCACCCGCGCTCGACCGGGGGCGAGCCCTTCGAAGAGAAAGCGTCCCGCCCCGTCCGTCCGAGCGACCCGCTCCAACTCGGCGCAGGAATCGACGGGCAGGCCCCGCATCCAGGGTCGCCAGCGCACCAGCGTTCCAGGGGGAGGGGCACCGCCTCCGCGCAGGGTCACCCGGCCTCGCCAAGGGATCCCCCGGGAGGCGACACACTCCACCTTGACCTGCTCCCCCCGGTGGAGGAGCACGACCGGCCGCAAGCAGCCCCCCGATCCGCGCGGGAGGGTGTAGAGGGCGTAGGCCCCCTGGGCCAGACCTTCGAAGAGAAAGCTCCCCTCCGCTCCGGTCTCCGCGCGGGCGAGGAGCGCTCCCTTCGCTTCTCCCCCCCGGCTCTCCCAGAGCAGCACCGCACTGCCGAGCGGGGCCGGCTCGCCCCCCGCCATCCGTACGCTCCCCTCCAGGCCGGCTGCCGCGGTCAGAGGGAGCACCAGGGTCTCGCCGCCCCTCACATCCGCCCATGCGCGCTGCGCAAAGCCC
>JALWOP010000247.1 GCA_027083445.1 Planctomycetota bacterium | reverse complement strand
CCCCCGTTCCGCTCTTTCCGCTGCCCGGGGTCTTCCTCTTCCCCCGCCACCCCCTACCGCTACACATCTTCGAACCTCGCTATCGGGCGATGATCGAGGATTCACTCGACGGGCCGGGACGTATCGTGCTGGGGACGATCCCGATCGGAGAGGAGGAGACGAGCGAGCACGTTCCGAAGATCCTCGATGTGGCCACCCTGGGGGAGATCGCACGCCACGACCGCCTGGACGACGGCCGCTTCATGATCATCCTTTTCGGCCTGCAGCGGGTGGAGTGGAGCGAGGTCGAAAGCCCCCACCCCTACCGGCTCGTCCAGGTGAGCGCCTTCAGCCAAAACGAGCCGGCCCCTCCCCTGGCCCACTCCCTGGACCAGCGTCTGCGCCAAGCGCTCCAGGCGCGCATGGGAGAAGACTTCATCCTCCCCGGTGATACCCCGCTGGAGTTTCTGATCGATCTACTCTGCTCGCGCCTCGCCCTGCCCGCGGCCCGCGTGGAGCGCATCTTCACCGAGCGTGACCAGGCCGTGCGGGCGGAACGGGTCCTGGCCGCCCATCAGGAGGCGACCTGAGCCTCCTCCCCACCTGCCACGCAGGAGCCGGCTCGACCCAAGACCGCCAGGGCGGCCAGAACGATCACGCCGTCGATCGGGAAGCGGTAGCGCGGCAGGACGTGGGTAACGGTGTAGACCAGAGGGAAGAGCAGCAGCACCCCGCGCACGAGCCAACCCGTGCCGGGAGCTCCGCGCCAAGCAAAGAGGGCGCAGAGGGCGAGAATCCCGCTCGAGAGAGTCACTCCCCACTCGATCCAGCCCATCCAGTCGCGCTGCTTCTCGAAGGGGCCGAGCCCGATCCAGAAGCGGCGCAGGCGCGTGCCGCATAGGGCGAGGAAGCGCGCGGGGTGGCTGGCGATCCAGGAGCGCGCCTGCTCCCCCGCCCAAGCGACATAGGCCGCCTCGCCCATACTGTCGTAGCGCCGGATCTCCTCCGGACCGTAGGCGGGGTGCAGGCCGCCGACGAAGCGTCCCTCGGCCAGGTCGTTGTTGCCGACGCGCAGCTCGACCCAAAAGTTGGTTCGCAGCCCAGCCCGGCCTACCGCGTAGTGGTTGCGTGCCACCCAAGGAAGGAGCACAAGGACCGTTCCCAGGCCGAGGGCGCCGATCCTGCGCCATGAGAAGCGCAGCCAGGGCGCCGCGGCGGGTGCGAAGGCCAGGGGTGCGGGGTTCACCAAGGCGAGCAGCCCCAGGCCGAGCCCGAGCTTGAAGGCGCGCGCGGGGCGGGGCGAGCGGCCCGCCCGGGTCAGGGCCGCCAGCCAGACGCAGACGCCGAAGGCGACCAGGGTCGAATCCCAGAGGAGGGTCACCGAGTACCAGATCGCTGGGGGGTAGAAAGCCCAGATCCAGGCCGCCGGTCGGGCGAGTTCGGAGCGCCCCAGGCCCCGCGCCAACGCGGCCAGGGCGGCACAGGTCAAGGCCGAGACGAGGGCTTGGAAAAGGGCCAGCGCCCAGGCCATCGGCTCACCCGCTCCACCGAAGAGACGGGTGAAGGCGGCGAAGATGAGGGGATAGGCCGGCGCCGCCCATCCGGTGGGGCCGCTGTCGCGCCCGAAGGCGTCGGCGAACCCATCGCCCCGGGCCAGGGCACGTCCCACCGCGGCCTGCTCATAGCCCCAATCCCAGGTCGTGGGGGCGTGGTGGATACCGAGAGGATCGCCGAGATAGAGCAGCGCGCCCAAACGCACGGCGAAAGCGACGAGCACCGCCCAGCGGATCGAGCGCGACATCGCTCAGACCTCGAGAGTCGCGATCACCGGTGCATGATCCGAGGGCTTCTCGCCGTCGCGGGCGGCGCGATCGACGACCACCTCGCGGAGGGCCTCCAGCGCGGGCTGCGAGGCCAGGATGTGGTCGATGCGGAGCCCACGATCCTTCTTCCAGGCGAAGCTGCGGAAATCCCACCAGGTGAAGCCCCCGGGTTCGGGGTGCAGCTCGCGGTAGGCGTCGTGAAGCGCCAGACTCTCGAGCACCTCCCCCAGCGCCTCGCGCTCGGGCTGCGAGCAGAGGATCCTGTCCCGCCAACGCTCGGGATCCCATACATCGCGATCGTCGAAAGTCACGTTGAAATCCCCCACGACCAGGACCTTCTCATCGCGGGTATCGACCGTGCGTTCGAGCCGTCCGGTCAGCCGGTGCAGCCAGCGCAGCTTGTCGTGGTAGCGGGGAGCACCGACCTCCTGGCCGTTGATCACATAGCAGCAAACCACCTGCACTCCGCCGCAGTCGGCCGAGATGATCCGACGCTCATCCTCGCCCTCATCGTCCTGCATGCCCCGCTGCACATCCTCGATCCCCACCCGGGAGAGGATCGCCACGCCGTTGTAAGTCTTGCGACCGTGGAGGGCGCACTCGTACCCCAGCTCCTCGATCGGCTCACGGGGAAAGAGCTCGTCAATCACCTTGGTCTCCTGCAGGCAGACCACCTCGGGACGCACCTCCGCCAACCACGGGAGCAGCCGCGGCAGGCGGGCCCGCACCGAATTGACGTTCCAGGTGGCAACGCGCAGCTCGCTCATGGCCAGGATGGTAACGGCCCGATCGACCCTTCGGTCAACCTCCGCCCATACCACCACCCCCAACCCGAGCCCGCCTCGAAGCTCCTGGCCGAGTTCGGCGTGACCTATGCACCCCAGTTCCGGATCGGCCTTTGGTCCGGGCGCCGTTTCCCAGACGAGTATGCGGCTCAGCGCTTGAACGCCGTTCGATCTCCGGCAACCACCACCGGGACGAGGAGGGCGAGGAAGGAAAGGTGGTTCCAGAGTGGCATTCGGGACCAGACGCCGGCCTGGACCGCGATTCCCGTCGCGAGCAGCAGGGCGGCGAGGAAGATCGGCGCAAGCGGGGAGCGACCGCGACGGAGCGCTGCGCAAACCCTGCCGGCGGCGAAGGAGCAAAACAGGCTCGCGGCGAGCGCGAGGAGCAGGTAGCTCGTCCGCGACAGGGGTGCGCCGGCCTCGAAGGCGGCGAGTTCGTCCGCGAAGAAGTGCCCGAGTAGCGCGTTCAGCGTCAGCCAGCAGAGCACCCACGCGCCGAAGCCGAGGACGACCGCTAGGAGGGACCGCTTCAAGCCTCGTCCTCTCCGTCGATCGGCCAGTGCTCGCTGCGGCAGCGCTTCGGCGAGAAGGGCGTCATGATCCGGAACAGGACGAAGAGGGCTCGGGTTCCAAAGCTCGGCTTGCCCGTCTCGAGGCAGGCCTTGAGCGTGTTCACGATCATGTTGCCGCCCTGACCCATCTGCTTTGCGGTCTTCGTGCCCACGGGCAAGTTCTCGACCGTCAGCGTGAACTGTACGCCGCCTTCGACAGACTCGAGGTCGTAACAAACAACGCACTCGGGTCGTCGAGATGTGTGAAGCGAAAGGTATGGCGGAAGCGCTTGTGGGGAACCACCTCGAGGATTCTCCCCACAACTCCGGTATACGCGCCGTCTGGGCTGCGCATCGCCAGACGCGCACCCGGCTCGAGCGCCCGAACGTGCATGCGATTGTCGAAGAACGCCGCGATCGGGGGGTCGGTCCGAGTAATCTCGTTCCAGACTTCCTCGGCGCTCGCTCGGATCAGGACGCGAAAGACGCTGGGCTCAGGCACTCTTGGAATCCTCACTCTCGGCAATCCGTCGCTCCACGCGCGCCTTCAGGTCGACGACACGCTCGGACCAGAACGCTCCGTACTGGTCCGTCCAGCGATCGCGCAGGAGTTGAATCGGAATTGGATTGAAAAACAGGTGACGGGTGCGCCCCTCCTTACGCGGGAGGAGTAGTTCGACGGCTTCGAGGACCCGCACGTGCTTGAGGACCCCGATGCGACTCACGTCGAAGTGAGAGGCAAGGGCCTTCATGCTCATACCCGGTTCCGCACTCACCAGATCCAGGATCCGGCGGCGCGTGCGGCGGCTGAGCGCGGCGAGCAGCGCATCGAGGGCGTCGTCATCCATAGGTTACTTCTAGGTTACCTATGGGACCAGAATGTCAAGGTCCTCTCCCGACCATCTCGTCCCAGATCCCTTCCCGTTCGGAGGGAGCGGCACCACCAGGAAGCCTGCGCAGCACACCAGAGGACTCCCTCCCGAAGACCCCCCCTTGGCAGCATCGGACGCTGCGGGCGAGCCAACCGGCCCGGCGTGGAAGTCGCAAATGGGGATGTACTCCCGACGGACCAGGTACCTGCGATGCTTCCACGCTTCAACTGCTCCTGGATCTGCACCAGGGAGCGATCCCCGCCATGTACTTCGATCGTGGCGAGAGTTTCGCCGTCGATTCCGGTTGCGCCTGCCGACCGCGAAGAGCTTCCGTTGCGGGGTGCGGGCCTTGTCGATGGGGTTTCCGCCACCACCCCATGCCCTCGTCCGGTCCAACTCGGGACAACACGGCCAAAGCAGGGCCCCTTCCCTCCATTCGGCTTTCACTGAGCATCGACCGAACGTGCGCCTCTCGGACTCCCCCCCTACATCGAGGGGCTCCTGGATCCCTCCGGTTCTTCGGATGCGGTCTGTTGCCTTCGCCACGAAATGGCCGGCTCGGCCGAGGGAAACTCGCCTCGTGGCTCGAGCCTACGGCTCGGCTTTCCCGCGATTTCCGCCAGGGGACTCACCCCCGCAAGTCAGATACGGTCTGCACCGCGGCCTTCCGGCCGCTTTGCGTCAGGACACACCATCTAGTGAGATTAGCCCGAGCTCGGCGGCGACCTCTCCGCGAAGACCGTCTCGGCGGCGTGCAGTAGCTCAAGGTGTCCCTCAACGACGCGGACAGCGTCCTCTAGTGTCCGGACGCGCCCGGTGAGCGGATTGCGTTCGTGACCCTTCAGCCAGATCACGGCGAGTTGGCCCAACGTCAGCGGGCCGCCGACGAGGTAATGCAAAACCTCGGCTTGCCCGGCGCTGACCCGGAACCGGCGTCCCGCCGACGGCAGAAACCGTCCGAGCATCATGACCGATGCGTCCTGCACGGCCACCGCCATTTCGGGCCCTCCTGCACCTAATGTGGGTCGCGGCGTGACCCGATCGTCGCCGGATCGGCCCCCTTCCCAGGGTGAAGGGCCGATCCGTCGCCTTCCGCTCGGGGTCAAGAGTTGAACACGATGTGGTGGCCCCTGATCGAGAGCGCGGCGGGGCCG
>JALWOP010000246.1 GCA_027083445.1 Planctomycetota bacterium | reverse complement strand
GGCGGGGGGGGCGGGCGTGGCCGTGCAGGCGATCTGTCTGCTCCAGACCCGCTAGCGGGTCTTTGGGGAAAAAGCAGGAGCCGGCGCTTGGATCGGCTGCGTGGCTTTGGAAGCCTCGACCGAGCGATGGCCTGGAACCCCGCGCGTCAACTCTTTTCCCTGGCTTTCGGGCGACCCGAGGAGCGGGTACACGGGCCCCGGGCGCGAGTCGAAGCGGGGCCCGCCGAGCTGCTCGCCGTCCGCGCCGCTTCGATCTGTGTCGCCAGCGGTAAGGGGGGCACCGGCAAGACACTCCTCAGCGCCTCGTTGACCGTGCCCTTGTCTCGCCTGGGGCGTACCCTGCTCTTCGACGCCGACCTTGGAGCGGCCAATGCCCACATCCTGTGCGATGTGCATCCCAAGGAGACCCTGGTCGATGTCGTCGAAGGCCGCCTGGAAGCCTCGCGGGTGACCCTGCGGGCGGCGGACAACCTCGACCTGCTCTCGGGGGGCTCGGGTTTCTCGAAGATGGCCGGGCTCTCCTCCTATGAGTTGCAGCTCATCGCCCTTGGGATCGAGAAACTCGAGGTCGGCTACGAGTACTTGATTCTCGACTCCGCCGCCGGTCTCTCGCGGCAGACGGTGGCCTTTGCGGCGGCCGCCGACCTGGTGGTCTTGGTCACGACCCCGGACGTGACGGCGATGACCGATGCCTATGCCTTCCTCAAGGTGCTCTGGCGGCAGCGCCCCCAGGGGGAGGTGCTGCTCGTCGTCAATCGGACCCGGAGTGAGGAGGAGGCTCGGGCTACCGCGCAGCGCATCCGCGATGTCAGCCTGCGGTTCTTGGGCCGTTCTCCCCGTCTGCTCGGCACCCTGCCCGAGGACCGCGCCGCCTTCCGCTGCACCCAAGGGCGCAAACGGGTCCTGGCCGCCGAGCCCGACTCCCCCCTTGGCCGTGCCCTCGGCGAGGTCGGCCGTACCCTGGTCGGCGAACTTTCTCGGGCGCGCCGGAAAGGCCTGGGGCGTAGCTTGAAGCGACGCCTCGATTGGGGTTTGGGGGGCGGCGGGCGCAACCCGCAGGGGGGAGCCGCGGTCGACGGGGCATGCAGATCCCCCGCATCCGGGCCTGCTTGATCGGCTATCTGATCGGGACCTCCTTCGCCGCCTACCGCGCTCGCAGCGCTCCACCCCTTCCCGGGCCGTGGGTCTCGGTCTGGAGTGATCCGCGAGCCCCCACCGCGGCCATCGGCACCCCCGCCGACACTCGCCTCGGCTCCGGATCTACCCCCCGGGAGTGGCGTGCCGTCCCGGGGATCGGACCGCGGCTCGCCCTGGCCCTGGCCCGGGCGCGCTGGAGGGCCGGGCGGGCGGACTTCGATCCCCAGGAGGTGCGCGGCATCGGGATCGCGCGCGCCCAGCTCCTGAGCGGGGTGTTCCCGCGAGCCCCCCGGTACGGGTCCCTCCGTTCTCCTGCTCCCCCGGGACCGTACACTCTCCCCTCCCATGGGCTCCGCTCCCCAAAGGAAGGCTCTCACTCCCCCTGATCCGGTGCTGGTCGCCGCGCTCATAGAGCGCTTCTTGGAGGAGGATCGGGGGTCCGGCGATATCACCAGCGAGGGCCTCGTCCCCGCCCAGGCGCGGGCGCGGGCGCGGCTGGTGGGGCGGGCCCGGGGGGTCCTGGCGGGCCTCGATCTCTTCGCAGCCGTATTCCGGGCCTGTGACGGAGAGGCACGGGTGGAGCTCGACGCGCGGGACGGGGAGCGGGTCGAGGCAGGCCAGGAGCTCGCGCGAATCGAGGGCAATGCCCGCGCTCTCTTGTTGGCGGAGCGCACTGCCTTGAACCTCTTGCAGAGGCTCTCCGGCATCGCCACGCATACGGCCAGGCTGGTCTCGATCCTCTCGGCCACGCCGGGAGTGCGGCTCCTCGACACACGCAAGACCACCCCGGGGCTGCGGGTGCTCGAGAAGTACGCCGTCCGCTGCGGAGGGGGCGAGAACCACCGCCATGGTCTCGACGATCAGGCGATGATCAAGGAGAACCACCTGGCGCTGGCGGGCTGCGGTGTGCGCGAGGCGGTCGAGCGCTTGCGCGCGAGCATCGGTCCGCGGGTCGTGCTCACCTGCGAGGCGCGCACCGATCGGGAGGCGCTTCTCGCCACCCAGGGCGGAGCGGATGTCGTCCTGCTCGACAACATGCCGCCCGAGACGATGGCAGCCCTCGTCCCACGCCTGCGGGAGGCTGCCCGTGAGCGCGGCCGGCCCGTGGAGCTCGAAGCGTCCGGGGGGGTGACGGAGGAGAACCTGCTTGCGGTGGCCCGTTCGGGGATCGATCGCATCTCGGTCGGAGCCCTGACGCACTCCGCGCCGGCCCTCGACCTGTCGCTCTACCTCGAACCCTCGCCGCAGGGCGAGGAAGGGGAGTGATGAGGAGCATACGGTGAAGGGGATTCGGCGCAGCGAGGGGCCGGAGCGGCTCGAGCTCGACCTGCCCGCGGCCCACAGTGCCGGGCGCGAAGCCCGCAGGTTGGCGCGCGAGTTCGTCCTCTCCCGGGGTGTCTCTGTCACCGAATGCGAGACCCTGGTCTTCGTCGTCGGCGAGCTGCTCGACAACGCAGTCGACCACGGTGGGGGGGAGGGAGCACGGGAGGTGGCCGACCTTTCCCGGGACGTGCGCCTCTCGCTCGAGATCACCCTCGCGCCGGGAAGGTGGGTGGTGACCGTCGGGGACCAGGGGGGCGGGGATCCGGAGGGCATGCAGCGTCAGCTCGACGCCTCCCGTGAGCGACCCGAGCTGGAGGATGAGCGTGGCCGCGGCCTGTATCTGCTCGCTCTGCTGGTCGATGAGCTCACGGTGAGCGCGACCCCCTCGGGGAGCGGCCTGGCGATCCGTGCCGCGCGCCGCTATGGGAGTTCGGAGTAGGATGGCGGATTCCGGGGCGCTTGCCTTCGTGCGTCGAGTGGGACGTGCCCTGCTCGCTGCTCCCCGCGCGCTGGCGTGCATCGCACCCCTCGCCTGGGCGGCGGGGATTGCGGCCCTCTCCTCCCGGCCCTTGGGAGCGGGACTCGACCTGGGTCCGGCTCTGGCCTGGCTGTGGAACCTGGGGCACGCCCCGCTCTTCGGCCTCTTGGCCCTGTGGCTCCTGCCCCTCCTGCCCCGCGAGGGAGATTGGGTGCGCCTCGACGGTGCGCATATCACCGCGGTCGCCCTGGTGGCTATCGGCTATGGAGCCCTCGATGAATGGCACCAGTCCTTCGTCCCCGGTCGCGGGGCCTCGCTCTGGGATGTGCTGACCGACGCCTCCGGGGTGGCCGGAGTCCTGTGGATCGCCGCCTATGCCGGGAGGGAGAGGGCGAGTGAAGGGGGGCTCTGGCTACGGCTCGCGGCAGCGGCGCTCGTCTGTATCGTCGCTGCGGGATGGAGCACCTTCGCAGGGGTGGAGAGGCCCGCATCCGAGCTACAATCCCGCGCGGATGAGCGCTTCCGACAACTATCAGAGCCCCCTGGCCACACGTTATGCGACCCGCGCAATGCGCGAGCTCTTCTCCGATCGACGCAAGTTCACCACTTGGCGGCGTCTGTGGCTGGCCCTGGCCGAAGCCGAACAGGAGCTCGGACTCGCTATCCGCGACGATCAGTTGGCCGAGATGCGCGCCACCCTCGAGGAGCTGGATCTCGACCTCGCCCGGCGCTACGAGCGTGAGCTACGCCACGATGTGATGGCCCACTTGCACGCCTGGGGCGAGCAGTGCCCCAAGGCGCGGCCGATTCTGCACCTGGGGGCGACGAGCTGCTTCGTCGGGGACAACACCGATCTGTGCATTCTGCGCGAGGGACTCGACCTCATTCGCGCGCAGGTCGTGAGCGTGATTGCTCACCTGGCCGAGTTCGCCCGTGCACACCGCGAGCTGCCGACCTGTGGGTACACCCACTTTCAACCGGCCCAGGCGACGACGGTCGGTAAGCGCGCGTGTCTTTGGATCCAGGACCTGCTCGGGGATCTGTCGGACCTGGAGCAGGCCCGCGGCCAGGTGCGCTTTCGCGGGGTGAAGGGGACCACCGGGACCCAGGCCTCTTTCCTGAAGCTCTTCGGGGGAGACCACGACAAGGTGCGTGCCCTCGACGCAGCGGTGACGCGCAAGATGGGCTTCGAGCGCAGCTTCGCCGTGACCGGGCAGACCTATCCCCGCAAGCTCGATTTTCGAGTGGCCCAGGTCCTCTCGTCGATTGCTCAGTCGGCCCACAAGTTTGCCACCGATCTGCGCCTGCTCGCCCACAAGCGGGAGGTCGAGGAGCCCTTCGAGAAGAAGCAGATCGGCAGCTCGGCCATGCCTTGGAAGCGCAACCCCATGCGCTCCGAGCGCATCTGTTCCCTGGCCCGGATCGTGATCGAGGCCGTCGGCAATACCGCTCACACCGCCGCCAACCAGTGGCTCGAACGCACCCTGGACGACTCCGCCAACCGGCGTCTGGCCCTGGCCGAGCTCTTCCTGGGGACCGATGCGGTGCTCTCCCTCTACCTCGACGTCTCCGCCGGCCTGGTGGTGCACGAGGCGGTCGTGCGAGCCAACCTCGACTTCGAGCTGCCCTTCCTGGCGACCGAACACCTCTTGATGGAGGCATCCAAGGCGGGGGGGGACCGCCAGGACCTCCACGAGCGCCTGCGCCTCCACGCCCGGGAGGCCTCCGCCGCCATCCATCGGGGGGAATCCAACCCCCTGCGGGAGCTGGTGGCGGCCGATCCCGCCTTTGCGTCGGTAGCGACGCGCCTGGACGAGCTCCTGGAGGGCCGTCTCTATGTGGGACGGGCCCCCGAGCAGGTGGATGAGTTCCTGCGCGAGGAAGTTGAACCGCTCTTGGAGCGCCATGCGGACCTCCTGGGGGCCCGGGGCGAGGTTCGGGTCTAGGGAGCCGAGCCGCGGCGGTCCGTCGGTCCGGCCCACCCCGCCCTCTCCACCCGCCGTTTCCACCCTATGTCCGCTCGGGAAAGGCTCTAACGCAGCTTCACCCCGATGGAAGGTCCTGGCCTACCATGACCGAAGAGAGGCCCTGGCTGCCCGCACGGCCTCCAACTCCGGATGACCTTTCACCCCGCATGAAGGCGCTTGCTTGGATTTCGACCGCGATCCTCGTGATCGTGACCGGAGCCGTCTGGTTCTGGTCTACCGCCCCCGCCGATTCGGGTGGGGCG
>JALWOP010000245.1 GCA_027083445.1 Planctomycetota bacterium | reverse complement strand
GCTCGGCAGTGCTCAGCCCGGTGAAGTCATAGCCGAACACGGCCAGGCCCTCGGCGCTGCGCCCGGGATCGAGTTCCCGCGCAGTGTCGAAGTCCACGGCGAAGTAGCCGTAGCCGCCCTCGGCCCCCGAGTCCCTGATCAGGGCGTTCCACCCCTCGATGTTCTCGTTGTTGGTCAGGATCAGCTCGGTGATGTTCTCGTTGTTGGTCAGGATCAGCTCGGTGATGTTCTCGTTGTTGGTCAGGATGCTCCGCTCAGCGACATCCGTACCGTCGATCAGGATGTACCCCTCGACCAAGACCCGATAGGCGCTGGGGTCATCCTCATCGGCCCGGGTGGCCTCGAGGAGCTGGTAGATGTACCCCCCGTCGGGGTGACGGGAGGCCCGGAAGTACTCGGTCGTGGGGCCCAGGCCACCCTCGCCCTGGTGGAACGGCCCCCAGTAGAAGACGCCCTCACCGTCGGACTGGGCGGGGCCCCGGGTGATGTCGTGGATCAGGTCCAGCCAGTCGCCGACGAAGCCGTTGACCGATCCGCTGACATCGCGGGTCAGGCTGTAGAAGGGGTCCAGGTCCCCGGCGGTGCGGGCGCTCGGCGCGGCCCCGCTGACGGAGATCTCCAGGTCGGCGGCGGTGGGCAGGGCCTCGGCGAAGGTGCGGGCCTCCTGGGACTCCTGGCCCGCACAGGCGCTCAGGGAGGCGATGGCGATCAGGGAGAGCAGCTTGGCGCTCATGGTCTTCTCCGGTGTCTTCTGGGTTCTGCTCGCTTGGACCCGCGCCCCCCGCAGGAGTGAAACAAAAAAGGTCCATCCTCTGTCCGATCGTGGGATGTGGCAGGCAGCTCGCCGCCGCCCACTCCATTCCGCGATCGGGCAGAGGATGAAGAGGGGGCTCCGGCCGAGCTCAGATTGCTGAGTGCCTGTAGTGCGGGTACGGGGGCGGGGAGCGTCTGCCGATACCGGCCCGATGGATGTGATGTTTTGAGTCCCGGACAGGTTCTGGCAGGCCCCAGAGATATATGAGGGGCATCCCCTCTCACCGCGTGAGCCCAGATGCCCCTGGACCAGCCCCACGACAGCCTGTTCCGCTTCACCTTCCGCCGTCCCGATCTCGCCAGGGAGCACTTCCAGCAGGCCCTCCCCCCGGCCGTCGTCGACGCCGTGGACTGGGACACCCTCGAGCCCCGACCCGAGAGCTTCCTCGACGACC
>JALWOP010000244.1:18700-19094 GCA_027083445.1 Planctomycetota bacterium | reverse complement strand
TCTCCAGGAACTCGAGAGCGAGATCTCCCGCAACGCGGAGCGCCAGAGCGCCCTCGAAGAGGAACTGGCACAGGCCCTGGCCGGCGGCGAGGCCCAGGCCGCCGAACTCTCCTCGAAGCTCACCGCCGCCCACGAGCGGTTGGCCGAGATCGAGGGCGAGCGCGACGCCGCCCGGGAAGCCGCCGCCGAGAGCGAAAGCGCCCTCGCCGAGGCGCGCGAAGAGGCCGCCGCGGCCGAAAGCCGTCTCCAGGAACTCGAGAGCGAGATCTCCCGCCGCGCAGAGCGCCAGAGCGCCCTCGAAGAGGAGCTGGCACAGGCCCTGGCCGGCGGCGAGGCCCAGGCCGCCGAACTCTCCGCGAAGCTCACCGCCGCCGGCCAGGGCCTGTGCCAGCTC
>JALWOP010000244.1:0-18690 GCA_027083445.1 Planctomycetota bacterium | reverse complement strand
GGCCGAGATCGAGGGCGAGCGCGACGCTGCCCGGGAAGCCGCCGCCGAGAGCGAAGCCGCCCTGATCGAAACGAGGAGTCTCGCCGAAAAGGCCCAGGGCCGCTCCAGGCAGCTCGAAACGGAGCTGGAAGAGGCACGAGCGGCACTCACCGCCTTACGGACGGAACACGCCGAGCGTGTCGCCGCGGAGGAATTCCAACGGGTCGCCCTACAGGCCGACCTCGTCGAATTGGACCAACGACACACCGAAGCGCTGCGGGCTGCCGAAGCCTCCTCCGCCGAAGCTCGAGAACTCGGCGATCAACTCAAACGGGCGACGCGGGAACTCACCAAGCTCGAGCGGCGCCTCGAGAAACGTGAGCAGAGCCTCGCGGAGCTGCGCAAGGAGCGGGATCAGACCCGGCGGCACCTCACCCAACTCGACCGCGCCCAAGAGAGTCGGGCCCGGGAACTGCGCGAAGTCCAGGGCCAACTGGCCGAGGGCCAGGCACTGCTCGCTCAACGGGAAGAGGAGCTCGAAGAGGCCCGTCGCACCCTGGCCGACCAGGCGACCCAGCTCACTTCCCGCGAGAAGGATCTGGCCAAGGAAGAACGTCGGGCCAAGAAACTCGCCCGAGAGGGTGAGCGCCTCGCGAAGAAGATCAGCGAGCACGAAAGCGTCATCGCTTCCCTGCGTGAGCAGGAGCAGGAACTCTCCGCCGAACTGCGCTCGGCGCAGAGCAGTTCCCGCAGCCTGGAGGTCGAACTGGAGCAGGAACGGGAGGAGCATCGGCAGCGGGAAGCTCACCTCGAAACGGAGCTCGGGCGGCTCGGCGAAGAATCCGCCCAGCGCGAGGAACAGCTCGCGGAGCTTCGCGCAGCCCTCGCGCAGGCCGAGGAGCGGGGGATCGAATCCCAGGCAGCCATCGCAGGCCTACGCGAGGAGTTGAACAGCCTCGGGGAGCAGCTCGCCCAACGCGAAGCCGAGCTCCAGCGACTCTCTGCTGAACTTTCCGCAACGCAAGAGCAGGCCCACACCCGAGCCGAGCGCATCGAAGAGCTGAGCGAAACCCTGGAGCGCGTCCAGGAGGAGCTTGCCGTCAAGAGTGCCGTTCTGGCCCAGAAGGACTCGACTGTTGAAGCGGCCCAGCACCTGCTTGGGAACCTAAAGCCCCTGGTCGATGCACTCGAGGACCAACTGGACGAGGGAGCGGTGGCCGACAAACCCCAGGCCGGTTCCGGGGGCAAGGGTTAGACCCCCCTACCCGGAGCGCTCCACCGGCCCTAGTCGGTCAGGACGAGATCCAGTTCGACCTTCCCCTCCGCATACATCTTGAAGGTCCGTGGTTCGGACTTGCCTCCCTGCTGCGCCACGACGGAATAGGTGCCCGGCGCGATGCCGCGATAGGTGTAGGCCCCGTCGGCTCCACTGCGATGAAAGGTGAATTGGGAGAGGGGGATCCCATCCTCGTCGGTCACCGTGATCGTCGCACCCGCAACCGGCTGACCCTGGCTGGTGCGCACCGTGCCGAAGAGTTCTCCGGCGGGGGGCAGCTTGAGGTCGAGCGGGATCACACCAGCGTCCTCGGCCACTTCGATGCGCCGTACGACGCGGCCGTATTCGATATCCGATTCCTGGAGAATGCCCAGTCCCCCATCACCGCCACCCACGCGCAGGTGATAGGTCCCCGCCGACAGGTGCTCGAAGACGTAGTGACCGTTTGCGTCGGTCGAAGCCCTGCGCTGAGCAAACCAGTCCTGCCGGCGCCCGTCGGAGTCCTCGTCGACCAGGGTCACGGTCATCTGGCTCTGGGGCTCTCCGCCTTCACCTTGAATCGTGCCTTCGATGCGACTCTCGGGCAGGTGAAAGTCCTGCTCGAACTCCCCGGCGGCGGGCACGTCGATGACGAAGACGGTCCAGCTCCCGGACTGGAAGCGGACGCTGAAGCGCCAACGCCCCCCATGGTCGAGGGTCATGGCGTAGGTTCCGTCCTCGCTTGAAGCTATCGCGGCCGTAGGACGATAATCCTCTTCTTCGAGATCGGTCGCCGTGACCCAGGCTCCGGTAACCGGCTTGCCGGCGGCGAGAACCCGGCCGTGGAGATGCACGTCCTCGGGACCGGGGCCTCCCAAGACGACCTCGCGCACCTCTCCGGGACTGACGCTCACTCGGGCCTGGATGTAGTTGGCCCGGGCGAGGATCCAGGACTCCCTTACCCCATCGAAGCGCACCCGCTTCTCGGGCGCCACCTCGAGCAGGTACCCGCCCGGATCGAGCCCCTCGAAGACCGCCTGCCCCTCCTTGTCGGTCACCTGGGTCAGGTTTACGTTGCGCGCGGCCTGGGTGAAGTCGAGAGGATCGACCCCCTCGGCCTTGAGCGTCACCGCACGCCCCACCCGTTTCCCCGCATCGGGATGGATGCGGGCGATGAGGGTCGCCCCAGGTCGCAGCACCAAAGCCACCCCCTCGCGCCGCTCTCCCGGGGAGATCGAGAGCGAGTAGGCTGCGCTCTGGGCGTACTTGTCCGAATCCGCGATGAGGCTGACCGTCCCCGCGTCGACCTTCCCCAGCTTGAAAACCCCCTCACGGTCGACCTTGGCGTGCCCATTGGATCCGCTGCCGCGATCGACCCAGACCTGGGCTCCCTTGGCCGGCTGACCATCGGGGGTCGTGACCGTGCCGGTGATCGACGCGGTACGCCGCAAGCGGTACTCCAAGGGCGCCGCAGCCGGCATGGTCACCCGCCTGCGCTCGGAAGAGGTGTAACCGCTGGCGGTCACCTTGACCTCCCAGACCCCTGCCTGGACCCCCGTCAGGGTGAACTTCCCCTCGGCGTCTCGGAAACGTCCTCGCACGGGACGGCGCGCGCTGCTCGAGAGCACACCGGCGTCCGCCGGTGCCGCCGTTACGGCGAAACGTTCCACCGGCTCGCCGGCATCATCGATCACCCGGCCCGTGAGAACATCCCCCGCCGATAGCTCCAAGTCCACCGCCGGGCCGTCGGGGAGGAGATCGTGGGCGCCGGCTACCCAGCGGGGAATGGTCTTGGCCTTCAGAACCGAGAGACGACTCTTTGGATCCGGGCGATCGTCCGGGTGGATCGCGGTGGCGGTCACGTCACAGGGCACCCCCGGATCGAGCCCGCTCACCCGAAAGGTCCCGTCGGCTCCCAGGGTCAGTTCGCCCCGCACCCGCCCCACCTCGAAACGGTCCCCCACCTTGAGACCCTGGACGACCCGCACCTCCGCACCGGCCGCGGGCTCGCCCCAGGGCCAACGCACCTGACCGGAGAGCACACCGCCGGTAGGAAGAACCAGACGCAGCCCACTACGGAGACTGCCATCGTCGAGCTGGCCCAGCTCGAGGCGACCGTCCAGATAGCCCTCCGCACTCCCAAAGAGGACGGTATCCCCCGGCGGAACGCCCCGTAGGTCGAAGGTGCCGTCCCGAACCTCGACCTTCCCCTTGCCCGCGGGCTGGCGGAAGAAGGCCGCCGCGGCGGCATCCTTCGCGTCGAGCGCCATCACCCGGCCCTCTGGGATGATCTCTCCTCGCTCATCGACCAGGGCCCCGGAGATGTGCGCCCCACGGGAGAGGGATAGGTCGACCCGCGTCGTCTCACCGGCACGCACCTCGACCCCCTCTGCCCGACCCTCGGCCCACAGGGGAGAGTCCGCCACGAGGGTCCATTCCTGGCCGGTGTAGAGCCCACCGACCTCCCACTCTCCTTCGCGTCCGCTCCACCAGCCGGCCAGCTCCTTGCCCCCACGGCTACCGTCGACCCTGGCGTGTACCGTCACACCGGCCAGGGGGTCCTCCTCGAAGGCAGCGGAATGGGGCGGTAGCACCCGTGCCACCACGAGCCCACCGAGCTCTGGCTCGATCCGAATCTCCTCGAGGGTCTCCGGCTCGCTGAAGTCGACCTTGTAACGTTCCTTCAGGAAGACGTAGCGGGCAACGAGGCCGATGCGGCCGTAGCGCGTGCGCTTGGAGAAGGCGACCCGAAAACTGCCATCGCTCTCGCAGCGCGTGCGATAGGTGCGCCGTCCATCGAGCGCGTTCGGGAAGGCCGCCCCCTCCGCCTCGACGATCACCTCTTCATCAAAGGGGGTCCCATCGGGGAAGACGACACGGCCCTCCACCCAGACCGCTCCGGATGGGCGCCGCCAACTGGCCCGCTCCAGCGAGGCGGGCCCTTGCAAAGCGACCTCTTCGGTCACCGCCGTGCGTTGAAGAGCCTCCTCGCTTCTTTCCGGGGTCCTCTCCAGTCCCCCCCCCTCCAGGTCCGCCGTGAAACCCCCGTCCGTGCTCACCGTGGGTGCGGCTCCCGGCCGCGGTTGCCTGGCGGGACCGGCCTTGCTTCCCCGGTCCACGGCAACCCACCAGATGCCGACCAGGGCGGCGACGAGGATGAGGGCGAGCAGCCCGGAGCGCGTACGGGGAGACATGGTGGGGATTCCTCGACCGTGGGAGCCTTACTCCCCCCCATGCGTCGAAGGCTCCCCCCGCGCCTCACCTCTCTTCCTCCCCGGCGTACCCGGCCGAGCGCAGGTGCCGCAGCAACTCGGCGGGAAGCTCCAGGTCACGGCCGGCCGCATGGGCCTCGCAGTAGCGTTGCACCTCACCGAGAAGACCCTCCAGAGCGACGACCCGCTCGGGACGCAGAGCAGCCAGGTCGCTCTGCTCCCCGGGGTCCACACCCAGGTCATACAGTTCCAAGCTGCCGTCCTCCCGGCGGATGAGCTTCTCACTCCCCATGCGCAGGGCGAAGAGCGGCTCGCCCCACATGTTCCCCTGGGCCAGAATCGGCCGGGACGGCAGCTCGGTGTCGAGCAGGTCGTGGCCGAAGCGGGTGAACTGGGCTGGCGGGGTGAGACCCGCGAGGCGGCAGAGGGTCCGCGCGAGGTCCACCTGCCCGACGACACGCTCGACCACGGCCGGCTTCACTCCCCTGGCCGAGAGGAGCAGCGGAACGTGCAGAAGCTCCTGGTAGAGCTGGTGGCCGTGCTCGAAGCCTCCGTGGTCGAGGAACTCCTCCCCGTGGTCGGAGGTGATGACCACCGCGGTCTCCTCCGCGAGTCCGCGCTGCTCGAGCCCCTCCAAGAGCCGCCCGAGCTCCTGGTCGAGGTAGGCCACCTCACCATCGTAGAGGGCCTCGGCCCGCTCCAGGGTCTCGCGCGGTGGCAGCGGAGCACCCGACCGCAGAGCCACCATCTGGGCACGGGTCGGAAAGAGCCAACTCCCGTCACGCCGATCGGGCTCCCGCGCAAAGCGCTCCCGGAAGGGCAACGGGGGGTTGTAGACCGCGTGGGCGTCGAAGTAGTGCACCAAGAGGAAAAAGGGTCGCTCCCCATGGCTCTCCAACCAGGCCAGGGCGGCATCGGTCGTGCGGCGCGCATCCCGCATCTCGACGTTGCTCTTGGGCGCGACGATGTCGGTGGTCTGGAAATCGCGGGTCACACCGAACGCGCTATCGAGAAAGCCGACGTTGGCGATGCAGTGGGTGTCATAACCCGCCCCATTGAAGACCGCCGGGAGGGTCGTCACGTCGCCGCGCAGGCCCTGGAAGTCCCCCAGCCGTCCACCCGCACCGTGCTCGGCGGGGTACAAGCCGGTCAGAATGGTGGCCGTCGCGGGCAGGGTCCAAGGTGCGTGAGAGCTCGCCCGGGAAAAGCGCAGCCCCCGTGCCGCGAAGACGTCGAGGTTTGGCGTCAGGCCGCGCTCGTTTCCATAGCAACCGAGCTTGTCGGCCCGCACGGTGTCGGTCAGGACGAGCAAGACACTGCTCCGCGACTCCGTCGCTTCCCGGCAGGAGCCGAGCCAAACCAGGCCAACGAGGAGGACTAACCGAAGCCAAGAGAGGGTCTCGGGCGGCATCTTCACCTCCGCAGGGGCCGGCCGTTTCGGAACTGCGCGAGGGCGGCCTCGAAGGCGCCACGTCCCCCTGGAGGAATCCCTGGCAACAGCGCTTCGAGCTCGCTTGCCGCCTCATCGAAACGCCCGAGCTCCGCCAGGGCCGCGGCGTGCACGAAACGCACTCCGGGATCGTCCGCCAGCTCGAGAGCCTCCTCGGCCAGGGAGAGAGCCCGGGCGCCGTCGCGCAGCCCCGCATCACGACTCGTCGCCAAGAGCAGGGCCAGGTCCACGCGGTAGGTCGTCCCCTCCTCGCCGGAGCTGCGCTCGACGGCCCTCTCCAAAGCCGCGCGGGCCTCTTTTCCGCGTCCCATGGAGAGCAGGAGCTTGCCGATCTGATAGGAAGCGGCGGCGAGCAGGGGGTCGGCCCCTTCCGCCCGGCGCCAGGCAGCCAACGCCCCCTCCCGATCCCCCTCTGCCAGGAGCAGAAAGCCAAGATTGAAGTTGGCCTTGGGGTGATTCGGCTCCGAGGCGAGAACCGCGCGGTACTCCCCTCGGGCGGCCTGGTCATGACCGAGCTTCTGCTCGAGTACCGCCAAACCGTAGTGGGCACCCGGGTCATTGGGCAGCTTCGCGAGGGCACGCTCATAGGCCGCGCGCGCCTCGTCATACCGACCCTGGGCGAAGAAACCCTGGGCGCGCAGAAGCTCGTACTTCGCGGATCCCCCCGCCTCGGACCCGGGGAGGGGGGGCGAGGCGAAGGAGGCCAGGATGAGCACACCCAGAGCCAGCACGCCCCGCCAGGAATAGAGGGCTCGCACGCGGCGCCCCGCGAGCAGGCCGATGAGCGACGCGAGGAGGGGAACCAGCGGCACGCGATAACGCGCCGCCGCGAAGAAGGGCAGGAGAGAGAGCGCAAAGAGCAGTGCAAAACCTCCGGCAAGCCGGACGAGATCGCGCCGCATGCCACCCGGCAAATCGTCATCCTCCCCCCCGCCCCGGTGCAGCCCGACCAGGGCTCCCGCCACGGCGAGGGCCAGGAGCAGGGGAAAGGGGAAGGGCAGCCACCTGAGGAGAGGAGAGTGCGCCCGCTCGATGGCGACCTCCTTGTTGTGGCCGACTTCGGTCGCGCCGATCATAAAGCGCGCCTTGCGTAGGGAGAGGGCGAGAAACTCCCCGGGATGCCCGCCGATCCACTTCAAGGCTTCGCCCGTGAAGTAACGGGAGACCGCGGGCAGATCGAGCGGGCGGTCCAGTCGCTCTTCCAAACGCGCCACCAGGGCCGGATAGTCGTAGCAGGTTCGAAACGACCCCAGCTCCTCGACCTGGTTGGAGACCAGACCGTTCGCGTCCGGGTTGTTGCCGAGATAGAGATTGATGCCCAGGTTGGCACTGATCGGTACGAAGTGCCCCGAGACATGCAGGTTGCGCAGGGTCGCGGGTGAGATGGCCAGGACCGTCCCCGCGAGCAACGCCAAAAGAGGTGCCCGCCAGGGTAGAGCGCGGACGCGCCGCGTGTGGGCGAGCCAAACCAGGGCCAGGGGGAGGAAGACCAGGGCATTGGGCCGGGTGAGGGCACAGGCTCCAAGCAAGAGGCCCGCCCCGAAGCTCGCGCGGGTCCGGCCTGCGGCGGCGGCCAGGAGGGCGAGCAGTGCTCCCGCCTCCAGCGCCCCCAAGAGTGCCGTGGCCTGCAGTTCCCCCTCGAAGAAGATAGTCCCCCAGTGCAGGCCGGCGACCGCTGCGGCGAGCACTCCCGCCCAGGCCCCCGCCGTTCGGCGCAGGAGGCGGTAGAGCAGGTAGGCCGTCAAGAGGCCCAGCAGTTGATTGGCGAGCACCGCAGCCAGATAGCTGCCGCCGCTGAGGGCGTAGACCAGGGCCAGGAACCAGGGGTAGCCGGGGGGGCGCAGGTAGGGCTCGCCCGCCAAGGGATCGCTACGGTCCGCGCGCCGCCACTCCGCCGCCCGCTCCGCGCCATAGACGATGCTGCGAGCCCAGTCGTCGTGGAAGGCCGCATCGATCTCCGGCCGGGTGAAGTCCGGCTGGCTCCGCCGCTCGACGAGGTATCCTCCCCGCAAGCCGGCAGCGAGGATCAACACGAAAAGCAGGATGAGCCGGGGCTCCCGGAATCGGCGCGCGCCCATGGAGAGACCATCCCCGCCGGGAGGGGCCCCGTCAAGACGCCCCCGCGCGGGGCAGATCCACCGGGCCATGCGGGCTGGCGCCTTTTGGGTTGCTAGTCACCACCATCCAGGCCGTGCTCCCGCGCCAAGGCCTGGGCCTCTTCCTCTCGTCCCACCTCTTTGTAGGCCTGGACCAGCCGCTCGAGAATGCCGCGGGCGGAGGGGTGAGAGGGGGATGCGGTCGAAATGCTCTCCCAGGCTCGCTCCAGGAAGCTGATGGCCTGCTCCGTCTCTCCCTCGCGCAGCGCCATCGTGCCCCGGTTGGCCAGAATGACCCCCCAGAGGGGGTGGTTGTGCGCATCGCTCCCATCGCCATACTCGATCGCCCGATCGACCCACTCCCGGGCGGCTGCCTGGTCGCCGGTCACATCGGCCTCCCAAGTGCCGAGGTTGGAGCAGACCCAGGCGGCCCGTCCGAGCTGGGCCTGGGCCTCGAAGATCCTCAAGGCCTCGAGGAAGTCGGCGTGGATCCCTTCATCCCGCTCCCCGGCCATGTAGCGGAACATGGCGAAGGAGTTCAAGGACTCGGCGAGGTCGGGGTGGTCCGCCGACAGGAGCCGGCGGCGCAGTTCCAGGGCCTTGGCGAGCAGCTCCCGAGCCTCGCCGTAGCGACCCTGGTCGCGCAGGATTCCTCCCAGGGTATCCAGAATCTGCGCATAGGCTGGAGCGGGATCCCCTCCTCGGCCATCGTGCAACCCGCGCGCCCGACGCAGAATCGTCTCCGCCTCCTCGAGTTCCCCGGAAACCGAAAGGAACAGGCCCAGGTCGGCCATGGCCTCGATCACGAGATCGTGGGACTCGGGATAGTACCTCTCGCGAATCGCCAGGCCCTCCCGCGCCTCGACCACCGCCTCGGATCGCTTTCCCGAGCGCAGCAGGACCCATGAGTGAATCAAGCGGAAAGTCGCGTCGGTGGGCGTACCCAGACCACCGATGCGCTCCAGGTTCTCCCGGGCTTGGCGAGCCAACACCCGTGCCTCCGAGAGACGCCCCAGACGCAGAAGGACCCACCCCCGCATGGCGATGGCGGCGCTCTTTTCGAAGGTCTCTTGGCTGAAGACCCCGTCGTAACGGGCGATCGCCTGGGCCAGCACCGCCTCGGCATTCCCATAGTCCGCGAGGAGGTTCAAGAGGTTTCCCAGCCCGTGGAGGGCCCGCGCCGAAAAGGCACTGCGCTCCTCCAGGGAGGGAGCGAGCGCCAAGAGCTGGGCCGCCTCCTCCTCGGCATACCCGAGGTCCCCCATGCGCGCCGCGATCGACGCGAGCTCCGCCCTCACGGCAAAGGTGCGGCCCTGGGACGGACCGTAGAGCTCTTGGAGGAGGCCCAGGGAGCGCTTGAAATACTCCCGCGCACTCGCGTAGTCCGCCCGTTCCCGCTCGACATCCCCGAGAAGTTGCAGGACGATGGCCCTGCCGGTCACCTTGGACGGGATCTCCTGCCAGACGTCGCGCGCCTCCAGCAAGAGGTGGCGCGCCGCCTCGAAATCCCCCCTGCGCAGCATGAGAGAGCCCTGGTCGGTGTAGAGACGCGCCAGATCCGCGGTAGGCCCCTGCGCCGATCGGCGCAGCGCCTCGGCCACCTCCGCCAGGCAGGCATCGGCCTCGTCGTACTCCTCGAGGGAAGCGTGGGTACGGGCGAGGATCGTCTGTAGCTGGGCGAGTAGGTGTTCGCGCTCGCCGCCATCCACACCGCCTAGCGTTTCCACCCCCGCCAGGGCTTGGGTGGCCAGATCCTGGGCCCTGCGGAATTCCGACTCTCCCAGATAGGCCCAGGCCAGATCGACCCGTATCCCCAGAAACTCATCGGACTCCTCGCCGAAGAGCTCCAGAGCCAAGGGCAGCGCTCGCTCGAAATGGGTCGCGGCGTCACTGAAGCGCAGGAGGGAAAAGTAGCTCTGACCGATGGTGCGCCGCAGTTCGAACCTCGCCGCGGGTGAGCGGATCCCCGACTCCTCCACGGGGCGCTCCAGGGATGCGGCCGCCTCGTCGAGTACCTCGCGCACCGTGACCAACTGTCCACGGCTCTTCTCGGGGGAGACCGCGAGCAGCATGCTGCGCAGGTAGGCCACGATCTGTTCGGCCCGTTCGGCCTGCTCCAGGGCAGTAGCCGCGGAAACGCGGGAGCGGCGCCAGGCGAGAGTGGAGACGGCGGTGGCCCCGAGAAGCACCAGGGCGACGCCCGCGATGGCGAGGGCGACGGCGCGATGGCGCTGAACCGTCTTGCGCAGCACATACCAGGTGCTCTCCCCACGGGCATGGATCGGCTGCCCCCCCAGGTGACGCCGGATATCCTCCTCCAGCTCCCCCACCGTCTGGTAGCGCCGCTCCTTCTCCTTGGCCAACGCCCGCGAGAGAATGGTGTCCAAGTCACGATCGACTCCCAAGAGCGCCGCGTCCAGCTCCCCCGAGCGGGAGCGCCCGCGTCGCAGCGCGAGTAGGGAGGGGGCTTGGGTGGACTGAATGTGGCGCACCGTGTCGATGACCGAACCGCCCGTGGGGTAGGGAAGCTCGCCCGTGAGCAACTCATACAGAATGACCCCCAGGGAGTAGACGTCGGAACGCACGTCGATCTCCTCGGCCACCCCCGACACATGCTCGGGTGAGGCATAGGCCAGGGTCCCCATGAACTCCCCCGTGCGCGTCAAACGCGCCTCCTCGGCGTCATCTTCCCGGGCGACCACGGCCAACCCGAAATCGAGGACGTGGGGCACTCCGTGGCGGTCGACGAGGATGTTGCCCGGCTTGAGGTCCCGGTGCAAAACACCCCGCTGGTGGGCGTAATGCACGGCCGAGCAGACCTCGAGGAAGATCGCCAGGAGCTCCCGGGTCGGCCGGCCATCCTCGCCCTCCACGCGCCCCAAGCGACCGTCCAGGGGACGACCGTGGACATACTCCATGACGAAGTAGGGCCGTCCGTCCTCGGTCACGCCGCTGTCGTGAACCGTGGCGATGCAGGGATGATCGAGGGTGGCGACGATCTCGATCTCCCGCTGAAAGCGGCGCAGGCGAGCGGAACTGGCTAGCCCACCACCCAGGAGCAGCTTGATCGCCACCACCCGGTGGGTCGAGTGCTGCATCGCCCGATAGACGACTCCCTGGCCCCCGCGGTGCAACTCGTCGAGCAGGGTGTAGCCCGCCGGCTGCCCCTCGACTCGCTGCCCGCTCGCCCCGAGCCTGCGCAGCTCCGCCTCCAGTTCGGCGTGGATCGCCAGCACCTCGGGGTCCGCCTCGTGTCCCTCCTCGGGGAGAGGCTCCCCGTCGGACGACTCCTCGGGTGCGGAGGCTCCGCTGGGCGGGACATCCCAGCTCATTCCCACTCCTCCTCGATCTCTACCAACACTTCACGCAGCCGCTCCAGGGCCCGGAACTTCGCCAGATAGACCGCATTCAGGGTGGTGTCGAACTGGCGGGCGACCTCGGAGGGGGAACGCCCTTCCAGGCAGAGCAGCTCGAAGATGCGCAGGGTCGTCGCGCTCATCTGGGTCGCACGCAGGCGTGCGATCCCCTTGCGCAAGAGCGCCTCGCGCCACTCGGCCTCCCACAGGGCGGAGAGCTCGTCCTCTCCGGGGAGCTCGGCGAGGAGCGAATCCCCGCCGGCCGCCGACTGCGCCGCGAATCCCCCGTGCCGGCCGCCCTCCTGGCGCATGAGAATGCGCCGCCGGCGCTCGACCCGGGTGCGGGCGATGGCGAAGAGCCAGGAGCGCAACCGGCCCCGCTCCCGGTCGAACCGGCCGGCACGAAACTCCTCGACGAAGGCGACCAGCGCATCCTGGGCGACCTCACCCGCATCGTCCTCGCTGAGTCCCAGGCGACGTGCGAAGGAGAACAACACCGGCCTGTAGCGGGCGTCGAACTCGGTCCAGGTTTCGTCGCCCTCCACACCCCGCCCGTCGAGCAGGGACTGCAACAGCATCGAGGTCGTCGTGGGTAGCATGGGAAGGAGGAGCGAAGCGGTCCCGATCCGGGAACCTCCACCTCCTGGAGACTCCCATTCTCCCCCGCATCGCGGGGAGCGGCAAGTTCCGCCCCCCGTAAGACCCAAGAGAGCACCCAGCGCAGTGAAAAGGGGCGAAAACCGCTCTCTTCCGAGACCCGAGGGGTCAGAGACCCGGCGGGTCACGGACCCGGCGGGTCACGGACCCGGAGGAATCGGCACCGCCAGTCGAGTGACGAGCATCGCCCCATCCCCGTCGTGGGAGGGGACCCAATCCTCACCCCGCAGGGAGAGCAGCTCCCCTCCCGCGGGGGGTAGAGCCTGGACCCGATCGACGAGGATGAGCTGCAACGGCGCCTCCTCCCGCCCAGCGTCATCCCCTTCGATCGTCCCACCCTCACCGCCGGGCTCTCCCGCGGCCTCCCCGGTGGGCTCCCCGGTGGCCTCCCCGGTGGGCTCCCCGGTGGCCTCCCCGGTGGGCTCCAGCCACAGCTCGACTCGGATCCCCTCGGAGCCGGGGGCGATCAGGGCCAGACGGGAAGCGGGCTCGAGGTCTCTCCTCCCCACCGCGAGAGCACGCAGCTCGAAGGGACCCTCGACCTCTAGCGTCGTGTGCGCCGCCTGGGAAGGCGAACGCAGGATCCCGCTGAGGTGCAGGAGTCCCCCGCTCCAAACCGCCCTCGGGATCTCCCCTCCCGCTCCCTTCTCTCCCACGCCATAGCTCGGACCGGGAAGCTCCAAGGAAGGCGTGGGCCGGCTCCAAGTTCGGCGACCGGCCCACGGCAAGCGCTCCGGGTCCCGCTCCTCTTGCCACTCCCCGCCCTCGGCGAAGGCGGCCGGCAACCCCGAGGTGAAGCCCCAGACCTGCCAGCGGGTAGCCTCTCCATCCTGCAGGTAGACCAGGTTCAACCGCTCGGGAAGAGCGGCCGTCCGCGTCGGCAGGAAGAAGCCGCTCAGGAAACCCGCCGCCGCCAGCGCCGCTCCGCCCCCCGCCAGGAGACGCCTCGGGCTAGGCGCCTGGGCCAGGAGCGGTCCAAGGAGTCCCAGGGGAAAGGCCAGAGCAGCGAGGATGAGGGCGCCGGCGGGGGGACCAAAGGCCTGGGCGAGTCCCAGGATGACGACCATCCAGAGGGGCAGGCAGACGAGGAGCCCCACGAGAGCGATGCGCGCCACCCGGGCGGGAAACGCGTCGCGCAGGCGCACCCCGTTCGCGCAGAGGGCCAACAGCACCGCCGGCCAGACGAAGAGAAAGCTCGCGCCGGGCAGGAACAGAGCGGTGAAAAGTCCCGCGAGCCCCCAGAGGAGCCAGCTCCCCAGCGCCCGGCCGACTCCGCCATCCCCCGCCGCGTCGCCCCCCACGGCGGCCACCGCGAAGAGGGAGAGCGAGGCGAGGGAGACCCAGCAGGCCAGGGGGGTGGCCCGCCAGGGCACGGCGCTCCCCGTGACGAGACGCAGGATGCCGAGGTAGGCCCCTGCGAGCATGGCCGTTCCCACGGGCATGAGCAGGGCCCAGGCCACCCCTCCCCGGACGCGGCCCCAGTCGGTCCAACCCGCTCGTACCGCTCGCTCGGGTGCCCAGAGGAGAGCGAGGGCACAGAGGAGCGCGACCAGCCGCAGGCTCGAGCGGGAAGCGGAGAGCAACCAACGTCCACCGAGGGTCGCGTAGACCCGCTCCTCTCCCCCCCCCGGCAACCCACCCTCGAGCTCCGAAAGGTCGCCGAAAGCACGCAGCGCCGCGAGAGCCTGCTCCCCCTGGTGCTGCAAGCTGGCGAGGGAGAGGTGTGCTCGATCGTCGAGCGGCGTGTGATAGGACTCGACTCCACCGATGAAAGCAAAGTTCAACCCGGGCACACCCCGCTCCAGGAAGAGGCTGAAATCGGTGTCGTTCGGCATGTGGCGGTAGACCTCCGCCGAAAGTGAGGAGGCATCGGGCCGGCGGGTCAGCCGGGCCCAAGCCCGCACCCACTCCGCACTCCCCGGCCCGCTCTGGAACATGTGGCTCGGGCCGCGGGTGCCGCGTGCCTCCAGGTTGATCACCCCCGCCACCTCGGCGAAGGCGGGATCCTGCGAGACGAAGGCCTCGGCCCCGACCAACCCCGACTCCTCCCCCTCGACCAACACCAGGAGCAGGGGCGGAGGGTTCGGATCGGTGGCCGCGGCGCGGGCGACCTCGAGCAGTGCAGCCACGCCGGCCAGGTCGTCCGAGACCCCCGGTCCAGCCCCCACCGAGTCGTAGTGCGCCAGGAGCGCCAGCCGATCCCTGCCGCTCCCCCGCTGGGCGATGACGTTGTGCATCCAGCCCACCGACCCCCCCGGACCCGCACCGACCGCCCGCTGCACGCGTACGGAAAAGCCCTGCTCACCCAGGTAGGTCACCAACCGCTCCCGCATGGCGGCGGCGGCGGGACTGCCGGCAGGTCGCGGGACCTCCTCGCCCCCGAGCAAACGATCGAGCAGGGCCGCCGCCCGCTCGGCACTGAACTCGCCGGGGGGGGCCTCCACCGGCCGCGGGGCGGTGGCGGCGGTGCTCCACAGGACTGCCGGCAGGGCCAAGCCGACGAGCAACACGGCGAGGAGGAGCCGGACCGCGCGGGCACGGGGGGCGGAGGAGGGCGAAGGCGGACCGCTGGAGTGTCGCGTCATGATCGAGTGGGCGCGAGGAGAGGTCGGCCCCTCCCAAGCTGCCCAAGGGAGTATAGGGACCAACTCACCCCCCACCCGCCCGTAGGGCCGCTGCGGCTTCCTGGAGTCCCCGTCCCGGCCCCGCTACCCTGCGCCCATGGCCAAAGTCATCCCCGTTCTCGTCCTGATCGCGCTGGTGATTACCGGCCTCGTTTGGTTTCGAGAACTCACACGCCAGGATCCCGGCAAATCACCCCTGACCGACGGAACCGGCTCCCAATCGACACAGGTCGATCCCAAGGAGGTCGAGCGCGACCTCATCCGAGACCGCGTCGCCGCCCTCGTCTCCAAGGGTGAGTTCGCAGCCGCGCGGGCGGCCCTCGCCCCCCTGGTCGATTCCGAGGAGGCCACCCAGAGGGACCTGCTCTGGGCGGCGGTGATCGAACTGAAGGACCTCCAGGGCGACGAGGTCACCCGCCCCCTGGTCGAACGCGCACGGGCCCTCGACCCGACCTCCCCGGCGGTCGCCTTCCTCGAAGGGCGTCTTGCGGACATCAATGGAGACTTCGAGACCGCGATCGAGCGCTACCGCGCCTGCCTGGCAGCGGCACCGGATGACCCTGGAGCGAAGTTTCTGCTCGCGATCGACCTCGACATCACCGACGAGGATGGGACACGTCTGGAGGAGGCGGTGGACCTCTTCCGCCAGATCGAGGCCCTGGGCCTCGAGGAGGGCGGACCCTGGTACGTCTCGGCGGTCTACCGGCTCTACCAATCCTATGCCTCGGGCTTCCTCGAGGATCCCGAGGCGGAGCGCCGCTACCAAGCCCTGTGGGACGCCCTCAGCCTCCAGGGACTGAAGGCCCTGCGGGACGAGGACTACAACGAGGGTGAGCTGGCGCGCATCCTGCCCCCCGCCCCCCGCGGCAACCATGCCGAGGGCGCGGTCACCCCGCCGACCTGCAGCGAAGCGGGAACACTCGCCGAGTCCTTGGGGGGAGCGGCGGAACTGCTCGCCCTCGACCTCGACGGGGATCGCCAGATCGATCTGGCCACCGCCGGCGAGGGCGGGGTGCAGGTCGCCCTACGCGACCCCTCCAACGGCTCCTGGCGCGAACCGCTCGCGATCAGCAGCCGACCCGCTCGCCTCCTGCACGCCATCGACCTCGACCAGGACGACACCCTCGATCTGCTCTGGGTCGAGGAGAACCGCCTGGTCCTCTACCGCTGCGAGGGCGAGCTCGGGGCGGAGAGCTGGACTCCCAGCAAGCTGGAGCTCCCCGCCCCCCCCGGCGAGGTCGGGGAGATCGAACTCCTCGACTACGACCACGACGGTGACCTGGACATCCTGGTCGCCGCCGGAAGCGCGATGCTGCTACGCAACGACGGAGCGGGGCGCAGCGAAGATCAGCCGAGTGAAGAGCGCGGTTCGTTCACCGACGTCAGCGCCGAGCTGGGCTGGGACGAGCTGGAGGGGCTCCGTTGGTGCGCCATCGAAGACCTCGATGGGGATCAGGACGTGGATCTCCTCCTGGGCGGCGAAAAGGCCCTGCACGTCTATTCGAATCTGCGCGGAGGAGAGTTCGAGGAGGTCACCCAGAGCGCGTTCGGCTCGGCGCGCTTCCCCGCCAAGCCCCTGCTCCTCGACGCCGATGGGGACGCCCGTCCCGACGCCCTGGTCGCGGGCGCGCCCGCCCGCCTCTACTTGCAAGGGAAAGAGGGCTCCTTCGTCCCCCATGACCTCCCCACCGAGCTGCCGGAGGAGGCCCATCCGATCGAAGTCGACATCGACCTCGACGGCCGCGTCGACGCCCTCTGGGCGACTCCCGACGGCGCCGCCGCCGGCATCCTGGCCCTCGGCGGGGACTCCCCCCAGCCCCTGCTCCTCGCTCCGGGGAAGGTCTCCGGTCCCCTGGCGGTGGCCGACATCACCCCCTTCCGCGAGGCCCTCTCGAGCCCCCCCACCTACGAGCTCCTGCGCCTCTCGCAGGGGGGGGTGCGCCTCTTCGAGCTGGCCGATGTGGGCCACGGCATCCGCCTGCGCTGGCGCGGCAAGAAGGACAATCGCCAGGCGATCGGCGCGGTGGTCGAGCTGCGCGCCGGACCGATCTATCGGCGCCAGTTCTACCGGGGCCGGACGACGATCTACGGACTGGGAGAGCACACCTATGCCGATGTCGTGCGGGTACGCTGGCCCAACGGAGTGGTGCAGAACGAGGTCGACGTCGAGGCCGGCGCCCAGATCCTCGACGACTCCCTCGGCGAACAGAAGGAGGGGCTGATCGGCTCCTGCCCCTTCCTCTACACCTGGAACGGGGAGACCTTCACCTTCATCAGCGACGTGCTCGGCATCACCCCCCTGGGGCTGCCCATGGCCCCCGGCATGCTGGTCCCCCCCGACCACGACGAG
Source organism: Planctomycetota bacterium (assembly GCA_027083445.1). GTDB lineage: Bacteria > Planctomycetota > UBA1135 > UBA1135 > JALWOP01. Next base: position 1,711 of record JALWOP010000244.1, on the reverse strand, counting down.
TACGTCCTCGTGCGCGGAGACCAACTCGTTCCCGACGCACAGGAAGAGCTCCAACTGCAGTTCACCGAAGAGCTGCGCGAGGTGACCTACCTCGACCGCATCCGCCTGGACGTGGTCGACCACCCCGCCGGAAGCGAGGTGCAGCCCAACGAACGCTTCACCTTCCCCCCCTTCCCCGAGCCCCACACCCACGTCATGGGGCGCATTCTCTCTCCGAAGAGGGCCCGGGGCTCCGATGGGAAGGACTGGACCGAGGCGCTGGGGGCGGTCGACGATCACTACGCGGCGCCCTTCGAGCCGCTCGACGAGGCGCAGTTCCTGGGGCTGGCCGAGCCCCACTGGCTCGAACTCGCCTTCGATCCCGAGGCGATCGCAGGTGAGACGCGCCTGCGCCTCGTCGCCACCGGCTGGTTCTACTGGACCGATGCCTCGGTCAACGTCGCCAGCGCCCGTACCCCCGGGGTCGAGTTCGTCCCCCCCGTGATCGAGGTGCCCTTCGAAGGGGGCTGGCGGCCGATCGGACCCCCGGTCGGCTTCCCCGCGGGCAAGACCAAGTCGATGGTGATCGACCTCGCGGGCAAGCTCGACCCCTCCGACCCGCGCCTGCGCATCGGCTCGAGCCTGCGCCTCTACTGGGACGCCCTGCGGCTGGCGGTCGGCCCCGACCAGCCCCAGCGCACCACATCCCTGGAGCCCCTCTCCGCACGCCTTTGGCCGCGGGGCTTCAGCGCTCCCTTGCCTCCCACCCAGCCCAACCAGCCCGAACGTTTCGAATGGGATCGACTCACCCCCCGCGCCCGTTGGAACCAGCACCCGGGGAACTACACCCGTTTCGGGGAGGTCTTGCCCCTGGTGAACGCGGTGGATGATCGCTTCTGCGTGCTCGGCTCGGGGGACGCCCTCAGCGTGCGCTTCGACGCCGCTTCCCTGCCGCCCCTCCCCGAGGGCTGGACGCGGGACTACCTGGTCTTCCTCGACGGCTGGGCCAAGGACCGCGACCCCAACACCGTCGAAGCCCTCGAGGTCGAGCCGCTCCCCTTCCACGGCATGTCCGGCTATCCCTATGGACCCGAGGAGTCCTTCCCCGACACGGAAGAGACCCGGGCCTGGCGAGCCCAGTGGCAGACACGCCCCGCCTTCGAGGGGGTCGTGCCCCTCTCGCCCAAGCGCTTCGAGGAGTGGTGCTCCGCGCAGACTCTGGGCCACTGAGTGGCTCTGGGGTCCCGAGGTCTACAGCGGAACTAACAGCGAAATCTACAGCGAAATCTCCTGGGGAGTCTCCTGGGCCTCGTGCCGTTCGACCGCCTTGCGGAAGGCCTCGCTCATGGGACGGCTCTTGCCGCTCTCGGGGTCGTAGGAGACCAAGAGAGCGCGGGCCTGCGCCCACACCTCCCCCTCCGGTCCCCGCAGGCGGTAGGCCTGCTCGATCGAACTCCGGCCCAAGCGCAGGGTGCCCAGCTCCAAGAGCGCTTCGACCCCGCCCCGCCCGGGGGAGAGATAGCGCACGTTGGTCTGCGCCAAGAGGAAGGGAAAGCGCCCCCCCTGCATGAGCCCCAGCCGGTCGAAGTAGGCCCGGCGCCCCTCCTCGAAGAGGGTCATGACCACCGCGTTGTTGAGCACCGCTTGGTTGTCCTCGTCACACCAGCGGGTGCGTAGGCGGACGCGGGTGGAGAGGGAGGGGGGCACTTCGGGATCAGGCAACATGGTGGGT
>JALWOP010000243.1 GCA_027083445.1 Planctomycetota bacterium | reverse complement strand
GTGTGGAAGTTCAGACAGAAGTGAGACAGGGGGAGGAATGAAAAGAGGGTAGCCGTCGCGAGCGGCAGTCGGTCGACTGGGGAAGTGAAACTGAAACCCAGAAACACCAGGAGGCCGACATGCAGCTCGGAAGGCTACCCCGAACAATTCGTGCCACCTCGGCGCTGGCTGTGTCCAGCGAAATCGCCGATAGGCCCGAGGTCCGCTTCCGCCTCGATGCACTCGAGCGATGGCAGCAGGCCCGCGCTGCCGGCCTCTCCAGCACCCAAGCAGCAGAGGTCGTCGGCGTACCCCGCAGCACCCTCTACCGCTGGCACAAGAAGCTCCAGAGGCAGGGTGCCTGCGGGCTTGCCAATTGCAGCCGGCGGCCGTTTCACCTGCGAAGGAGCCGGCTCATCGACTCCACCCTCCGATGCCTGCTGCGAGACTTGAGGAAACACTTTCCGGCATTCGGAAAGGCCAAGCTCCATACCTTGATGTGCAACCCAGCGTGGCTTCGCCGCGGAGGTGACGACCTGGCCCATCTGGCCGACCGCATCGAGGCCCTCCCGGTCGTCCCAAGCGAGAGCACCATCGGACGGGCCCTGACCTTGCTGATGCGCCGCGGCGAGATTTGCCGCATCGAACGCAGCCGAAACGCACGCAGACGCCTGGCCAAGCACAAGGCCAGGCGGCCTTGGGCCACCCGCTCCACCCAAGCCACTCGAAGCAACGTCCGTGAGCCCGGCCAGATGCTCCAGCTCGACACTCTTCGCGTCTATGGCCTTCCAGGCCAGCGCGTCGTGCAGTTCACCGCCGTCGACGTCGTCAGCCGCTACACCGTCGTCGAGGCCTACTCCGCAGCAACCGCACGCTGCGCAGCTCGCTTCCTGACCCGGGTGCTCGCGGAGATGCCCTTCGAGGTCCGTGCCATGCAGGTCGACGGCGGAAGCGAATTCAAGGCCGAATTCGAGGAGGCCTGTCAGCGCCTGAACCTCCCCCTCTACGAACTCCCCCCTCGCTCCCCTGACCTCAACGGCCGCGTCGAACGCGCCCATGGCTCCTGGCGCTACGAGGTCTACGCCGCCCACGACTGGCCGTGGCCCCTCTCCGAACTACGCCCCTGGCTCAAGCACCAGCAGCATCTGGTGAACTTCGTCCGGCCCCACCAAGCCCTTGGCCAGCGCCCTCCAGCCGACTACCTTCTCGCCCACTTCCCCAAGACCGCCTCACACCCGGCTC
>JALWOP010000242.1 GCA_027083445.1 Planctomycetota bacterium | reverse complement strand
CCTCAACGGGGACGGCAGCCCCCGGCTCCCCGCACGGGGGCTGCCGTCCCCGTTGAGGCGGCCGTCAACCGCATGATCGCGAACGTCGGTGGCGGGGCCGCCGGGGCCGCGGGGGCCACCGAGGTCGCGGAAGCCGTCACGAAAACCGCCACCAAGGGGGTGCGCCGGGGACTCCTCGCGAGGAGTCTGCCGTTACTGGCCGGCACCCTCGGAGTGGAGCTCCTCCTGAGCCTCCTGCCCGGCACGAGCGAGAACACGGTGGTGCGGGACCAGCTCGGGTTCTCCAGCGGCCGGTCGTTCCGCGAGCAGCTCCAGCGCCAGATTCGAGCGAACACCGAACAGATGCTGTTCCAGACCCGCATGGAGCGGATGCAGCAGGGCATCCGTGCCAACGTGGATCAGCTCCGGCTTCGGCACCCCGAGCTCTTCCTGGAACTGGCGGTGGGACGCAAACTCCCGCAGGGCGCGGTCGTGTTCGGCGGGGGCACACGGCCCGACTACCTTGAGGCCGTCGCGCACCTCATGTCGGAGGGCGCGTTCGAGCAGGGTCCGCCCGCCGAAGCTCGCCTGGCCGATCTCCTCGACTCCACCGGGGGGATTCCGGGATGACGGCTGCCCCCGCGTTCGATCCCATCCGCACGTACGACGTGCCCGAGATCGTCCTCGCACGGGCGTTGGATGCGACGCTCACAGCGGAGGATGTGCGGTTCGCCACAGCGGAAGCGTTCGGTGGCCCGCCCCGCCTCTCCATCAACCAGCGGGCGGACATAGCCGCCAAGCTCGGGGAGATGCCCAACCCCCTGATGCAGGCGTTCGTGAACGTCGCAACGAATCCTCTGTCGTGGCTCGTACTCCTCGCGGGTGTGCCGGCGGGGAACGCCGCGGGAGACCTCTTCCGTGTCTCCGCGAGGCGGAGCGCCGCCGTCATGCGCAACGCACCCCTGCTGCACGTACTCGGGCTCGCCAACGGATCCCAAATCACACGGGGAACCCCCCTCGCCGCGTTCGTGGACGAGTACGCGGACGGCTTCAAGGAATGGGTCGCGGCCATCAAGACCCTGGACGGCGGGGGTACTCGACGCTTCCTGGAACGCCACCGCGCGCTGGAGCTTGCGGAGCAGGACCTCCTCCGCGTGGACGAGCTCACGGGTCGGAAGGCGGAAGTGCTCCGCGAGGTGAACACACTCCTCGGCATCCGGATCAACCGGCTCAACAAGGACCGCAACCGGTACGTGCTCCGGGCCTCCAGGGATTCCGAGGGCCGCATCGCCAAGTTCGAGGCCATCCGGGCGGACCCGGATCTGGCGATCGTCCGGGCACCCGACGAGGTAATCGACCGACGGCTTCGGGAACTGGGCGCAGACGGCATCCTGGAGGACCTCCTGCACACGAGGCGGCGGGCGTTCGAGCTCCTGTTCCTCGACGAGCACGGGCGCATCGACCCCGAGAAGATCGCACGGATCCATGCGTCCCGCGACTTCTACAACCAGGGGTCCCTCGAATCCATGAAGCACAGCGCCCTCGGGGACAACGCCATCTCGCACCTCTTCGGGGACGACATGGTGGAGGCACTCCGCGAGGGCCGCATGACCAAGGAGGGCCTTTACTCCCTCGTGGAGGAGACCCTCGGGAAGGTGCTCAAGGGCAACGAAGAGTTCTACCTACCCCGGAACGTTTACAGAATCACGGACGCGCAGGGCCGGGAGCTGCCCCGGTGGCACCCTCTGCGGCACCGATCCGCCCGCATCCAGACGGGCGTGCTGGAGATCACGAACGCCGCGCGCGAGCGTCAGATTCGAGGCCACGCACTGGACCCCGAGGACCTCGACGACATCCAGCGGTTCCTCCCCGCCTACGTGAACCCCGAGGCAATGGAGGTGGAGCGGAAACGGATCCGCAAGAGTCTGGAGACCGCCGCCAAGGAGGGCAACGGGGCGGCCCGGTTCCAGCGGCTCCGGCCCATGCAACAGATGGCCCGGTACTCCCAGAGTGCGGGCCGCACGTACGCGCTGTTCGCGCGGGCACCTACGGAGCGGTCCCTCGCCCTCCAACGCCAGATCCTCGGGGACCTCCGCCGGTCGGAACACGCCGAGGAGATCCTCGGGCGGGGCGAGCGGCTCCGAGGCAGCGCCGGCAGGCCGGAGGACCCCGACGCCCACGACATTCTGACCCCGTTCTCGGAGGCCAAAGCCACTCCACCGGGGGGGTTCACGGTCGCCGACGGGATCGACGCTTCGTTCCGGCTCATCAACCCGACCAACCGGTACGCGAGACGGTACGTGCAGGAGACGCTCGTGCCTCTCCTCATGGGCCGCGCGAGCCCGAACGACCTCGCGGGGTCCGCTATCAAGTCGTTTACGCAGTCCACGGCGGAGTCGTTCCTCCGCACGGATCTGGGCCGTATGCTCCGGGAATCCAAGGACCCTCGGATGCGGGCGTTCCACGACGGCCTCCGTCGGTACGCGGAGTCCACCATCGACGACATCGGAGGCAACTGGTCCGCCTCCATGGCGCGGTGGTTCTACGTGACGCACCTCGGACTCAACATGGGGTCCGTGCTCAACAACCTCACGCAGCCCCTCGTCACGACGGCGCGGTGGGTCGGAGGCGGCGATCTCCTGCGGGGCTATGGCCGCGCATTCCGACAGTACTTCGATTACGTGGAGGACCGGCTCCGGCTCGGGGCGCACGTAACCCCGGAGGCCCGCGAGGCGCTGCACCGCAAGCACTTCCGGCTCTTCGACGAGCTGGGGCTCGCCGAGAACTCCGCGTTCGAGCTCCTCGACTCCACGCTCCAGAAGACGGGCCTCTTCCGGAGCGGTGGACCCGGATCCCGCTTCGACCGGTTCACGGCGTTCATGATGGGTCCGTTCCAGAACACGGAAATCTTCAACCGGCTGGTGACAGCGGAGGCGTTCGCGGCCAAGGCCGAGCGGCTCGGGAAACCGCTCACGGACCCCCTCGTGCGTGCGGAGATCCGGCGGGGGGTCATGGAGTCCCAGTTCGGAGCCTCGCTCCTGAACACCCCCGCTGCGTTTCTCGACCGCCGATCGTTCCTCAGCAACCCCCTCGTCAAGCAGTTCCTCCAGTTCCCTACCCGCATGTTCACGTCCGTGTTCGAGATCGGAGCAACGGCGGGCGGCACCGACAGCGCGGCGCTGGGGATCCTGCGGGACATCGCGCGGGGCACGGGCATCTCCGCAATCGGGTACGAGACGCTCAAGGCGTTCAACGTGGACGCCTCCGATGTGGGGTTCCTCGAATCCAGCTCCCAGCTCTTCACGGGGTTCGTGGACGAGCGGGACGGCCCGCTCCCGGTGCCTCCCGTAATCTCCATTGCCAGCGACACCGCCAAACTCCTGACGGGGCAAGACAACGACTTCTTCAAGTACACGCTCCCGCGCCTCGTTCCGGGCGGCCTCGCGCTGTCGCGAGCACTGAACGTGCTCCCCGACATCTCGGGCGGGAACCCTACGATCTCCGAGCTGGTGCCCCAACGCCGAGTGGCCCGATGGGACATGCGGACCCCGGACGGTCTCGTGCCCGTGTTCGACACGCAGGGCCGCTTCCTTGAGATGCAGGACGGCCTCCAACTCCTCATGGGCGGACTCGGCCTCGACATGGGGGCCTACAGGGACCGCGCCCAGCTCGACCGCTTCCTGCTCACCCAGCGGGAGGAGATCAGCCGCGTGCGCCGGGAGTTCCGCCGACGCCTCTTCGCCAACGACTACAGGGGCGCCCGCGAACTCCAGGACAAGTTCCGCCGCCGGTTCGGTTTCGAGCTCCGGCTCAAGCGGGCCGAGATCATCCGAGACCAGAAACTCCGGAGCGTGGCCCGCGTCGAACGCATCCTCGATCAGCTCCCGCCCGAGATCCGCCCCCAACTGGCGGCGACCGTCGCGGCGACCCGCGAAGACCTCGACCGAATCAACTACGGGGGCTCCCCCGAGGAGTTCGTCCAGGCCCCCACCTCCCGCGCACGGGACGAGCTCCGGCGGTTCCAACTCCGTATCCCCGCACCACCCGAGCATCTCCGGGATACCCTCCTGGAGGAGTCCGCCGCGCTGGAATACGAGGAGCCCCCCACGGAAACTCCCATGGAGAATGTACCATGACCACACCGAAGAACGTCGTCACGGGTCGGGCCCGACCCGTCCACGCACTCTACGAGCGCATCTCGGAACTGTCGGGTGTCCCCGTCGCCGGGGTTACTCGCGTCATCAATGCGCTGCCACGTGTCATCCTCGAAGAACTCCACCAGCGCAGGTCCGTCTCGATCCCCCGGTTCCTGCGGTTCAACCTCGTGCACGTCAACGAGCGCGTATGGAACGCACCTCACGGCCGGTACCTCGTCCCCGAACGGCTCCTGCCCAAGGTTCGCATGTCCGACCGATTCCGCCGTGATGGGGTTGTGATCCTCGACGAGACCAACACCACGGAACCGGCCACACCTCCGGGTGTTCCGGGCCGCGGCAATCCGTACAGCGTGTGCCTCGACGGGACCCCGGAGGATCACGAACATGCCGAGTCCCTCCACTGACCTGTTCCGCACAGCCGTCCTCGGGTGCATCCACGCACCCCACACACCCCGCGCAACGTGGGAGGACGCTCTCCGCACCGTCTCGGAGTTCCGGCCCGACCTCGTGGTGGTCACGGGCGATTGGGCCGACGCCTCGTGGGCCACGGGGCATCCCAACCGGGACACCTACACGGACCGCGAAGAACTGGAGATCCTCTCGGAACAGTGCGACGACCTCCTTGGATGCACCTCCGGGCGCCGGCCCCCACGGGGAGTTCCCCGCCGCCGGATCGTCTACTGCGAGGGCAACCACGAGTACCGCCTCGACGCAACGAACCCCGCGCGCACGGTGCCGGGCCGCCTCGTGACGGACCACATCCGCGAGCGGCTCGGGGATCGCTGCCACATCCTTCCCTACTCCAACGACCGCGACGGCATCTTCCGCCTCGGCCAGCTCATGGTGTGGCACGGGTACTCTACGGGCGTCAACTCCGACTCCCACGAGACACTCCTCAAGGCCACGCAATCGTGGGCCCCCACCGGCACCCTGGGGGTCCGGAGCCACACACACATACCCGCCCCCCCCACCCAGTGCCGCGCCACGGCGCGCGTGCCCGCCCCCTACTGGTACGCGAACGTCGGGACCCTCGGGCCACTTCGACCCCCGTACGCCCGCACATCGAACACCGCGTGGTGGGGCAGCGCCGTTCTCCTCCATGTCCAGCG
>JALWOP010000241.1 GCA_027083445.1 Planctomycetota bacterium | reverse complement strand
CCGGGCGGCAGATGATCGCCCAGGGCCATCGGCTGCGCGTGGACGAGGAATCCATGATTGGCTGGTGCGTCCTTCACAAGGAACCCCGCATTGTGTCTGAGGTGAGCGGGGAGGAGGTGCACTTCAAGAACCCACTTCTCCCTCTTACCCGCTCCGAGATGGCCCTGCCGCTGGTCGTCCGCGACGAGGTGATTGGGGCCCTCACCATCCAGAGCGAGCGGGCGGACGCCTTTTCCGAAGACGACATTGCCATCCTGCGGGGGATGGCCGAGCAGGTCGCCGTCGCCATCGTCAACGCCCGCCTGTTCGCCGGTGTCGAAGCGTCCCGTGAGCAGGCCGAAATTCTCTACACCGTCGGGCGGACTCTGAGCTCCGTCAGGGATGAGGAGCAGTTGCTTCGGGCGTTGATCCAATCGGCGGTCGAGGCCGGCGCGTACCGGGCGCATCTCCTCTCTGTTGAGGGGGGCGCCAGCGGCGACTCTCCCTGGGTGGATGTCGCCGCCTCGTGGCTGCGCGAAGAGGACGCCGTTCCATTGAGTGGTTTCCATTTCCAACTGGTCAACTTCCCGCTGGCCGATGTGCTGACCGATTTCTCTCGTCCCCTCTTCATCCCCGATGTCGTCGAGGATGAGCGGATAGACGACGAGGTCAAGAAGATGGCCGCCAAGATGGGCGTCCGCGCTCTGGTCGCCATCCCGTTGACGCTTACTGGACGCCTAATCGGCTTGCTCGCCATTGCCTGGGACGAGATTCATCATTTCGAGGAGTGGGAGAGAGAATTTTACACCACCATCATCAGCATGGCCTCACCGGTGATGGGCAATCTCAGGCTGCTCAAGGAATTGAGGGCCGCCCTGGACGAGACCCGCGTATTGTACGAGGTCGGGCGGCAGTTGAGTACCTCGCTGGACGAGCAGGAAGTTATGCTGCGCACTCTGTCTCAGATGGCCCGCTCCGGTATGGACAAAGTCCGGCTGGGTATGTACGAGGAGGAGCCGGACGGGCAGGTTCGGTGGTTGGACATCAAGGCGGTCTACGAACCGGACCAGGGAGCCAGGCTGGTGTCTGGGGAACGGATCGCACTCGATGAGATTCCCACCCTGCGCTACGTTTACGAGCATGCCGACGAAGGGCCGGTGGTCGTCGAACACATTGGGGAGTCCCCGCCGGAGGATGAGGGCCTGCGGGCCGCGTTGATAGAGAGAGGGGCGCAGGCCGTCGCCCTTATAC
>JALWOP010000240.1:243-19372 GCA_027083445.1 Planctomycetota bacterium | reverse complement strand
GTTGCGGGGCGGGCGGGGGCCACTATCATCTCGCCCGCTCCCCCGGATGAAAGCCTCTCTCCTGACCACTTTAGCGCTGGGCGCGATGCTCGGCTCGGCCTGCCGTTCGGGTCAGCACGCCCTCACTCCGGATTGGCCCCCCATGGTCACGGGCGAGATGGGTTCGATGCAGACCGTGGCCTACGCCGAGGAGCTGTGGTTCGGCAGTCTTCCCGACCCCGAGACCCTGGCACTCGCCAAGCGTCGCGGCATCGAACGGGTCATCGATCTCTGCTCCGAGCAGGCTCGGGATCTGCAGGAAGCAGCGGATGCGGCCGGACTGGAGTGGTTGCAGCTACCCCTCCCGGAAGGCCCCCTCCCCGAGGGCGACCGGGCCGGCCCACGGACCAGCCTCGACTCCGAGCTCGACAGGGCGGTCGACCGGGTGCTCGTCCAACTCGCCAGCCCCGTGCGCACCCTGATGTTCTGCCGGGACGGAAGCCGTAGCGCGGCGCTCTTTGCGATCCACCGCGTCGTCGACCAGGGCGTGCCGCTGGAACAGGCCCTGGCCGAAGCGCGTCGGGTCGGGCTCACCCCTGGGAGTGGCGAAGCGCTCGTGCGCGCGCAGGTCGCTCGCCTTCAAGGCCGCTCCATTCCCCCGCGTACTCCCTGAGGGAGCGCGCCGGGTCTAAGCGAGGGTTTCGGCCCTGGCGGCGAGCTCGCCCATGACCCCGGCGATGTGGCGCGCCTCCTCCTCGCTGGTGCAAGCGGGGGGCAGGGCATAGACGACGTTGCCCAGGGGGCGCAGCAGCACTCCGCGCTCCACCGCTTCCGAGCGCAGGATCGGACCCACCTCCGCCAGATAGCCCCCCTCGGCACAGGGCAGGTCGAAGGCGACCACACCGCCCAGATGGCGCAGGCCTTGAATGCGTCCCGCCTCGGCCAGGGGCTCGAGTTCGGCGTGCATGAGCGCGCCGAGTCGCTTCAGCCGTGCCGGCGTCTCCTCACGCTCGATCACCTCCAGGTTGGCGAGGGCCGCGGCGCATCCGACGGGATTGGCGGTGAAGGTGTGTCCGTGGAAGAAGGCCCGCGCCCGCTCATCCGAGAGGAAGGCCTCGTAGATCTCGCCCGTTGCCAGGGTGACCGACATGGGGAACATGCCGCCCGTCAACCCCTTGGCCAGGCAGAGGAGGTCGGGGGTGATGCCGGCCGCGAGGCAGGCGAAGAGGTGTCCCGTGCGACCGAAGCCGGTCAGGACCTCATCGGCGACGAGCGGCAACCCTCGCTCGTCGCAGGCCGCACGCGCGGCGCGCAGGAACTCCAGCGAGTGCATGCGCATTCCCGCCGCGCCCTGGAGCAGGGGTTCGCAGATGAAGCCCGCCGCCCGGGGGCCGAGCTCGTCCAGGGCCGCCGTGAGAGCCTCGACCTTCGGGGGTACGCGGCGCACTTCGAAGCAGAAGGGGGCGAAGGGCAGGAAGAAGGGATCGGGATCCCCCACCGACATCGCTCCAAAGGTGTCGCCGTGGTATCCACCCTCGAGGGCGACCATGACCCGGCGCTCGTCCTCGCCGAGTTGCTTCCAACGCTGCAGGACCATCTTGATCGCCACCTCGACCGCGGTACTGCCGTCGTCGGAGAAGAAGACCCGTGCCAAACCGGGAGGGGCGAGCTCGAGCAGCCGTGAAGCGAGCTCCACGGCTGTGGGGTGGGTGGTCCCGGCGAAGAGTACGTGGTCGAGCCGCCGCACCCCCGCGGCGATGGCGCGCGCGATGTCGGGTTGACCATGCCCGTGCAGGGTCGCCCACCAACTCGAGATTCCATCGAGGATGCGCCGGCCATCCGCCAGGGTGAGGGTGGCTCCCTCCGCACCGATCACCGCCAGGGGCGCCGGCTCGGTGGCGTGTTGGGTGAACGGGTGCCAACAGACCTCCCTGTCGCGCTGAATCCAGTTCAAAGGGCCTCCTGCGCCCAGGCCGCGAGCGCTGCGGGGGTCAGGGGGTCGAAAAGGGGCATTTCGACCAGGGGAAGGTCGCCGCGGGCGGCCAGGGTGGCTCGGTTCGAGGGATGGGCGGGGCCGACGAGGACCAAACGGCTGGGGCGCAGGCCGCGGGCGGCCAGGGCCTCCAGGGTGAGCAGGGTGTGGTTCAAGGTGCCCAGGGTGCTGCGCGCGACCAGGAGAATCTCGGGGCGGTGGCGCGCAAGCCAGTCCGCTTGCAAGAAGGTGTCGGTCAGGGGCACGTGGAGCCCTCCCGCCAACTCGACCACGCTCACTCCAGGATTCCGGCGCAACCGGCCAAGTCGCTCGTCGAGCCGGTCGATCTCGATTCGCTTGCCTGCGGCGCGAGCGGCCTCATGGGGAGAGGCGGGCAGGTCGAAGCGGTAGAGCGGGGGGATGCACTCGACCCCAGCGAGGGCCTGGACCGTGCTCGTATCGTCGTCGTCGCCGGTCTGAACGGGCTTCCAGTAGCGGGCGCCCAGGCGCAGGGCCAGGGCAGCGGCCACCACGGTCTTGCCGATGTCGGTATCCGTACCGACGACGACGATCACCCGCCCCTGGGGAGTGCGCGGTTTCCTCGACGTGTCACGGGGAAGGTCCAGGGATCCCAGAGCTTCCTGGAGCCGCTCGATTTCCCGCGGGCCATTGCCGGCGTGGACGACGGCTCTCAGGCGTGAGGATCCCTCGGGAACGGTCGGCGGGCGCACGGCGCCGAGATCGAGGCCCTGGGTGGCGAGTTCCCGGGCCGCGAGCAGCGCCGGCTCGGCATCTCCAACCGGAATGGGAACGATGGCTGCGGCGGGTACGGGCAGACCCAGTCCCCGCGCCAGGGCGCGCGCCCCCTCCAGGCAGCGTCGGCGTTCGGCATGGGCGCAGCGTGCGGCGGCGACACCGGCCCTGAGTGCGGCCACCACCGGCGGCGGAGGCGCGGTGCTGAAGAAGATCGCCCGGCCCCGTTGCAGACAGAGCTCGCGCACGCGGTTGCTACCGACGATCAGCGCCCCGCCCGCGCCCAGGGCCTTGCCGCCGGTGACGATGCGGGCGGCGAGAGCTGCGGCCGGCCCATCGACCGCGGCCCAGGCGCCGGCTCCGACCCGGGGCCCCTCCGGCGCGCCGACGAGGCCCGCGGCGTGGGCCTCGTCGACGACCAGGCGTGCGCCGTACTCCAGGCAGAGCTCGGCCAGTCGCCGGAGGTCGGGGGCATCCCCATCCATGGAGAAGATCCCTTCGGTGAGGACGAGTCGGCGCCGGGCTCCCCGTCCCTCGCGCAGCCAATGCTCGAGCTCCTCCGGGTCGCGGTAGATGCGCACGGTGGCCCGCGAGAGTCGGGCTCCGTCGATCAGGGAAGCGTGATTGCGGATGTCGGAAAGGAGCAGATCCCCTCGTCCGACCAGGGCGGTCACCAGGGCGAGGTTGGCCTGATAGCCGCTGGTCGCCAGGAGAGCATCCTCTGCCCCGAGCCACTGGGCGACCTCGCGCTCCAGCGCGCGCATTTCGTTGCTGCCTCCCCCGAGCAGGCGCGCAGCCCTTCCGCCGACACCGTGTCGCGCCGCCGCCTCCCGGGCCGCGGCGATCAAGCGCGGATCCCGGGCGAGGCCCAGGTAGTCGTTCGAGCAGAAATCGATCCGATTCGAGGGGAGCGGAGGCAGCGTCCGCTGCAATCCTTTGGCGCTGATGGAGGCGAGCTCCTCGTCACAGCTCTGCTCGAAGTTCATCGCTCCAGGCCGAGCTTCTTCAGGAGTCGGGCGTCGTCGTCGGCGTCGGTTCCGGGAGTGGTGAGGAGCCGTTCCCCGACGAAGATCGATCCGGCACCGGCGAGGAAGCAGAGAGCCTGCGCCTCCTCGCTCAACTCCCCGCGGCCGGCGGAGAGACGCAGCACGGAGCGAGGCATCAGGATGCGCGCCGCGGCGATGACGCGCAGGATTTCGTCCCACTGCGCGGGGGGCTGATCGCCCAGGGGCGTCCCGGGAACGGCGACCAGACGGTTGATCGGGATGCTCTCGGGGGGCGGATCCATGGCGGCCAGGGTGGCCAGGAGTTCCGCGCGCTGCTCGGTCGATTCGCCCAGGCCGATGATTCCCCCGCAGCAGAGGGCCAGGCCCGCCCCGCGCGCCGCCTCCAGGGTCGCCAGCCGCTCGGCATAGGTGCGCGTCGTCACCACCGCTGCGTAGTGACTCTCCCCGGTGTCGAGGTTGTGGTTGTAGTAGTCCAGACCCGCCCCGCGCAGGCGTCGCGCCTGGTCGGGAGTCAACATCCCCAGGGTCGCGCAGGTCTCGAGTCCGAGCTCTTTGACCGCGCCGATCAGTTCGAGGACCGCGTCGAACTCGGGTCCGTCCTCGGCGCCGCGCCAAGCGGCTCCCATGCAGAAGCGCTGCGCTCCCTCGCTGCGCGCCCGGCGCGCCTCCGCGAGCACGCTCGCACGATCCAGGCGGGTGGTCTGCTTGCCACCGGCGTCGTGGTGCGCGCTTTGGGAGCAGTAGGCGCAGTTCTCGGGGCAGCCTCCGGTCTTGATCGAAAGCAGCCGGGAGCGCTGGATGCGGCTGGGATCGTGGTGGGCGCGGTGAACGCGGGCCGCCTCGAAGACGAGATCGAGCAGGGGGCGATCGAGGAGCTCGCGGGCCTGCGCGAGCTGGGGGGACTCCAGGCTGGGCATGACGCGGGGATTCTAGCCCTGGGCCCCCGGCTGCGGGCGGAGCCGGGGGCAGGCGGGGTATCCTCTCGGGCGATGACTACTCCGCGTCCGACCACCTACTGGGACTATCTGCGGCTCGACGAACTCTTGGCCCTCCAGGGGGGGCTGCCCGAGGCACCCGCCGATGGTGACAGCGAAGAGGTGCTCTTCATCACCGTCCACCAGGTCTTCGAACTCTGGTTCAAGCTGGCTCTGACCGAATTGCGCGCGGCGCGGGACCTTTTCGGGCACCCGGTCGTCCACGAGCAGATGCTTTCGGGGGTCGTGAATCGCTTCGAGCGGGTGACGACGATCCTGCGCCTGGGGGCCCAGCACTTCGAGCTGATCGAGACGATCTCGCTGCGGCGTTACCTCGAGTTTCGGACCAAGCTCATGCCGGCCAGCGGCTTTCAGAGCGCCCAGGTGCGCTGCATGGAGATCCTGCTCGGCCTGGACGAAAGCGAGCGCGTGCCCCTGGGCGCGGTCCAGGATCCCATGCAGTCCCTGCGGGATCCGGATGGTTCGGAGAGTTCGGCCTACCGCGCGGTGGCCGCAGCGCGTGCGGATACGCCGACCCTGCTCACCGCCCTCGAAGGCTGGCTCGAACGCACACCGATCGACGGCGTGCCCTATGACGCCCCCGGTGCGGAGGAGGCCCTGCGAGGCTTTGCCGAGCGCTACCTCGCAGCCCAGGCGCGTGAGATCGAAGCCGCCTGTGAGCATGCCGTCGCCATTGCACGCAGCGACGGGGAGCGCGAGAAGCTGCGCGCGATGTACGACGCGGAATACGAACGGGCCCGCGCCTTCCTGAATCCCAGCTCCGAGGAGGGAGGGGCGCGGCGAGCCCGGATCCGGGCGGCGATGATCTTCATCGAGACCTATCGAGACCTACCCCTGCTCGCCTGGCCGCGCGAGGTGCTCGCCAAACTGATCGAGTTGGAGCAGGCCTTCCTCGTCTTCCGCCAGCGACACGCTCGCATGGTCGAGCGCGTGATCGGACGGCGCCCCGGAACGGGCGGGAGCGAGGGGGTCGACTACCTCGATCAAACGGCGCTGCGCTACCGGATCTTCCGCGACTTGTGGGCGGTGCGCACGCTCATGATTCGGCCCGGAGCGACACCGCCCTTGGAGCATGCCGCCTATTACGACTTCAAGAGCGGGGTCTGAGAGGCGGTCGAGAGTGGCTAGCGAGACCCTGCTCATCATCGAGGACGATCCCGACATCGTTGAGCTGCTCCAGTACAACTTGGAGCGCGAGGGGTATCGCGTCTTGGTCGCCGGGGATGGCGAGCTCGGGCTGCGCCTGGCCCGGCGACACAAGCCGGACGTGATCCTGCTCGACCTGATGCTGCCGGGGATGGACGGTCTGGAGGTCTGCCGCAGCCTACGTGGGGACGAAGCGACGCGCTCCATCTCGATCCTGATGGTGACGGCCAAGGGAGAAGAGAGCGACATGGTCATCGGGCTCGAACTCGGTGCCGACGATTACATCGTCAAGCCGTTCAGTCCGCGCACGCTTCTGGCCCGCATCCGTGCCGTGCTGAGGCGCAGTCACCCGCGCGAAGGGAGCCGCCAGCGCATCGAAATCGCGGGGGTCGTGTTGGACCGGGAGCGTCACGAGGTCAGCCGCGAGGGAGAGGTGATCCCGTTCACGCGCGCGGAGTTCCGATTGCTTTGGACCCTGGCCTCCCGTCCCGGCCGGGTCTACACGCGCGACGAACTCGTCGAGCGCATCACCGCGGGGGATGGTGCGATCCTCGACCGCAACGTCGACGTGCACATCAGTTCGATTCGCAAGAAGCTCGGGCCCCAGAGCGATCTGATCGGGACCGTGCGCGGCGTGGGCTACAAGTGCAGGGACTGACCCCCGTGTTGCGCCGACGTTTCTTTCGCAAGTTGACCGCAGCCTGCGCCCTGGTCGTGGTCGTGGCCGTGGGTCTTACCCTGCTTCTGACCCTGCTACCCCTCGAGCGCATCCTGACCGCGGATACCGAGCGGGCCCTGGAGGAGCAGTGCCGGGACCTGGAGGGTCCGGCAGCGCGCGTGCTGCGCGGGGAGCTGGGTGTAGCGCAGTTTCTGGCGGGACATGCCCCCGTTCCGCCGACGCGCTTGACTCTGATCCAAGCCGGGGGGGAAGTGATCGCCGACTCGCGCGGTGATGGATCCAAGCTTCCCAACCTGGGGGAGCGCCCCGAGATCGTCGCGGCGCGCACCCTCGGGGATGCGGTCGAGCGTGGCAGGGGAGCCGGGCTGCCGGGTTCTTGGCTCTATGTGGCCCATGCGGTTCGTGGGGAGGGAGGCGAGACGCTGGGGGTGGTGCGGTTGGCCTTCCCCCTGGCCGCGATTGCGCGGGAGGCTGCCGGCCTGCGCCATCCTCTGATCCTGGGCGCGGGCATGGCCTCTCTTTTGGCCCTGCTCCTCGGTCTGTGGCTCAGTCGGCGTCTGGCACGTCCGGTCGAGGAGCTCGCGCGGGCGGCAGGGGATCTGCGCGAGGGACACTATGCCACTCCCATCGCGGGTGACGCCGATGGTGAGCTGGGTCGTATCGGTCGAGCCCTCAGCCGTCTTGGAGAGGAGATGGCCGGCCACGTGCAGGAGCTTTCCGGCGAGGAGGCGCGGCTGCGGGCCATGTTGGCCGGCATGGTCGAGGGTGTCTTGTCGATCGACGAGAGCGGGGTCATCGTCTTCTCCAACGAGGCGGCTCGCCGGCTTCTCGGGGTCCCCCGGCTCGACGGCCGACGCCTTTGGGAAGCCGTGCGCATCGCAGAGCTCGACGGTCTCTTGCGAGAAGCCCGAGGCACCGATGAAGCCGCGCGGCGAGAGCTCGTTTTCGCCGACGAGGCGGGACGCGAGGTGGTTTTGCGTGCCCACGGCCACCGCTACCGCTCCGAGGGTCAGATCGGCGTCGTCATCGTGTTGCACGACATCACCGAGGTGCGTCGGTTGGAGCGCATCCGGCGCGATTTCGTGGCGAACGTTTCGCACGAGTTGAAGACCCCCTTGACGGCGATCCGGGGCTATGTCGAGACGTTGGCGGATGGAGCGATCGACGATCCCGAGTACAGCTCGCGCTTCCTGGAGCGGATCGAGACCAATGTGGGGCGCCTGAGCCACTTGGTAGCGGACCTGCTCTCGCTGGCACGCATCGAGGAGCAGGAGGATGGGCTGCGGGTCGCTCCCGTAGACCTCGTGCCCCTCATCCGTCAGGAACTGGCCTCCCACGGTGAGCTGGCGGCAGGCAAGGGCATCACGGTCCACTCAGACTTCGAAGGGGCGTCGATGAGCGTGCAGGGCAACACCGAGGCGCTGGTCCAAGTCCTCGACAACTTGATCGACAACGCGATCAAGTACACCGGAAACGGGGGCAGGATCGATGTGAGGCTGTCGCGGGAGAAGGATGCGGTGGTCTTGGAGGTCCAAGACACGGGCGTCGGCATCCCCTCCGAAGACCTGGACCGCATTTTCGAGCGCTTCTACCGGGTCGACAAGGCGCGTTCACGCGAGGTGGGCGGGACGGGACTGGGCCTTTCGATCGTCAAGCACCTGGTCGGAGCGATGAAGGGCGAGCTCGAAGTGGAGAGCGAATACCAGCAGGGTTCGATCTTCCGCGTACGCCTACCCGCCGCGTAGCAAGCGGGCCATCGGCGCAAGTCGTTGGTCGAGATTCCTTGTCGTTCAACTTGGGCTTCGAGATCAGTAGAAGAGGAAGTCTTCGGTGGGTGTGTCGAGGAGAGGGCACTGCTCGTAGGCCGCCTCGTCGAGGGTTTCCGCGTAATCCATGATCCCATCGTTGTCGGTGTCAAAGATCAGGACCGCCATGACGTCGTTTGAGATGCCGAACGCGCGGATCACGTATACCCGACCCAGGGTGGCATCTTGCAGAACGTTGATGTGAGAGGCGTCGGCGAGGTACGGCATGGTCTGAGAGTCCAAGAGGAGTTCCACCTGGCCCCCTAGGGTGGCGATCCGGTAGAGGCCGGGGTTCTCCTCACCCAGGGCAAGGAGGAACCTCCCGTCCGGGTCCGCTGCCACGGCACGGAAACCACCGAGATCCCGGCCCTGATAGACGGCACTACGTGTGATGAGGGGCGAAGGCCGCTCTGAAGGGGGAAGGTAAGTCCCGCCTACGATCTGAATCGTAAGCGGCGGCGTCACCAGGGGCGTCCCGATTGGTGAGGTGAAGGAGAGCTGGCGTTTTGCGACATACGCACCCTTGGCGGGTTGAATGGTCCACAATTCCACGACATCGTCACCGTCCGTACCGGTTTTCCCGACCACGAAGAAAGCGTCTCCGCTGATGCCCGCCCTCTTGTAGGGGACGAATGCAGTGGACAGGAACGCATGCTCCGGAAACCATTCCCCGGTCACGGGATGCCGCTCCTCTGTCGAGAAACAGAGGCCTTGATGGTTCACGGCGGCACCGACCCCGAACTCCACAGACGCGTAATAGTCGCGCGAACAGGCCAGGGAGTAGCTGCCGCGTTCTGCGACATACGCCGGGGGTCGCTCAGCGAAGGCTTCGCTACTTTCCGGGGCCTCCTCGTCCACTGCCGCTTCGTAGTGCGCGCTTTCGCTCAGTGGGTATGTAGGCCGACCGACCAGGCCGACGGCAACGACCAGCATCCCCCCGGCGATGGTTCTCTTTCCCACTTGCGGTCTTTTCCAGATACTCATCCGATCCTTTCCGCGGCACTTCCGGCTGAAACGTGGCTGTTGGGCCTACAGGCCACCTGGGCGCACCCGCTGCGGCCCCGGTCTAGGGCGTGAGGTTCATCCACTGCTACGAGCCAACCTCCATCCGCCAATCTTCCCAAGAAACGTTCCGCCTGGCCCGAAGCGCTGGATCAAGCGGCGTACTCCCGTAGCAACACTCATTCCAAGCATTCTGCGTCGTGAAGCCGGGGCGGGGAAAGTCAGCAGGGGCCTCACCGGGCTTTGGTGACGATCGCCGGCTGCATTTGGCGGGGCTGCGGTGCCGGTCTTCCTAGAACCCGAGGTGCAGCCGCAGCATGACGCCGCGGCCGGCGGAGGCGGGGCCGGCGAGGCGCGCTTCGACGACCTCGAACATCCAGCGTGCGTGGCTGGAGAGATACCAGTTGAGACCCACGGCGAGGTCCTCCAGCGTACCCGCGCGGATTGCGCCCTCATCGAGGTCGGTGCGGGACCAGCGTAGGGCCAGCTCCCAGGCGCCGGGCCCACCGTCCGGGACCGCGGCCAGGATCTTCGGGGCCCCAAGGGACGACGTCGAATCCCGGTAGGCGCGGTGCTCACCGGTCAGGAACCAGCCCCCTTGCAGACTGAGCCCCCAGGGCCGACCGTCGGGGCCGTCGAGCTCCACGTCGGAGAGGAAGAGCTCCCCCCGGAGCGAACGCGGTCCGTCGACCCAGGCGTGCTCGAGGCCCAGGAGGAGCATGCTCCGGGCGGAGAGAGTCCCGGTGTCGATCAGGTCGTCCGCCAGGTGGATCCCCGGTGCCGCGGCCAGGCGCACCCCACCCCCGCGGGGACGGCGGTAGGAGAGGCTGAGTCCCAGATGGGCCAGACGGGCATCGTCGGCCTCCCGCAGGGGCAGCCAGGTCGCACGCAGGGTGACCGAGCGACCCTCGCCCAGGCCGTCGGCGGGCAGGGGCGCGTCCGCGGCCTGGAAGAGACCCGCCGCCAGGCTCCAGCGCTCCCCCCGTCGCCACAGCATGGCTCCCCGGTTGCGGCCCGGGGTGAACGCATCGCTGGGGGCGGAGCGTTCGAGAAAGGGGAGATGCCCCGAGCTGGTGCGGGCCTCCAGCCCGAAGGGCTCCCGAAAGTGGCCCAGGCGCAGGACTCCGAGCGAGGGGTCACGCCAGTCGAGCATCCCTTCGAGCAGCTCCGTCCGGGAACCGGAGAGATCCCACTGCAGGCGGGTCGCCAGGTGGTCCCCCAGGAGGCCCTGGGCCAGGAGCCGGGCTCGACGGATCTCTCGATCGTCCACGGTCGAGAGGCCCTCGGCACCCAGGGCATCGAACATCACCCGGCCGTTGATCCGCCAGCGCTGGGTGCCCGCCTGATTCGCCATGCGGATGCCCCCGTCGTACTCCAGGGAGGGGGGAGGAGGCTCCTGCGGTGGGGGTGCCGGGATGGGCAGCAGGAGCAGGAAGGTGAGCATGGGGGTGGTTTAAGGAATCTTGATGGAGCCGTTATCCAGGCTTCACGGGGAGGGACGAAGTTCCCACTCCACCCGCACGGGGAACCCGATCCCACGGAGAAAACCTACCTTGAACCTCTCCCGCAAGCTGACCTGGACCGCAGCCACCCTCCTCCTCACGGGCCTGGCCACCGCCCAGAACGTGAAGGTCGATCCCAAGTTGCCGCACTACAAGCCCACCACGGGGGTAAGCGGCAACGTCGCCTCGGTCGGCTCCGACACGATGAACAACCTGATGGCCCTCTGGGCCGAGGGCTTCAAGCGCCACTACCCCGGGGTTCAGGTCGAGATCGAGGGCAAGGGTTCCTCGACGGCCCCTCCGGCGCTGATCGCGGGCAAGTCGACCTTTGGACCGATGAGCCGGCGCATGAAGGCCCAGGAGATCGATGACTTCAAGAAGGCCTACGGCTATGAGCCGGTGGCGCTGCCGACGAGCATCGACATGCTCGCCGTCTACGTCCACAAGGACAACCCCATCGCGGGACTCACGCTCCAGCAGGTGGACGCGATCTTCTCGAAGACGCGCAACGGGGGTGCCAAGAAGGACCTGCGCACCTGGGGCGACGTCGGCCTGACCGGGGAGTGGGCCGACAAGCCGATCAGTCTCTACGGGCGCAACTCGGCCTCGGGTACCTACGGCTACTTCAAGAAGCACGCACTCTTCAAGGGCGACTTCAAGGACTCGGTCAAGGAGCAGCCGGGCAGCTCCTCGGTCGTCCAGGGGGTTGCCAGCGACAAATACGGCATCGGCTACTCGGGGATCGGCTACAAGACCGCCGATGTGCGCGTCGTACCCCTGGCGACCGAGGCGGGTGAGGAGATGGTCCCCGCGACTCCCGCCAACGCCTACACCGGTGAGTATCCCCTGGCGCGCTTTCTGTACCTCTACGTGAACTACCGCCCCGGCAGCCACCTCGATCCCCTGCGGGCCGAATTCCTGAAGTACGTCTTCTCCCATGAAGGTCAGAGCGACGTGATCAAGGACGGCTACTTCCCGATCACCGCCGCGATCGCGCGCCAGGCCCTGGGTCAGGTCGGTATCGAGCTGGTCCTCCCGATCGAAGCCAAGGCGGGCAAGTAGCGGCCTCCCCATCGGAATCGGTTCTCCACTCCACCTGACGTAGCACGTCTGCGCCCATGGCCCAGCATTCGCCTCGCCGCCCGCGCCGTCAAAGAACGACCAGTGGTCGCGCCATCGCCATCGAGCGCGCCGCGAAGACGGTGATCACGCTCGGAGGCATTGGGACGATTCTCGCCGTCAGCCTGATCTTCATCTTCCTGGTCTGGGTGGTCCTCCCCCTCTTCGAGAGCCCGAGCGTGGGGGAGGGCCGCCTCCTCGAGGTCGAGGCCCAGGCCCCCCTCGGAATCGGGGTCGACGAAAACCACCTCCTGGCCTGGGAGCTCAAACGGGATGGAACCCTCGAGGTTCGCAGCCTCTCCACGGGTAACTCCCTCGAGCGCAGGCGGCCCTTCGGGGACCTAGCCCCGACGGCCGCCTCCTTCTCGACCGATGGAACGCGCTGCGTGTTCGGCTTTGGTGACGGCACGGTTCGCATTGGCGATCTGGCTGTCGAGACGATCTTTCCCGACCCCGAAGAGCTGCCCGCTGAGCTTGCGGATCTGGAGCAAGGCGAGATTCGAGAGCAAGGAGGGGGCATCGTCCTGCGCACTCCCGCCGGACAACTGCGTCGCACCCAGGTGAGCCTCTCGCTCCAAGATCCCCTGCCCACCGGCAGCGATTCCCCCGTGGTCGCGGTGGATCACTCCGTCGCGCCCCAGGGGCTCTACCTGGTAACCCTGCAGGCGAACGGTTCCCTGCGCGTCAGTCGCGAGCGGGTCAAGACCAACATGCTCACCGGGGAGGAGACCCGTTCTCTTCGCAGCAGCGAGCTCTTGCCCGCGGATGAGGAGCAAGATCATCCGCGCTTCGTGGGCATCGGAGGCCTGGGACAGCACGCCTACGCTCTTTGGGAGGACGGACGCCTCGAGCACTGGGACATCAGTGAGTGGAGCCGGCCCAGGGTGTACGAGAGCCTCGACGTGATCGAGGATCCGACCGCGCGGGTCGGGGCTTTCGCGTTCATCGCCGGCAAGCACACCCTGGTGATCGGCGACGACCAGGGGGGCCTTACGAGCTGGTTCCCAGCCCGTGACGCCGAGGTGGAGGAAGCCGAGCCCCTGTTGGTCCAGGCCCACACCTTTCCGGAGGGGGATGGTCCGGTCCGGGCTCTCTGCGCTTCGGCCCGTTCCCGGCTGTTTGCCGCCGGCTACGAGTCCGGACTGATCCGAGTCTTCCAGGCTACCTTGGGGACGGGTGTTGCCGAGCTGGAGGCTCCCGAAGGGGCACGCGCTCTCTGTTTCGCTCCCAAGGAGGATGGTCTCATCGCCCAGGGAGCAACGCGCTTGATGCGCTGGGAGGTCGATTTCAAGTACCCCGAGGCCAACGCGACCGGTCTCTTCGCCAAGGTTCGCTACGAGGGTTTTCGCGAGCCCCAGTACACCTGGCAGTCCTCCAGCGCCGACGACGACTTCGAACCCAAACTCGGCCTGATGCCCCTGATTTTCGGCACGATCAAGGCCACCTTCTACTCGATGCTGTTCGGAGCGCCCCTCGCCATCTTGGCGGCGATCTTCACCAGCGAGTTCCTGGCGGCTCGCCTGCGGACCAGCATCAAGTCGGCGGTCGAGCTGATGGCCTCCCTACCCAGCGTGGTGCTGGGGTTCATCGCCGCTCTGGTCATCGCTCCGTTCGTTCAGGATGTGCTGCCCACGATCCTGACCAGTTTCCTCACGATCCCCATCTGTGTCCTGGGTGGCGCCTATCTGTGGCAGATGCTGCCGGGTGACCGTGCGGTGCGCTGGGCGGGGGCCCCGCGTTTCCTGGCGATCTGCCTGACCCTGCCGGCCGGCATTCTCCTGGCGATGTTGGTCGGGCCCTATGTGATCGAGAACCTCTTCTTCGCGGGCGACCTCAGCGGCTGGTTGTCGGGGCGCGAGGGGTCCTCGGTAGGAGGGTGGCTCTTTCTGCTCCTGCCGCTCGCCGCACTGGTGGTCGCCATCGGCTCCGCCTTTCTCGTCGCACCTCGACTCCGGCGCCGGTCGCGCACCTGGTCCCGGGCGAAGGTGGCACGGCTCGAGGGGTTCAAGTTTGTCCTGGGCCTGGCAGCGGCCTTCGCACTGGCCCTCGTCGCGGGGCTGATTCTGAATAGCGCCGGGTTCGATCCGCGCGGCAGTCTCGTCGGGACTTACGTGCAGCGCAACGCGCTGATCGTCGGCTTCGCGATGGGTTTTGCCATCGTTCCAATCATCTACTCCCTGGCCGAGGACGCGCTTTCCGAGGTGCCGGTCCATCTGCGTGAGGGATCCCTGGGTGCTGGGGCGACCCCTTGGCAGACCACCGTTCGGATCATCATTCCCTTCGCGATGAGTGGCATCTTCTCCGCACTGATGATCGGCCTGGGGCGTGCCGTGGGCGAGACGATGATCGTCCTCATGGCGGCGGGCAACACCCCGATCATGGAGTGGAACATCTTCAACGGATTCCGCACGCTTTCCGCCAACATCGCGGTCGAGATGCCGGAGGCGGTGCAGGGTAGCACTCACTATCGGACCCTCTTCCTGGCCGCGCTGGTGCTGTTTGGCATGACCTTCATCCTGAACACGGTTGCTGAACTCGTGCGGCGTCACTTCCGCGCGCGCACCCAATCCCTATGACCCTCATCGTTTCCGAGTCTCCGGATCGAGCCAACGCACCCGGGCGTCGCAAGCGTGACCGGAGGCGGTCGTCCCTGACCGCCCACGGTGAGCCGATGGTCTGGTTGACCGGCGGTTCCCTGGCGCTTTGCGTGGCGATGATCGTGGGTCTGCTCGGCCTGGTCCTCTACCAGGGGCTGGGCACCTTCTGGCCCCAGGAGATCGTGCGTCTGGAAGCTGCTGACGGTCGAGTGCTGCTCGGGGCGATCAGCTCCCGGTCGAGCTACATCCCCGAGGAGTCGCTCCTGGCGAGCTTGCCGCCGGAACAGGCGACGCTCCTGCGCGAAGCGATGGGGGATCCCAGCGACCCCCAGCCGATCGAGCGACTGCTCGTGCGCAGTGAGAACTACGAGCTGACCGGGAGCCACTACAACTGGATCGACAGGCCGCTGGTCGTTTCGGAGGAGAGACCCACCTGGGCTCTCTGCCTCGAACGTACCGAGAAGGGGCGTTTCTACGGCTTGCCGGTAGCTTTCCTGGTGGACGGCGAGGTCGTCGAGGAGGGTCCTGAAGCGACCTGGAAGCGCTTTGGGGAGCAGCATCCCGCCGTGCGTCGTCGCTACCTGGAGTATCGCCGGCTGGAGAAGCGGGACCTGGGGCATGTCAATGCCGACATGGAGGAGGCGCGCCTCTACCTGCGTTCGGTCGCTCTCTCCAAGGGCGAAGGCAGCGCGGCCTGGCTCGATGCCAAGGCGAAGTTCGATGCTAGGGAAGAGATCAACCGAGCGCGAGCGGCCGAGATCCAAGGGCGGATCGATGAGCTCAAGGGGGCCAACGCGGCCTTTGCCCTGCGCATGCGCACCGGCGATGACCGCGAAGTCGATATCCCCCTGGAACGCATCGTGCGTGCCGTTCCTGCCAATCAGCTCTCTCTGGCGGGCAAACTGCGTGTCTACGGCAGCCGCTGGCGCGAGTTTCTGACCGACGATCCGCGCGAGGCGAACAGCGAGGGAGGCGTCTGGCCAGCGATCTTCGGGACGCTGCTGATGACGCTGCTGATGACTCTGATGGTCGTGCCCCTGGGGGTCATCGCCGCGCTCTATCTGCACGAGTACGCCAAGCAGGGATTCATCGTCTCCTTGGTGCGCATCGCGGTGAATAACTTGGCGGGAGTCCCTTCGATCGTCTTCGGCGTCTTCGGGCTCGGATTTTTCTGCTACATCATCGGTTCGAGTATCGATGAGTTCTTCTTCAGCGCCCGTCTGCCCAATCCCACCTACGGCAAGGGGGGCATCCTCTGGGCCTCCTTGACCCTGGCTCTCCTGACCCTGCCGGTGGTGATCGTCGCCACGGAGGAGGCCCTGGCCGCGGTTCCCAACTCCATGCGTGAGGGCTCCTACGCCTGCGGAGCGACCAAGTGGCAGACGATTCGGCGCATCATCCTGCCCCGGGCTCAGCCGGGGATCATGACCGGGGCCATCCTGGCCATCGCGCGGGGTGCGGGCGAGGTGGCGCCCTTGATGCTGGTCGGGGCGGTCAAGCTCGCCCCGGACCTACCTTTGGACCTGGGCCGCTTTCCCTACCTGTTCCCCGAGCGCAGTTTCATGCACCTGGGGTTCCACATCTACGACCTCGGCTTCCAGTCCCAGAACTCGGAGGCGGCCAAGCCGATGGTCTACACCACGACCCTGCTCTTGATCGCTATCGTGGTGGCGCTCAACCTGAGTGCGATCTGGATCCGAGCCCGCCTCCGCCGACGCTTCCGAGCGGCCCGCTGACCATGACCGAAATCGAGAAGGAAAAGGTGATCCTCCCTCATCAAGCGGCGCGCCAGGGGGCCGGGGATCAAGCCGTGACTCAAAGCGGCCACACGTCCGCCAAGATCGGCGGCCTCTTCGAGGCGATCTCGGAAGGGCGTCCCTTTCAGTCGGTCTTGCACCCCGAGCTGGCTTCCCAGGAGCCGGTCGTGGAGGTCGAGGGGTTCAACCTCTGGTACGGATCCACCCAGGCTCTGCACGACATCACCTTCTCCGTGCCGAAGGGACGGGTGACGGCGCTCATCGGTCCCTCCGGTTGCGGCAAGTCGACCCTGTTGCGTTCGGTCAACCGCATGAACGACCTGATCGACTCCGTGTCGATCGAGGGCAGCATGAGCCTCAGCGGGGATCCTATCTACGGGCGTTCGGTCGACGTGATCGAGCTGCGCAAGCGCATCGGAATGGTCTTCCAGAAGCCCAATCCCTTCCCGATGAGCATTTTCGAGAACGTGATCTACTCCCTGCGCATCGACGGTGTGCGGGACCGGGGCCTTTTGAACCAGGTCTGCGAGGAGAGCCTGCGGGGTGCCGGCCTCTGGGACGAGGTCAAGGATCGGCTCAAGAGTTCCGCCCTGGCCCTTTCCGGAGGGCAGCAGCAGCGTCTCTGTATCGCGCGTGCCATCGCGGCCGAGCCTGAAGTGCTCCTTCTGGACGAGCCCTGCTCGGCCCTGGATCCGATCGCAACGGGCAAGGTCGAGGACCTGATCGAGGATTTGAAGGGCACCTACTCGGTCTTGATGGTCACCCACAACATGCAGCAGGCTTCGCGCGTCAGCGACAACACGGCCTTCATGTATCTGGGTCGCCTGGTAGAGTACGGGCCCACCGACCAGGTCTTCCTCGGGCCCAGGCTCAAGGAGACCGAGGACTACGTCACCGGCCGCTTCGGTTGAGGGTGGCGGACCTTTTCTTCATGACCAAGCATCTCAAGGCCGACCTGGAGCGCCTGGAACGACGGCTTCTCATGCTCGGCGCACGCGTCGAAGACGCTGTGCGCAAGTCGATCGCGGCATTGGAGACGCGGCGTCCCGATCTGGCGCTCGAAGTGATGAGCGGCGATCCCGAGGTGGACCGCGAGGAGGTCGAACTCGAGGAGGAGTGCCTCAAGGTGCTCGCCCTGCACCAGCCGGTGGCCAACGATCTGCGCTTCGTCGCGGCGGTCTTGAAGATCAACAACGACCTGGAGCGGATCGGTGACCTGGCCGTCAACATCTCCGAGCGCTCCGCCAGTCTCGATCGGGCCCTGCCCTTCCCCGTGCCCAAGTCGCTTCAGCCGATGATGGAGGCGACGGCGGCGATGCTGCGCGAGAGCTTGGACGCTTTCGTCAAGGGCGATGCGACTCTCGCGCGCAAGGTTCTGGCCGACGATGATGTCGTGGACGGTATCAACCGCGAGATCATCGGGCTGATGGTCGAGCGAATGAAGTCCGATTCCAGTCAGGTGGATGACGCCCTTTTGATCCTCTCGGCTTCCAAGAATCTGGAGCGCATCGCCGACCACGCGACCAACATCGCCGAGGATGTCGTCTATATGGTCGAAGGCGACATCATCCGGCACCTGCCGGCGGAGTAGGGGTGGGCGAGGACTTCTACTGCGACGAGGTCCTTTCGGGCAAGACCGAGGTGCGCCGGGTGCTGGAGACGGAGAACGTCTTGGCCTATCACCACACGCGACCCTTCTGGCCGGTGCATATCGTCGTCATCCCCAAGATCCACGTCCCCTCCCTCGTCGATCTGGGCGAGGGAGGGGAGAGACTCCTGGGTGAGCTGCTCGACGTAGTGCGTCAGGTAGCTGCGCGCGTCACCGAGGAGCATGGAGCAGCCCGTGTTCTGACCAATCTGGGGGAGTACCAGGACTCCAAGCACCTGCACTTCCACGTCAACTGGGGTGAGCCGAAGGGTTGACCCAAGGGGCAGGGCCGCACGGGCCGCAGCTGCCTCGGGACGGCGATCTTTCTGTACAGACACCGCACCTGGACCGCTCCATCTTGCTGCCACGCGGCGCAGGACAAGATCTGGGCGATGGATCCCGACGGGAATGCGTGGGAGGTGTTCCACGCCCACGAACCGGATGGAGATCGTCTCTTAGTGACTCTGCTGGGCGCAGTGAAGGCGCGTCCTCTTGTCGCCCCGGAAGATGAGCATGATCGTGGGGATCGAGGATGTCTGGCCCGGTCGGCTCAAGAGGAATGGATCGTTCTCTGCGCGATGACAGTGGCGCGTCATGTGCTCACCGACTGCTGGCGGAGGCAGCCTTCCCCCGAGATTCTCGATCCGGAAAGAGTACCAGCCGACAGGAGGCATTCCTGCTTGAGGCGAAGTTCGAGGGGTCCTCAGAATTCGCAGAAAACCGCAACGGGTCGAACGTATGTAACTCCCGCTGTGGCAGGGCATTATGGCTATGGCTATGGCTATGGCTATGGCTATGGCTATGGCTATGGCTATGGCTGAAGTGTTGACATGCCAGCATCCCCCTGGTACTGAGGCATCTAGATGATTTCTCTCAGTGCCGCTTCCCTCAAGGACCTGGGTGCAGCGAACCGCCGGTTGCGCAACAACGGGAAATGGTGTTTACACGAACAGGCTAGGATCTAGGCGTCAAGGAGGTCAGGTATGCTTCGACTCCCTCTTCTCGGAATCCTGATGGTTCTTTCATTGTCCGCGCGGCCCCTGTCCGGCAGAGCAACAGTTTCGGTGTAAATTCTCACTCGGTGTCCATGCTGAGGTAGATGCGTCCGGTCTCCCACTCCTCTGAGATCTCGATCGCGACAGCGCTGACGAGTCGGAGCAGGGAGGCG
>JALWOP010000240.1:0-233 GCA_027083445.1 Planctomycetota bacterium | reverse complement strand
GGGGAGATCTTGCGCGGGTGGGGCCCTTGTCTTAGGGAAGAGGAGCCAACGCCACGCTCTGGTTCACCAAGGATTGTCAGAAGAACCGTGTATCAGGGGGCTTCCCGGAGGCAGAGCAACAGTTTCGGTGTAAATTCTCACTCGGTGTCCATGCTGAGGTAGATGCGTCCGGTCTCCCACTCCTCTGAGATCTCGATCGCGACAGCGCTGACGAGTCGGAGCAGGGAGGCGGC
>JALWOP010000239.1 GCA_027083445.1 Planctomycetota bacterium | reverse complement strand
GGTTGACCAGGGCGGACTTGCCCGCCCCGGTCACGTGCGCTTCGAGGGGGTCTCCTTCGGCTACCTGCCGGGGGAACCGGTGGTCGAGGGAATCGATTTCGAGATCCCGCCCGGCAAGACGGTGGCCCTGGTCGGCGCGACCGGGGCGGGCAAGTCCACCCTGGTCAACCTGCTCCTGCGCTTCTACGACACCTGGTCGGGCTCGATCAGCATCGACGGGATCGACATCAAAAAGCTCGACCTGCGCGAACTGCGGGCCCACTTCGGGCTGGTTCTGCAGGAGGACTTTCTCTTCGCGGGGACCGTACGCGACAACCTGGTGATGGGACGCGACGGTATCGACGACGCGCGCCTGGCCGAGGCCCTGGAGGCGAGCACCGCGGAGGCCCTCGTCGCCCGCCTGCCCGGGGGACTCGACGCTCCGGTCGCCGAGCGGGGGGCGACCTTCTCCACCGGGGAACGCCAACTGCTCGCCATCGCCCGCGCCCTCGCCGGCCACCCGGGCATCGTCGTCCTCGACGAAGCGACCGCCTCGGTCGACTCGGGCAGCGAAGCGCGCATCGAACAGGCGACGCGCAGCCTCCTCGCCGGGCGCAGCGCCCTGGTCGTCGCCCACCGTCTTTCGACCATCCGGGACGCGGACGAGATCCTGGTCATGCATCGCGGCCGCATCCGCGAACGCGGCACCCACGACGAGCTACTCGCCGAGGGCGGCATCTACGCGCGCCTCTACGACTTGCAGTTCGCCGGACAGGCCGGCGATGCAGGGCCGAGCGATGCGGAAGCCGCCGACGCGGGGGGCTAGACGGCGGCCCACTCCGCGCGCACGCTCGCGGCGCTCTTCTCCCCGCAGAGCACTCCACGCACCGAGTGGTAGCCGACCGCCAGACGGCGCGCCTCGCCGCTCGTGGGGTCATAGGTGCGGCAGGTATCGATCGGGCTGGAGTAGAGGTGCAGGGAGACCCCGCGCGCGGCGGGGGTGGCTTGGACCCGGTGCAGGGCGATCTCATCGGCGATGTAGGCCACCTCTCCCCGCTCGAAGGTACGCAGCGCTCCCTGGGTCAGGGGAGCTCCGGGGCCGGCGGCGCGGAAGTGCACCTCCTGCATCGGACCCTCCAAGACCGCCATCCAACAGTGCTGCCCGTCGTGATCGTGGATCGGGCTCGCCTGGCCCGCCTCCCAGCCCAGGATCAACAGCTCGTAGAGCGAACTGCGATGGACGAGGTTGCGCGTGTAGGTCCCCGCATCGAAGAAGGTCCACTGGGCCCAGTCCCCCTCTTCGCGGGCGTAGCGCTCGAGGAGCGCAGCGACCGCCTTGCCCTTGGGGTCGCGCCCCAGGACGGTGGTCAACTCCTGGCAGAGACGGTCGAGTGGGCGTTGCGGGGCGGTCATGGGTCCTCCTGGGGCTCAGAAAAGGGTAAACCCGGAGCCTCAGGAGCACCAAGAACTTCGATTCCCCCCCGCGCAGAGGCGTATAGCAGGCACTCCTGCCCCTCGAGCGCCACCGGCGCATGGACGCTCCCGGGGGGGTAGCGCACGTAATCGCCCGCGCGGTACTCCCCCGCCTCGTCCCGATAGCCCCCCGCCAGGACGAGCACCTCTTCGATCCCCAGGTGGCGGTGGGCGGGATAGCCCACCCCGCCGGCCATGCGGATCAGGACCGTCGCCCCCCGGGCAGCGCCTCGCCCCTCGCCCGGCTCCTCGGCCAAAAGAGACCACTCCACCCCCGGGATGGAGGTCGACCGCCAGGAGACTCCCTCCCAGCGAACTCGTAGCTCGAGACCGGTGTGCAGCATGCCCCGAGGGTAGCGTCCCCACGGGGAGAGGAGCCCCGGTCGAGTCGGGGGCCCCTTCCTGCCGATAGAGCGCACGGATGACCTCCCACTCCGAGCAACTCGAAGAGCTGATCGACGCCCTGGCCCTGGAGGGCGATCCACGTCGGCGGGAACGCCACCTGATCGAAGCCGCCTCCCTGGCGACAGGGGCGGGGGAGATCGCCCTCTGGAGGATCGACCCGCAGGGCTGCTGGCGTCGCCAGGTGAGCCGAGGCAGCGCCCAGGGTGGGCCGGACTCCCGCCAGGTCGCCGCGGTGGCGGCCGTCCAGTTGCCTCCCATCCTGCCCCCCGCCCGCCTGGTCGCCCACCTGGGTGAGGTCGCCCTCGGCGTCGGCGCGCTCCCCCCCGGTCGGGATCCCGAGGAGCTGCTCGACGCCCTCGAGGCGCTGCTCTTCACCTTCGTCCTGGTCGACGAGGGGGAGGAAGGGGCGAGCCCCCTCGACCTGCTCCATCCAGCCCTGCCCGGCCCGGAGGTACCCCCGGGGACACACACTCCCCCCACGGCGGACCTGGCCGACCTGCGCCACCTGCTCGAACACCTGGCTCACGAGCAATCACGACTGGCGCAGTCACGGTTGGAAGAACTCGAAGAACGGGAGCGCGTCCTCGAGCAGGGGGCGGAGCAGGCCGCCGACCTACTCCTACGGTCCGCGGGCTACCGCACGGAGGGCGCTGCCGCCGCCACCCTCCACGGGGCGCTCTTCGCCCTGGGTGATGCCGCCCCGAGCGAGGAGCACCTACACATCCGGGGAGATGCGGATCAGCGACGGCTCTCCCTGGAACCGGGCGCCCTGCTCTCCCTCCTGCTCCTGCTCACCCGCATCGCTCCGCAAGCAGGGCCGCTCCACCTGTCGGTCAGCATCCTGGACGACGAGCTTTGCCTGTGCGCCGAGCGTGAGGAGTGGCCCCGCTACGACCTACCCGGGGAGTCTTCCTTTCGGGAACTCCGCGAGCGCTGCACCGTGCACGGGGCGAAACTCCGCCTGGAGGAGGGCGCTCTCAGGGTCTACCTGCCTCTCCTGCGCTTCCCCGGCCAACGGGCTGCATGACATCTCGGCAAGGCCAACAAAAGAGGCCGTTTCCCTTGCGTATCCGGGGCCAGGCCCTATTCTTGCGAGTGAGCGGCATTCGTGCCGCTCGCGCATGTGAGTTCTGGCGAGAGGTACCGTACTTTGCGAGCGGTTCGGTACCCGGGAAGCTCGCCAGATACTTCTCTCTCCCTCGGGCCGGTGAGGTTTCCCCCTTACCGGCCCATCTCTCTCCTTTTTTCTCTCCTTGGGCCGGTGAGGTGTTCCCCTTGCCGGCCCTCTGCGTTGGCTCCGTTCCTTGCCGGGATGGATGTTGCCGGGGATGGGTCCGCGCCCGGCACTCCCCTTCAAAGAAACCCTCGGCTGCGCTTGCATGCCGGCTCTCGACCCCCTATGATTCCTGCGTCCTGGTGAGGGGCTGCGGTGTTTTGCAAGCGGCACGGCAGCCCAGGGAAGCTCTCCAGGAACTTCTCTCTCCCTCGGGCCGGCAAGGGTTCGCCCTTGCCGGCCCCCTTTTTTGCCGCCCCTATCTCGCCTGCGGCTCTCTTGCGGGGAGACCGGCCCGCTCCGTCGATGGGCCTTCGCCCTCCTGCACCCCCAGGGGCAAGACCGTGACGCGGCCACTGCACCACCCCGGCAGAAGGAGTTCGAGTTCCGCCCGCTCGCTGTTCCAGGCCCAGGGCAGAATCTCACCGTTCATGCGCACCTCCGCGGGCCGCGAGAGGTAGCCACGCAGGATGACGCGGTCCCCGGAGGCATCGCCACCCGCCTCTCCCCCATCCGACCAGTCGAGTTCCACGGTTCGGCTGGGATCGATCCCCGCGGCGGGAAGGTCGATGGCGTAGCACTCGAGGCCGCGACTACCCCGGAGGCCGACCCTTCCAGGCTCGATCTCCACTTCGAGTCGCGCCGGTCCCTCGCCGTCCACGGCGAGCAGATCGAGGGCACCGAAGCGGGCAGGGCGATAGGTACACAGGTCGATGCGCTGGGGCGCCTCCTCGAGGACCCACCGTCCCAGGGCATCCAGGGCCGGGCCCAGGGCGAGGCTCCCCCACCCCTCGGGGCAGGAGGGATCGAAGGAGAGCTCCTCGATCACCCGCCCCCCCCTGAAGGCAAGGAAGCGCGCCAACTCGAGCCCCTCTTCGACCCGGCGGGGTTCCGCTGCGAGGTTCAGGTGCAGCAGCAGCGCCGTCTCGCCGAGCTGGACGATGGGGGCCTCCGGATCGATGAGCCCCGAGGGAAGGCGCAGCGCGGGGCTGGAGGCTGCGTAGAGCTCCTCTCTTCCCTCCGGTCCACCGCCGAGCAGTGATTCGAGGGCGACACGCAGGCGTTCGTTTCCCTGCCGATACTCCCGTGCAAGGTCCAGGACCGGTGTGTCGCACAGGAGTGCGGCGACCCTCGGCTCGCGGGGATCCCGGTGGGAGAGAGCGTAGGAGAGGGCCGAAAGCGCTCCGAAGCGCCGGCCGATGAAGTAGATGCGTCGCCGGTCGTAGGGGGCGCGCCTGGAAAGCTCGCCGAGTAGGGCCACCAGAGCAGCCTGGGCAGACTCCTGCCCGGCGCTCTCCGCGACCAGACCGTAGGGAGCGACCAGGATCCAACCCCGGCGCGCGCATTCGGCCGCCAGGTCGGTTTCGGCGAAGGGTTCCGCCTCGCTACGTCCCATGGAGTGCCAGGCGACCACCAGCGGCGCAGGCCCATTCGGGCGCTTCCCCACGGGGAACTGAATCCGCGCCCGCTCCGCGAGCTCGCCATTCCCGGAGAGGGGCGGTGGGAGGATCCACTCCTCGACCCGCCGTTCCCGCGTCTCCGTCAGGGTGCGCCTCCAGATCCCCCCGTCCCAACGGCCAGTGGGAAGCCCCACGGCCCCGCCGGCCTGACGCGCGGGCACCCGCACGCGGCCTAGATCCGACGCCGTTCCCCCCCTGGCCTGGGCGTGGACCGGCAGGGCGAGAAGCATGCAGACGAGGCCTCGAAGCATCTCTCCCCCATCGGCATCCATCCCCGATCGGGTGAACCCGACTCAGGCGAGGAGTTCAGCGAGCACTCCGTAGCGCAATCCACGGCCCGAAACGGTCGCCACGCCGGCCCCGAGCCGCTCCAAGACGACCGCGATGCAAACCAGGCCCGCCGGCAAGATCGGAGCGCGCTCCTTCTCGATCGGAGACGCGAGGCGCTCTGCGAGGCAGAGGCCCTCCAGCCGAGCGGCCCACGACCGGGCCCCCTCGGCGCTGACCCGCGCCCCCTCCACGCGGCGGTGGTCGAAGCGGGCAAGCCCCCCTTCCAGGCAGGCGAGGTTGGCGGCGCTGCCGCCGAGGAGGATCACCTCGGCGCCGCGGGCACCACCGGCCGGATAGGCCCGCGCCAGGCGCTCGGCCTCCCGACGCAGGGCGGCCAGCCCCCCCGCCTCCAGGGGAGGCGCTCCCCCCAGCCCTAGAAAACGCTCGCTCAGCAC
>JALWOP010000238.1 GCA_027083445.1 Planctomycetota bacterium | reverse complement strand
GCTGTTGCTGCTGCAAATCTTGCTGTTGTTTGGCGTGTGTTTTTTGAGCCTGTTGAATTTGCGAATCAAGCTGATATGCCTTGCGTAAATCAGGCTGGGCTTGTTGATAGTACGTTTCTGCTTGCTGAAAATTTGCCAATGCCGTGCTGATTTGTGGGGCTAAAGCCTGCAACTGTCCCTTGGTTTGTTCGAGCTTTTTTTGGCATTGCTGCAAAGCTTTTTGCGTATCTTGCTCGGCTTGTTTGGCATCATCATAGCGTTGCAAAGGCAAGCGTAAATTTTCTAATTGGCGTATTTGTTCAAGCTCGTCTCGCTCGGCTTGTTTGGTTTGCCATGCTTGCTGTTGTTTATCGTAATCCTCTCTAGCCTGTTGATACTGTTGACGTAAGCCTAATAAATCGTGAATGGATTTTGCTTGCTCTTGCCATTGTTTTTGAATTGCTTGCTGCTGTTTTTGCTTTGCTTGATAGCTTTGCTGCTGTTCTTGCAAAGCAGCTCTCGCCTCTGAATCCAGCGTATCGTATTCGTTCAAGCGGGTTTTTAATTGCTCTAATTTATGCTTTTCTTCATTGCTACGTTGATGGGCTAGGCGAGAAATTTCGCCATAAATTTCTGTGCCAGTAATTATTTCCAATAAACGGGAACGGCTAGCCGCATCCGCCTTGAGAAAAGAGGCAAAATCGCCTTGAGCAAGCAATACTGAACGCCTAAATTGGTCAAAATTCAAGCCTAGTTTTTCAATAATAATTTGCTCGACTTCGGTTCGAGTGCGTCCCAGTGATTTATCATTTTGCAAGCAAATGATGTGATGCTCTGGATTCTGAAATCGCCCATCGGGACGCTTACGAGCACGGCGTATTGTCCATTTGGCTCGATAATGTTTTTTATCAATACCGACAAAATCCACCTCAGCATAGCCCTCACCCGTACCGCGTCGCAATATATGCCGCACATCATGGCTGCCAAGCCGTTGGCTACTATCTTCATCCGCTCGACCAATTAAAGTTTGGCTACTGCGAGTCGGCAAGCGAGGAATTTTACTGAATAGAGCGAGGCAAAGGGCATCCAGCAAGGTCGATTTACCCGAACCTGTTGCCCCTGTAATGGCAATTAAGCCGTTTTGTGAAAAGCTAGGTAGGGTGAAATCTATGCAGAATTCACCGTCCAAACTAGCAAGATTCGCCCCGCGTATGGCAAGTATCTTCATATTCGGCTATCGCATTCCCATACCCGTTACTTGAGTAT
>JALWOP010000237.1 GCA_027083445.1 Planctomycetota bacterium | reverse complement strand
CGTCCGAACTCTCGCTCTCACTCGACGAAGTGGAGGAGATGAGCGAGGAGGAGCGCTGGGCGCAGGAGGCTCTGTGGGAGACGCTCAGCGTCGCCGAGAACCGCGCCGAACTGGACGCCGAAATCCGTACCCTGGAAACCCTCCTCCAGCAGGCCAGGGAGATCATCGAGCAAGGGGATGAGGTCAAATTGCGCCACTTCCGGGACGCGCTCGACCGGCTTCAGGAGACCGAACCCGGCGAGAAGATCCTGATCTTCACCGAGTCGCGCGACACCCTCGACTATCTGGAACGGCGTATGCGCGATTGGGGCTACACCGTCTGCACCATCCACGGCGGGCTTCCCTTGAAGGCCCGCATCGAGGCCGAAAAGGTTTTCAAGAACGAGGCCCAAGTGATGGTCGCTACCGAGGCCGCCGGTGAAGGCATCAACCTTCAATTCTGCCACCTGATGATCAACTACGACATCCCCTGGAATCCCAACCGCTTGGAACAGCGTATGGGGCGCATTCACCGCTACGGGCAGACCCGTGAGGTGACGATCTTCAACTTGGTGGCCGCCGACACACGCGAAGGGCGCGTCCTCAACCGCCTGTTCGAGAAGTTAGACGAAATCCGCGCCGCCCTGGGCAGCGATCGAGTCTTCGATGTGGTGGACGAACTTTTCCCAGGCCACAACCTGGCTCAACTCCTCACCGATGCCGCCGCCAACGCCCGCACCCTGGACGACATCCTGCGCGACATCGAAATCCACGTTGATCAGGAGTACCTGCGTTCCATCCGTGCCATACTGGGAGAGAGCCTGGCTACCCGTTACATTGATTACACCCGCATCCAAGAGATGAACACCCGCGCCCGCGAACAACGCCTGATTCCAGAATATACCCAAGCCTTCTTCCAGAAAGCCTGGGCGCGACTGGGTGGGAGGATTCGCCCCCGCCGGGATATGGGACGCGAAGGCTACTTCATCGTCGAGCGAGTCCCGCATCCGTTGCGGACGATTGCCGATACCGACGAGTTCCGGCGTCGCTTTGGTCTGTTACAACGCCGCTACCCGCTGATCACGTTCGACAAAGACCTGGCGATGCGGGAATCACAGGCCGAGTTCGTCTCCTTCGGCCACCCTCTTTTCGAGGCCGTCTTGCGCTGGGCGGAACAGGAGTTGACGCCCAGCCTGCAACGTGGCGGCACCTTCTTCGACCCCGACGGGCGGATGGACGGCGTCATCCTCTTTTTCGAGGGGTGGATT
>JALWOP010000236.1 GCA_027083445.1 Planctomycetota bacterium | reverse complement strand
GTCCCCTCCCCCGCAGGCCGACCCTGCCCCGCCTGCGGCGATCCGAACCCCGAGGTCTTCTATTCCGTCGCGGGCATCCCCGTCCACTCCTGCGTTCTCTTGGACAGTCCCGATTCGGCGCGGGCTTTCCCGACCGGAGATCTGGCGCTGGCGCACTGCGAAAGCTGCGGAATGCTCTTCAACGCGGCCTTCGAGCAAGAGCGCCTCGACTACGGCGAGGATTACGAGGAGACCCAGGGCTGCTCGGGAACCTTTCGTGGCTGGCTTGAAGAGATGACCCGGGCACTGATCGCCCGGACAGGCCTCGAACGGGGCTGCGTAGTCGAAGTGGGTTGCGGGCGCGGAGATTTTCTAGAGCTCCTCTGCCGCCTCTCGGGCTCATGCGGCATCGGGATCGACCCCAGTTCCACCGCCGGCCGAGTCGATCACGCAGCCGGCGGCGGCCTCTCCTTTCGGAAGGAACACTACGGAGCTCCTCACGCAGACCTCGACTGCGACCTTCTCGCCTGCCGCCACACCCTGGAGCACCTGCCGGAGGTCGCTGCCTTCGCACGCCAGGTGCGGGCCAACCTGCGCTCGGCTTTCGTCTTCATCGAGGTCCCCGACACCCTGCGTATCCTGGAAGAGGGTGCATTCTGGGACGTCTACTACGAGCACTGCTCCTACTTCACCCCCGGATCCCTAGGCCGTCTCTTCAAAAGGCACGGCTTCAGGCTGCGCTCACTGGAGCCGGTCTATGGCGATCAGTACGTGCAGCTCCTCGCCCATACCGACTCGGGCCAGGCATCCGTTCCCGAGGACCGCGCCCGCATTCGCAGTGCCGTGGCCGCCTTCCGGGAAACCTGTCGCGCCTCGATCGCCCACTGGCACGATTTCTTGACCCAGGCCCAGGGACCGATCCTGCTCTGGGGGTCGGGAAGCAAGGCGACCGGGTTTCTCTCGACGCTCGGCGCGGGGGAGCGAGTAGGCGCGGTGGTGGACATCAACCCGGCCAAACACGGGCGTTTCGTCGCCGGCAGCGGCCATCCAATCATCGCTCCCGAAGAGACGGTCGCCTGGAAGCCACGGCATGTCGTGATCATGAACCCGATCTACCGCGAGGAGATCGGAGCCGATCTCGAACGCCTAGGTGTGCAAGCCGATCTGCATGCGCTTTGAGGAGCGGCCCCCAGGCCGGAACACGGGAATGACCTCGCGCTAGGTCGTCGAGCCGAAGGGGGCGTCGCGCTTGAAGCGGTTCAAGACCGAACCGACGACCTCGACACCGGCCTCCTCGATGCGCTCGATGACCTGACGCGCGCTCGACTTCTTGCTCGTCCTGGCCCGGAGCACCAAGACGACACCATCGACATGCTGCAACAGATCCCGCGTCTCGGGATGCGTCAAGAGCGGCGGACCGTCAAAGATGACGAAGGGGGTGCGCGTGGCCACGGTCTCCAACATGTCCCGCGCACCTGGAGCGGCGAACTCACCGGCGATCACTTCGCGCGACGTGCCCCCAGGCATCGCCGCCAAGGAGAGGCAGCCCGGGACGAGGTGCAGGCAGTCGTCCAGGTGAGCCTGGCCGACGAGCAGGTCCGAGAGCCCGGGGGTCGCCTTCGTCCCGAGGTAGGCCGAGAGGGCGGGCCGCGCGAGATTGGCCTCGACGACCGTTACGTCCGAGCGGGTATTGCGCGCCAACCCAAAGGCTGTCGCCGCCGCCACCAGGGTGGTTCCCGCCCGCTCCTCGGTGCTGGTGAAGAGGATGCGGGTGTGCTGCCTTCCCTGGCTCAAGAGAGCGAGGTTCGACCAGATCGTTTCGGCCAGGGGCTGGATGCCCTCGATGGCTTGTTGCAGCGGCGCGGAAGCGCCGAAGTTGGGACGCTGAGGCGTCATGTCAGGCCGCGTCTTGGTCTTGCTCTTTGGGCAGGTTGCGCAGACGGCGGCTCTCGGGCACCACACCGATCACCCGCAGGCCGAAGGCCCGCTCGAGGGTCTCGGGGTAGCGCAAGTGAGAGTCGAGGAGTTGGCGTAGGATCGCCAGCAGCATGCCCAGGGCCAGGCCAAGGGCAATCCCCGCCAGGAGCGGACCCAGGCGGCTGGGACCGGATTTGGTCAGGGGTAGGGTCGGCTCCCAGTAGGGCTTGAGCGCCGAGGCCCCCTTCATCTCCGCGATGGCCAGTTTCTCGAGCTTGGCGAGCTGCTCCTGCTGATACTCCAGGTCCTTCTTGGCGTTTTCGGTTTCGGTGCGGTGCATGAAGTGGCTGTCCTTGCATTCCGCAATCCGCTCCCGCTCCTCGCCCTTGGCCTTGCGGCTCTCCTCGAGACGGTCGATCTCGGCGATGACGCCGTCGAGCTCCGCCTGTAGTGCGAGGAGTTGGGCCTGGGTCTGGGTGTACTCCTCGTTGGTGCGGCGCTCCGTGCGCGCGGGGATGATCGTGTTGACCGGGGGTGTCTCGTCGAGCACCTTCTGGAGTTTCTCCAGTTGCTTCTCGATTTCCTCCCGGCGCAGTTCGACCTGGCGGGTCGACAAGCTCCCT
This sequence comes from Planctomycetota bacterium, assembly GCA_027083445.1. Taxonomy (GTDB): domain Bacteria; phylum Planctomycetota; class UBA1135; order UBA1135; genus JALWOP01. Next base: position 2,807 of record JALWOP010000236.1, on the reverse strand, counting down.
TCGACCAGCAGAGTCTTCTCGGCGAGGAGGTCGGCTCGCTGCTCTGACAGCCTTTGGTACTCAGGATTGGGCCCAATCACCGGTTCGACGTAGACATCGATCAGCGGCTCGAGGGTCGCGATGTGCTCCTGGTAGCGGTGGATGCTGGCCTTGAGCTTGAGCATCTCCGTCTTGTGGAGCTCGAGCTTCTCGTCGATCGACTGCAGAGCGGCTTCGTTACGTTCCCTTTCGGCCTCGTAGTCGAACACCCCGCATGTGCTGCGGTAGTCATTCCACTCACTCTCGGCTTTCTGGTAAGCCTCACGGGCCTCCGCCACCTTCTTGCGCTGGTCTTCGAGACGGGCCTCCGCACTGAAGACCTCACGGTGACGCTCCTGGAAGGCCTGCACGAGTGCTCCACAGAGCTCTTGCGCCCGTTCGGGGGAGTAGCTACGCACCAGCACCCGGATCGTCGCGGCATTGCGCACGGTGAGGAGCTGCGTCGAGGCGCGCAGCTTCTGCCAAGCCGCGGTCTTCGCCTTGGGGCTGTCCTCGACGATGGTCTTCTTGCGCAGCTTGAGCAGGTAGCTCTGCAAGGCGTGCATCACGCGCGCCGGCAGCGCTGTGCTGTCGGTATCCATCTCCGCGGGATCGGGGATGTCGAGGATCTTCGCCGGCCCGACCTCGGCAGCGACCCGCTGGTAGATGAGCGGGTTCTCCAGCAGCATGATCTCGTCGGTGATGCCCGGGGCCGCACCCCGCCGATCGACATTCTCGATCCCCGCCAGGTCGTCGTCGGTCAGCTTGTCACGTTCACCAGGAACGTAGCGCAGCCGCGCCTCGGATTGATACTCGTTGGGCATCGAAGCGCCCACCACGAGCCCTCCGACCAGGCCCAATCCAGTCAGGAAGAGGACCCAGGTCTTGGACCGGAAGAGGCCGTAGAGGACCAGGACCTTGAGATCGAGGGAGGAACCCTCCTCCTCCTCGACGGGGTCGGAGAACATGGGGTCCATACGATTCTAGGGGGCAGGGATGATGAAGCGGGGGAAGGGAATGTTGCGGATGATGAAGTAATCGATCCACTGGTTCACCCGCACGATGGGCGTATCCGGAATGTAGAGGATGTCGTTGGGCTGCAGGAGGATGGCCTCCTCGGCGCTCCACCAACGCTCGCGGGCATCGATGACCCAAGATTTCTGCTTTTGGTGGATGGGATCCCACCGCACGAGGGTCGTCTTACCCAAGTAGGCGGTGTAGTGACCGACACCCCCGGCCTCCGCCAAGGCCTCGACCAGAGTCATGTGGCCATCCGGCGGCAGGACGTACTGGCCCGAGTGCTTGACCGCACCGATGACGTGAATCGTGCGCGGCGCTGCCTGGGTGATGTTGGCAGCCACCTTGGACCCCGCAGGCAAGTCGTCGCTGAGGGCCTCCTCGAGGTGCGTGGTGAGCTGCTCGGGAGTCAAACCGGCCACATCCTGCGCTCCCGCCCCCGGTAGAACGATCTTGCCGTCCGGCTGAACGACGACTTCGACGTCGAATTGCACCGGCTGCATCGCTGTCAGGCTCATGGCACGCAGATTGAGCGTGTCCCCCGGAACGATGACCGTCTCGGCCTCCTCGGTCAGGGTCGAGTTGATCTCCCCGGCCAACTTGGGGATGGAGGGCCCCTGTGGGCTCGCGCAGGCGGCAAGCCAACCGAGAATCAGAAGGGCGAAGTGCTTGGGACGGGGGGTGCGATGCATGATCGGGGCGCGGGAGTCTCGATGCGGGACGAGGGGGGCAGAGGGGAACCTCCAGTTCATCGGATCCCCGCCAGCCCGGCCATGAGATTAACCAGGGGAGGGGGGCCTTGGACACCCCCCTCGGGATTTGATCTTCACCCCGATATTGCAGAGGTAAGGGGACATCGGGGTTCACCGTCCCGAAGGCACCGCCTCTCCTGGGTCCTCGAGGGGGCCGCGGTGGATCGCGCGCACCCGGCCCTCGGCATCCACCTCCAGGGTGGTGGGCACGGGGAGACGCATGAGATCGATCAGTTCGTCCATGCCCCGGTTGCTCTCTTCGTCCAGGGTGAGGAAGCGGGGACGCAGACCCGGGGCAAGCTCCTTCAAGAGGGCCAGGGCGGCCGGTCGATCCGCCGGCACATCGACACTGATCGGCAGCACGGTGGTGTCCTCCCGCGCGTCGAGTCGCGCCAAGAGGCCCAGCTCCCCCCGGCAGGGACCGCAGAAACTCGCCCAGAAAGCGATCAACAGGCGTCCCCCCTGGGCCTCTTCGGCGGGATCCACATGGAGGGGCGCCCCGCTCTCGTCCTCTAGGACCAGTTCGGGGAGCTTCGCACCCAGGCCGAGCTTGAGCCCCGGCGGCCAGGGATCGGGGAGACGCGTCCCCGCCATGGGCAGGGAGCTGACCCCATCCTCCCCCTCGGTCACCCGGTAGCGACCGGGGGAGAGTGGGCCGAGTTTCTGAACGAACCCCGAGGGCCAGCGCACGGTCACCGCGGCCTCCGGCGCGCTCCCCAGCCCGAAGACCAGCTCCGGAGGAGAGCAGCTCTCAAAGCCCCCGCCCCGGGCCAGCACCTGGGTCACCGGACCCCGCGGTCCCTCGACCGTGACCTCGGCACCGATCGCCTCCCACTGACTCTGCCGCGCCACCAGCCGCAGTTCGAGCGAACGTCCTCCAACTTCGTTGCGGTAAAGCTGATGCCGCGCGCGCTGGAGGTTGTGAATGAACAGGTCCAGGTCTCCGTCCCCGTCGAAATCCGCCGCGACCGCGGAGCGCCCATCGAGGGGCGAGTCCCCCCCCGCCGTACTGGATAGGTC
>JALWOP010000235.1 GCA_027083445.1 Planctomycetota bacterium | reverse complement strand
GGATGGGGAGCGTGTCGAGCGTCAGATGTTGAAGAACCACTCGGGAAGACCGACGAAATACTTCAAGCTCACGGTCCAGCGCAGGACCATCTTGATGGGCACCAAGGCTGTCCAGAGGAACAGGTGCATCATCACGTTGAACCGGGCAGGCCCCATCTCCTTGGCCATGCGGCGGAATAGGGTCTTGCCTAGGATGGGTGGTAAGAGCAGGAAATAGCCGCCAAGGAGCACGATTCCCGGCGCTTCCCTCAGGAGTGGAGAGGTCGGACGCTCCATTCCCAAGAGATCCACCCAGAAGAAGACCGACAGGTTCACGTTGACCATCGGTTGCAACTTGTGTGGATCCCAGTACTCGAAGGGCCCGAAGAAGGACCAGTTGGGTCCCCGCAGGAAGGTGCCCATGATCACCAGCGAGACCCACATCAAGAGGAAGCCGACCATGAAGAAGGTCACCGCAAAGGGTCGCTCCTCAAAGGTGTAGTAGCCATTCCCCTTGGGGTTGGTGTCCAGGTAGGGGATGGCGCAGAGCCCGATGATGATGAAGCTCGGCAGCAACACCCCTGCGATCCAGGGGTCGAAGTAGACGAGCATCTCCTGGAGGCCCAGGAAATACCAGGGCGCCTTGGAGGGGTTGGGGGTCCGTGCCTGGGAAGCCGGCTCTTCGATCGGCGCCTGGATCAGAATCGACCAGACCATCAGTGCCGCAAGGAAGAGCACGATGCAGATCAGCTCGGTGTAAACCAGGTCCGGCCAGGTGAAGACCTTCTTGTTGCCGAGCTCGCCCTCGAGGGTCGGCTCCCCGCGTTTGGTGCGCTCATCGTTGATGACGGCACGTCGCAGGGCGAGCCAGGTGAAAAAGATCACCGTCACCAGGAGGATCAGAATCGGCACGTTGTCCGGCTTGGTGATGATCGCGTTGAAGTTCGGATCGGGCCAAGCGAAGACGAAGAAGGCCGTCATCCCCACCATGACCGCCAGGAAGACGATCGGCTGGGTGAGCTTCTTGCGGAAGATCAGCGTCACCGCGAGCAAGGCGCTGGTGAGCAGGCTGTAACGGGTCGGTTCCGCGAACAGGTTCGCGAGGTCCTTGATCAGTTGGCCCATTTCGAAGAGCTACCGGGTCGCAGGGCTACAGAGGGCCGGAGATGCCGCCGTCCTTGCGGACGCGCCAGAAGTGCAGTGCCATGAGGCACGCGGCAACGAGGGGAAAACCGAGGCAATGCAAGACATAGAAGCGCAAGAGCGCCGCCTCGCCCACGAAACGTCCGGCCAAGAGACCGAAGCGCACGTCATCACCGGCATGGACGAAGTCCAGGCCTCCAAAGCTGATCAGGGCTGCCCCTGGACCTTCATGGCCGAGGAAGGGCGTCGCGCGGGCCATGTTGGTCCCGACGGTGATCGCCCAGACCGCGAGTTGGTCCCACGGCAGGAGATAGCCCGTAAAGGAGAGCAGGAGAGTGATCACCAGCAGGATCACCCCCACGTTCCAGTTGAACTCCCGGGGCGGTTTGTAGGAGCCGGTCAGAAAGACGCGGTACATGTGCAACCAGACCGTGATCACCATCAGGTGCGCCGACCAACGGTGCACCTCGCGCATGACCCCGATGGGCACGTGCTCCCTTAGGGCGAAGATGTCCTGGTAGGCCAACTCGGCGGTTGGTCGGTAGTAGAACATCAGGAGCAGGCCCGTAATCGTCTCGATCAGGAACAGGAAGAAGGTCAGCCCTCCCATGCACCAGGTATAGGAGAGACGGATTCCGCTGCGGCGCACCTTCACCGGGTGAAGGTGCAGGACCACATTCGAGAGCACGGCCAGAGTCCGGTTGCGCGGAGTGTCCGGGTATCCGTGCCGGAAGATCGAGCGCCAGATCTGGGTACTCGTGATGTACTTGAAAAGCTTGTCCATCAGGCGGCTGCTGGGGGGGGATCCTCGGTCTTGGAATCGATCAGGGGATCAGCCGACGTATTCGAGATAGGAGCCGGGCAGACCCCACTGCCCCTTCTCCTGCTGATACTTGGTGTTCTTGTCGATCAAGAGCTGGCCGTCCTCGGCCAGGGTGATTTTGAAGCGTTCGAGCGGGCGCGGAGCGGGACCCTCGACGTTGATGCCGCTCTTGATGAAACCGGATCCGTGGCAAGGGCACTTGAACTTCTCCTCGGCCACCAGGTAGTTGGGCGTGCAACCCAGGTGGGTGCAGACCGTGGAAAGCACGTAGAAGCCCTTCGATTCGCGGATGATCCAGACCGCGTTGGATGCCTTGTAGCGGGTATCGACCGCGTCGATCGCATACTCCGCCGGGAAGCCGGCCTTGAACTCCTGGGGGGGCTCGTAGAGCACATTGGGGAAGAGAAAGCGCGTCATGGCGCCCACCATCCCCGTCACGCCGGCACCAAAGATCAACCAGGCGGTCAGAAGCAAGCCGCGGCGCGGCACCTCCCCGCGCAGGGGTGCTCGGACGAGCGGCGCGGACTGGGGCTTCGCCTTGTCGCCAATGGACTGGTCGCCAGTGGGCTGTTTGTCTTGATCAGTCATGGAACGCTCCTTCAGGGCTTGTCCGCATCGCGGTCCGCCAGCAGGGTCAGGACTTGGTCCCTCACATTCAGGTCCGGATCCTCGCGTAGGGAGGCGATCACCTGCCAGTCCTCGTCTCGACCGAGATGGGCGAGGAAGGCAAGGGCCTTGATCCGGTTGTGCGAAACATCCTCCGCCCGGGTGAAGAGGCTCGGATCCGCCTCACGGGCGGCTTCGTAGACCTCGGTGCCGGTCATCGAGACCAGGACCTCGGCGGCCTCGTACCCGGGTGGGTCGAGCTTGGCCAGGGAGAAGGCAGCGGTCCCTCGCACCAAGAGGGAGGGATCGCCCAGGGCCCCGATCAGCGCCTCTCGAACCCCCTCACCGGGGAGATTGGCCAGGGCGGAGGCGGCCACCACCCGCAGCAGGACCTGGTCACTCGAAAGGAAGGGCAGGACCGCTTCGGTCGCCTGCCCATCGCCCAATAGACCGAGCCCCTCCAGGGCCCGAAAGCGCAGCTTGGCCCCCGGATCGTCACCCTCGTCCAGGGACAACGTGCGGATCAGTTCGGGGACCGCAGCGGAGTTGCCCAGTCCGGCGAGCAGATTGGCAAGGGTGATCCGGGTCGAGTGATCGTCCTCGGCGAGCCCATCCAGCACCGCCTGGACCCGCTCCTCGAAGCCCTCTCCGTACTCCCAGGGGGGCTCTTCCCCCCTCTGGCGTGCCCGCAGGTTCTCGTTCTGCTGAACGGTGAGGGCCATCAGAGCCTGGGTGCGCTCGTTCTTGCCGCCTCCCGCCACCAGCTCCAGGTTCTCCGCGGGGGTACGCTCGCCTCCGGCCAGATTGCCGAAGAGCGCCACGATCAGCACGATGGCCATGACGATGCCGGCCGGGACCAAAACCAGGGGGATCCACAGGTTCTGGTACGGGGTGGAGCCGGCCTCGGGGGTCGGACCTCCGGGCTCGTCGGCGATCTCTACTTGGATCTCCTTCACGCGAATCGTGGGGCTGGTACGGGCATGGTCGCCGGTATCATAGGCGCGGGAATGGCGGCGGTAAACGGGCGCAAGGGCTAGCCGCGAGCCTTCGAGGTGCGGCCTGGGCGGGCAAGTCCCACCTGCCGGATCTCTGCGACATTCTGCCGCAGAGGTGAGGGTTGGCCCGCGCGAAGCCGTCATGGGCCTCCGCTCCAGCGCGCCCCGAATCCAGCCCCAAGTGCAGCTTGACGCACGGGTTACCTTTGCCGCTGGCAGGCCCCGCTCCCGGCACCCACCCGGCACGCTACGACTGTTGATCGTGTGCCGGCCGGCGCCTTGGGAGAGCCGGGGCGTGCGGCCCGACCGACGCGGGTCAGCCCCGGCGGGGAACGGGATGATCCGCCAGGCGCCCGTGGTCTGGAATCCTTCCCACCAGGGGCCGCAGGTAGTCGAGGAAGGCGGGGGTGACCCCGGCGCTTCCCGCGAGGAACTCAGGTGGCATCGACTTGGTCTCGTGGGCCACCTTGGAGAGGGGACACGATTCGTAGCGGATGTGGTACTCGGAGCCCTCCTCGCGGACGAGGATGACCGAGCCGCTCGTCACCTCGCCACCCGTGGCGATGCGCACCGCCTGGCGCCCGACCTCCCGCGCCTCCGCGGCATCGACCTCGGAAACCAGACCGTGGAAGGAGCGTTGCAGATAGCCGAAGGTGTCGGCCCGCACGCGGAGCTTGCCCTCCACGTGGGAACCGAGCAGCTCTCGCACCTTACCCGCCAAACGATCCCCCAGGTACCCGGTTCCCGAAAGCTGAACGTTCCCGAAGGCATCCGTCTCCTTGGCCTCGCCAACGAGCACACCGTCGGGGGTGTGGATCCCCTCGGAGACGGCGACCACGCAGCGGCCGTACTCCCCATAGACCCGTTCCAGATCCGAGAGGAAACCCTCCCAGGTGAAGTCGACCTCGGGCAGATAAATCAGGTGGGGCCCCTCCCCCTCCCCCCAGTGAGCCAGGGAGGCCGCGGCGGTGAGCCAACCGGCGTTGCGCCCCATGATCACGTCGATCTTGACCCCTCCCAGGCCGCGGTTGTCCTCGTTGTCCCCCATGAGCGCCTGGATGACGAAGCGCGCGGCGGATCCGTAACCGGGGCAGTGATCGGTCTCCAAGAGGTCGTTGTCGATCGTCTTGGGGACGTGGATGAGATGCAGATCGTAGCCCTCCTCGACGGCCACCTCGTTCAAGAGGTGCGCCGCTTCCGCCGAGTCGTTGCCTCCGATGTAGAAGAAGTAGCGCACGTCGTAGCGGCGCAGAACCTCGAGCGCCCGCACCGAATCCTCGTGGGAGGGCTTCTTGCGGACCGAGCGCAGGGCCGCTCCGGGGGTGACGGCCACCCGCTCGAGGTCGGCGGGCGACTCGAGCCCCAGGTTGATCAGGTTCTCGTTCAGTACGCCGTCGATCCCCTTCAATGCCCCATAGACCTCGCCGATGGGCTCGGCAGCGAGGCAACCTTCGATGAGGCCGACTAGGCTCTGGTTGATGACGGCGGTGGGACCGCCGGACTGACCGATCAGGGCATTGCCTCGAGGTGCACTCATGTCTTCCGGGGAGGGGGTTGGTGTGGAAGCGGGCCGGGGGGCCCCTGCGCCAGGTGCGCTTCCCCGGATCGTGAACTACCGGGGGAGACGAGGAAACCCCCCACTAGCCCCCCCGGGGCTCCCCGGTTACCCGCTTGCCAGGCCTCGCTCCGCACGCTACCCTTCCGCCGCTTTGGTGGCGCCCCCTCCACCCCCGGCGGCGTGCCCCTCGGTCCGCGAGGCCCGT
>JALWOP010000234.1 GCA_027083445.1 Planctomycetota bacterium | reverse complement strand
GGGAGGCGTGGCGACCTGGAAGAACCCCGAGTGCCAGGGGAGCAGCATGAGCACCGCGAGCATCAGAGCCGTCAGGATGGGCACGGGGAGCAGGGTCGGACGGGCCGTGCCGAAGCTACGCCAGGGTCGCGTGAAGAGCACACCGAGGAGGAGCACCGAGTCGACGCCCATCATCACCTGGGGCTTCAGCCAGCTAGGAGCATTGCCCCCGAAGCAACCGCAGCTCGTCTCCCCCGCCGCGGTGATCTTGTAGAGCAGGAAGTCGAAGAAGCCGAACAGCAGGACGATCAGGATCCAACCGACCCGCGGGCGGACCAGCGCCAGAGCGCAGAGGCTGAGCTCGACGCCGATCGCAAGCCGAAAGGTCCACTCCGGACGCAGCAAGGGGAAGTCCTTGATCGTGTCCGGGAGGTCGTTGGGGGAGCCGGCGAGCAACTTGAAGAGGGCTCCGGTGGCGAGCCAGGCGATCGCCAGCAGGAGAGCGACCCGGGCCGCCGTGGCGGGGGCCTCTTCCCGAGGGGGGAGCGAGGAGGTCTCGGTCGGGGAGGACGAGGAGATCTGTGCGGCTAGGATGTCGTCGGCCATACCGGAGGGTACTACGTGGAGGGATGGGAAGCTGCGAGAGGGCGCTAGGGAAACCGTGTCCCGAGTTCCGCGGCAAGCTCGGACCACAGATGATCCCTCCGTCCCCAGGTGAGATCGACCAGGCTGACCCAGCGCGCGGCCTCCAGGGCGGCCAGGCCTGCGGGGCAGAGGGCTTCGCGGAAGATTTCGAGCTCGGCCTCCCGAGCCCCCGGGCCGAGGGCGAGGAAGACCTCCCCGCCCCTCACCCCTAGGGGAACCTCCTCCGCCGCTTCATCGAGGATCGTGATCCCCCGTGCTTCCAGGGGACGGGGATCGAAGCCCTGGACGAAGGCGCAGAGGAAAGCTCGGCGCTGCTCTGGGCGACCGTCGTGGCCGAGTGTCCCTGCCCCTCCCTCTTGGCTGGCAAGGGGCAGGATTCCCGCCGCGCAGCCGGCCAGGAGCACCCCCTCCAGGCGATCGGTCTCCTCATCGGTATCCGGTGCGCCCCAGCCGGGGAAGCAGCCGAGCTCTCCACGCAGGAAGGCGGCGGCCAGGCGGCAGAGTTCCGCAAAGCTCGCCGCTCTGCGCCAGGCTTCCCGGGGGGATCCCATGGGAGGAGTCTACTTCTGGGTTGCTCGGAGAGGCCGGATCGAGGGGAATGGGAGCGCACTCCAGCCCCCCCCCCATC
>JALWOP010000233.1 GCA_027083445.1 Planctomycetota bacterium | reverse complement strand
TTGCCGGCTGTCCCCCGCGGAGCGAGCGCCAGCCGGCTGGCGGGAGGCGCCCTGCGCCTCCTGCCGGACGGCCGGTCGGGGCGCCCCAGCCTGCTGGGGGGGCTGGGAGCGGGGTGGTGTCCCCCGCAGGGTGCCTGTCCTCCTGGGGGGACGCTCGATCGGTCGAACCCCTACGTGGGTCTTGCATGGCTTGCGCGCTGAGGCCTGAGCCTGCTGAAGCCTGCTCTCCCCCCGCCGGGCATCCAGCGCTTCGCCTGCTGTGAATGGCCGGGTCTAGAGATGCGGCCCGCCGCCCGGGGGCGACGGGCCGCACTGCGCTGTGGCACGTCGGGATGTGGTGGCACGCCGGGGATCAGACGCCGTCCGTGACCCGCGGGTCGCCGTCGTCAGGGGACCCATTCCGCTTCCGGGGACCGTGCTCTCCATCCCCCCTGCGACCTCTCTCGGGCGGACCGTCGCCATTGCGGCGCTTCTCGATGGCCTTGCGAGCCTCGGCGCGCTCCTTCTCATCGAGCTTGCCGTCGTGGTTCTTGTCGAAGCGCTTGATCACCTCGGGGGGCAGCTCGCCTCCATCGCGGCGGCGCTTTTCCATCGCCTTGCGAGCTTCGGCGCGCTCCTTCTCATCGAGCTTGCCGTCGTGGTTCTTGTCGAAGCGTTTCATCAGCTCGGGAGGCAGGTCTCCGCTCTCCATGCGCTTGCGCATCGCTTCGCGGGCCGCGGCTCGCTCGCTCTCGTCGAGTTTGCCGTCCTTGTTCTTGTCGAAGCGCTCGAGGATCTTCTTGCGCAGTCCGGGGGGCAGCCCCTCACCGTCCCCGCGCTTGCGCATCGCTTCGCGGGCTGCCGCGCGCTCCTTCTCATCGAGCTTGCCGTCCTTGTTCTTGTCGAAACGCTTCAGGATCTCGGGGGGGACGGGGCGGTCCGTTCCCACGCGCTTCTGGTCCGGACCCGGCTTCGGATCCGGCTTGGGCGCCGGCCGAGGAGCGGGAGTGGGAGGCTTGGGATCCTGGGCCAGGGCCGGTTGGCAGAGGAGGGCGCCCAGGCAGAGCGTGGCGAGCGAGAGGGCCCTGCGGGGGGCCGCTTGGGGGCTGAATCGTTTCATGGCGAGGTTTCCGTTCGTGTGGCTATCCGGTGGTGGCACTGGAGTCGCCGGGAACAACCGTGGAGTCTAGGGGTGGTTTCGGCTCTTTCCCGCCCCCGGTCGCGGACGATGCAGCCTCTGTTGGGAACGGAGCGGAAAGGAATTCGAGTGGGACGTGCTCGGCCTGAAAGGGGCCCTTCGCCCGGAGACTGGGGTCGATTCGCGCGGATGCCTCTCGACATCGGGGTAGACTGCCGCCCCATTTCCAGCCATGTCCACGACCCGCCACCACTCCCCGGCCGGACCCACGAGCCTCGGCGCGCCGAAGGTACACGTGGTCACCTTCGGCTGTCAGATGAACAAGTACGACTCCGAGCTCGTCGAGGGACGCTTCCAGCGGGCGGGCTACGGGGTGACCGATGTGATGGAGGAGGCGGACGTGTTGCTCTTCAACACCTGCTCGGTACGCGACCACGCCGAGGAGCGCACCTGGAGCTGGGTGGGGGAGCTGAAGCGCGCCAAGGAGCAGCGTCCCGACCTGATCATCGGCCTCTTGGGGTGCATGGCCCAGCGTGTCGAGGGCGAGGTCTTCCGGCGTGCGGGCCACGTCGACCTCGTCGCGGGTACGCGGCAGTTTCACCTGCTCCCCAGTTTGGTCGAGCAGGTGCGGGCGCGCCGCGCCGAACCCGGGCGGATGCCGCGGGAGATGCGCGTCTTGGCGACCGACATGAGCGGCGACGTCGAAGTCGATCGCAGCGGGGAGACCTACCGCGGCGGGCAGCATGCCTACCTTGCGATCATGCGCGGGTGCGACCTGTCGTGCACCTACTGCATCGTGCCCACCACCCGCGGTCGAGTGCGTTCACGGACGATCGAGGACCTGGTCGCCGAAGCGAGCTGGCTCGCCGACCAGGGGGTCAAGGTCCTCACGCTTCTCGGGCAGACGGTGAACAGCTACGGCGAGGACTTCGATCGGCCCGCAGCGGGGCAGGCTCACCTGCGCGGGCGGCAGGGCCGCCCGGGGCTCGCCGACCTGCTCGAACGTCTGCAGGGAATCGAGGGGCTCCGGCGGATTCGCCTGATCACCCTCCACCCCAGCTACGTGACGCGGGCCTTGGCGGAGGCCCTGCGCGACTACGACAAGGTGGATCGCTTTCTGCCCCTGCCGGCCCAAGCCGGTTCGGACGCGGTGCTGCGGCGCATGAAACGGGGCTACACCTTGGACCTCTATCGTCGCCGGGCGGACCTTCTACGGGAGGTCGTTCCCGACATCGAGCTCGGCAGCGACTGGATCGTGGGCTTTTGCGGCGAGACCGATCAGGACTTTGCCGGCTCCCAGGCATTCCTCGAGGAGCAACAGTTCCTGGTCAACTACATCTTCAAGTACGACCCCAGGCCGGGCACCCGTGCGGAGGGGGCCCGGGACGACGTCCCCGAAGCGGTCAAAAAGGAGCGCAACCAGCTCCTGCTCGCCACCGCCGAGGTGGTCCAGCGGCGGCGTTTCGAAGCCCAGGTCGGGCGCACCCTGCCCGTTTTCATCGAGTCGATCTCCGAGCGGGATGAGCGCATGCTCCTGGGGCGGACGATGACCGGCATGCCCCTCTCCCTGCGCGGACCCCGCTCCCTCGTCGGGGAGCTGGTCCCCGTACGGGTCGAGGGGGCCAGCTCCTTCGGCCTCGCGGGGCGCCTGGTGGAGAACTCCATCGAGACGCCCCGCTGAGCGCACGCCGACCCGGTGCGAAAAGCATGCCCCGGGCCAGCCAGGGGCCCTAACCGAGCAGGTCGGCGACCAGCTCCCGCTCGTTTTCGAGTTCGGCCACGGTGGCCTGGAGCTTCTCGGCCAGGAAGCCCTCGAGTTCGAGGCCCGGGACGATCGAGTAGCCCCCCGCGCCGTCCGCGCGCACCGGGAAGGAACAGATCAGCCCCTCGGGTACACCGTAGCTCCCGTCGGAACGGACACAGACCGAGTTCCAGCTGCCCTCGGGTGTGGCTCGCGTCAGACTGCGCACGTGGTCGATCAGGGCGTTCGCCGCGGAGGCCGCCGAAGACTTGCCCCGGGCCTGGATGATGGCCGCGCCCCGCTTCTGGACGGTGGTGATGAACTCACCATGCAGCCAGGCCTCGTCGCCGATCACCTCGGCCGCGGGCTTGCCGCCGATGGTGACGTGGGAGTAGTCGGGAACCTGCGTCGCGGAGTGGTTGCCCCAAATCAGGGTGCCCTGAACGTCGGTCGTGGGGACCCCCGCCTTGGCGGCGAGCTGGGCCTGGGCGCGGTTCTGATCGAGACGCGTCATGGCGCTGAAACGCTCACGCGGCACGTCGGGGGCCGAGTGCATCGCGATCAAGCAGTTGGTGTTGCAGGGGTTGCCGACCACCGCGATGCGCACGTCGGAGGAGGCGACCTCGTTGATCGCCCGTCCCTGCCCCGTGAAGATCGGGCCGTTCTCGCGGATCAGGTCCCCGCGCTCCATTCCCGGACCGCGGGGCTTGGAACCGACCAGGAGGCACCAATTCGCGTCTCGGAAGGCCTCCTTCGGATCGCTGGTCTGAACCATCCCGGCCAGGAGCGGGAAGGCGCAGTCTTCGAGCTCCATCGCCACGCCGCGCAGGCCGTTCATGGCGGCCTCGACAGGGATCTCGAGCATCTGCAGGATGACCGGCTGGTCGGGGCCGAACATCTCGCCGGCTGCGATGCGGAAGAGGAGGGAGTAGCCGATCTGGCCGGCGGCGCCGGTGACCGCCACGCGGATGGGAGCCTTGGACATGCTGCTGGGGTGGGGCTTGGGTGCTTGGAACTCCGACGGGTCGGGAACCCGAAGGGTTGGGAACCCGACGGGTCGGGAATAGGCCGCCATTCTCCGACCCGAGCGGGGGTGAGGGAAGGGGCCGGCAGGGGAAGGTTCCAGGGGAAGGGCGACGTAGGCCTCCTCTAGGCGGACCCCTCGCCCCGCTTGCGAGTAGGATGTCGGCTTGGAGAAACCGGTGAGCAGACTGACCGAACCCCTCGACACTCCTTCCCTGGGAGCGCTCCTGGCCGAGCTGGGCGCGGAGGCGCGGGCCCATCGCTTCGAGGTGGCACCCAACCCCTGCGTAGGGGCGGCCGTCCTGGCGGGGAGCGAGGTGATCGGTCGGGGCTACCACCGCTTTTGGGGCGGACCCCATGCCGAGGTCGAGGCCCTCGCCTCCGCCGATGCGAGTGGGGTACCCCGGGAACGTTGGGACACCCTCGTGGTCACCCTGGAGCCGTGCAGCAGCCAGGGAAAGACGCCGCCCTGTACCGAAGCGATCGTTGCGAGGGGGATTCGCAGGGTGGTTGTCGGTAGCCTCGATCCCGACCTGCGCCACCGCGGCCGGGGGCTCGAAGAGCTGCGCGAGGCAGGCCTCGAGGTGCAACTGCTCGAAAACGCGGCCCCCCTGCGGACGATCAGTCCCCACTTCCTGCGTTGGCTCGAACTCGAACGGGTGCGCCGCCCGCGTCCCTGGGTGATCGCCAAGTGGGCCCAAACCCTGACCGGTCAGTTGACCCCTCCCGAGAGTATCGGTGGGGGAAGATGGATCAGCGGAGAGGAGGCCCGCGCCGAGGTCGCACTCCTACGCTCCCGCGTCGACGTCATCCTGACCGGAGTCGGGACGGTCCTGGCGGACGATCCGCGCCTCAGTGTGCGTCCGCCGGAACTCACCTCGAAGCCACCCGCCCGGGTCGTGCTCGACACCGCCTTGAGAACCCCTCCACAGGCGCGCCTCCTGCACCCACGAGCGGACGAAGCGGCGGGCCCCGTCACCCTGCTCTCGGTGGTGGGCGCGGACGCTTCCGGAGCGCGGGCAGCCGCCCTGGCCCAGGCCGGGGCGCGGGTGCACGGCATTCGTGGAGATGACGTTCATCACCTCAACCTGCGAGCCGTGTTGCGCTGGATGTGGGAGCAGGGCTGGAGACGGGTCCTGCTCGAAGCGGGACCGCGCCTGTGCAGCTCCCTGCTCGATGCCGGCTTCGTCGACCAGCTCAGGGTCTACACCGCTTCGATCCCGGGTGGGCGGGGCGAGAGCCTGGGCTCGTGGCTCGGCGCCTCCTCCCTCGAAGAGCGCCTCGACCGAACCGTAGGGGAAGATCAGGTGCTCGAGGCCTTCCCCGCCCCGCTCTAGTACCCGGCCTAGGCACGTTTTTCGGCCGGTTCCCAGGGGAAAACCTTTCCTGGGCGTACTCCGGGATCGCTCCCCATTCCCGGGAGGGGATTCCGGGGAAACCCTCACGAGCGACCGGGGGCGTTGCCGAAAGGAGCCTCGTCCAGGTCCTCCTGGTGATCCACCCTCCAGCCCCCTGCACCCGTTACCCCCAGCATGAACAAGCTCCTCATCGTCGACGACTCCTCCACCATGCGGAAGATCATCATGCGGGTTCTCCGGCAAGCGGAGATCCCGGTGGAGACCATCCTAGAGGCATCCAACGGCATCGAGGCCCTTGAAGCTCTTACGGCCAACCCCGATGTCAATCTGATCCTCTCCGACGTCAACATGCCGGAGATGAACGGGATCGACCTGGTCAAGAAGGTGCGCGAGAGCAAGCCCAAGGACGAGCTGCCGATCATCATGGTCACGACCGAGGGGGGCGACAGCATGCGCGAGCAGGCGATCCAGGGCGGCGCGAACGGCTACGTCTGCAAGCCCTTCACCCCCGATACGTTCAGCGAGGCCTTGAAGCCCTATGTCGACTGAAGAGAACAGGGCCGAGGACTCCGTGGGTCAACTCAACGAGGCTGACCTGCTCGAGGTCTTGAAAGAGTCGGCCGACGAGGTGTTCTTGACCATGATCGGCCTGGTCGGTGTCCTGGTCGATGAGTCCTGCGATGACGACGCGGTGGACATCGAGAAGAGCGAGGGCGAGCGCGTCGAGTATGAAGCCGTCGTCTCCTTCTCGGGGCAGCGCTCGGGCGCGGTGATCCTGCGTGCGGGTGTGGAGGGCGCCCTCGACATCACACGCGGTCTCTTGATGCTCGGCGAAGAGGATGCCGTCGAGGACGAGGAGATCATGGACGCCCTAGGCGAATGTGCGAACATGCTCACCGGCTCCCTCAAATGCAAGGCCCTCGACCCCAGTGGTGGCTTCACCTTGAGCACGCCGAACATCGGCAAGAGCGTCGTCGTGGACTACGACAATCACCTAGGCGGCCTTGTCTATCGTTTGGAGAAGGGCTGCACATCGGTCGAGATCTGGCTGGACGAGGCCGCTTAAGGGAGCCGCACAGGGGAAATGGCCGAGGAAGTCAGCGAATGCACCCCCGAGCAGGTCGAGTGCGTGGAAGAGATCTTCCAGCGCATCGCCAGTGACCTCTCGATGATTGCCGACCGGGAGATCACGATCGGTGAGATCGAGACCACCATCGAAACGACCCGGCCCGCGGGGCGCAGCAAGATCCACATTTCCTTTCGCCTCGGCTTCAAGGGACCCGCGGGGACCGAGCACGGCTGTCTCCTGGTCCCTCTGCCCGATGCGATCAGCCTGGCCTGTTGCCTGATGATGGTGCCCGCGGACGTGGTCAAGTCGAACCGCGGGCTCAAGACCCTGGACAGTACCACCAAGGACGCGATGCTCGAGGTGGGCAACTTCATCTGCGGTGCGACGGACTCGGCCCTGCGCGCGCTGGGCAAGGAGAACGGCAAGGTCTCCTTCGAGGGTTGCCAGGGGGTCAAGGCCAACGTGCGGCCCGCTCTGGTCTACCGCGAGGGGGATCCTCTCGTCGTGGGACGCGCCAAGGTGGCCCTGGCGGAGTTCCCCGAGGACACGATGCTGCTCCTCGTCCCGGTCAAGGCCTTGGAGGAGCAGTAGCGAGGCCGGCGGCTACTTCTTCTTGTCGCCCAGTTTCTCGTCACCCAGCGCTTTCTTGAAGAGAGCGCCCAGGTTGGTGCTCAGCCCCTCGGCATCGGGGCGGGCCAGGTTCTGGTCGATGACGCTCGAATCGACCGCCTCGTCCGAGCCCAGCACGGCGCCACGGCTGTCCAGGCGGGAGAGGGAGATGCGCCGCGATCCGGGCTCGACGGCCTGGATGCGCACGGTCACCTCCTCACCGACCTTCACGGCGTCGCTCACCTTGCGTACCCGCTCGCGGCCGAGTTGAGAGACGTGCAGGAGCCCCTCGAGCCCCGGTTCGAGCTCGACGAAGGCGCCGAAGTCGGCGATGCGCGTCACCTTGCCGCTCACCTGGCTGTCGACCGGGTACTTCTCGGGCGCCGTGTCCCAGGGATCGGGCTCGAGCTGCTTCATCCCCAGGCCGATGCGCTTGCCGCCGTCTTTGATCTCGAGCACCTGGACCTGGACTTCCTGGCCGACGGTGAGGACTTCGTTCACATCTTCGACCCGACGCCGAGAGATGTTCGAGACGTGGCACAGTCCCTCGAGGCCGCCACCCAGGTCGATGAAGGCGCCGAAGCTCTCGATGCGCGTCACCTTTCCGGAGAGGACCATGCCCGGGTGGAGCTTGCCGACCGCCTCCTGCATCGCTTGCAGGCGCTCGCTCTCCTCGACGCGCCGGCGTGAGAGCAGGCAACGCTTGCGCGAACGGTCGAGCTCGAGCACCTCGCACACCAGGGTTTTTCCGAGCAGGGTCGAGGCCTCCAGATCGCGATCGATCGAGACCTGGGAGAGGGGCATGAAGGCCTCGTGCTTGCCGATCTTCAGGGTCAAGCCGCCCTGGTTCTGACCGCTGACGCGGGCCTTGACGAGGGAGCCGACCTCGAGCTCTTCCCAGGCGGCGAGCTCGCGTGCCTCGGTCAGGGAGAGCAGCCACAGCTCGTCCTCCCGGCCGCGCACGGCGAAGCGGTGGGACTCGCCGACCGCCGGGGGCGTGTCGAACTCCGCCAGGGGAACGACCCCCTGACGACGGGGGCCGAGTTCGATGAAAACGTCGTCGCCCGAGACTCCCGCGACGACGCCGCTCCACAGCTTGTCGTCGCCGCTTCGTTCCTCGGCTTCGGTCGGGGCCATCGCTTGCAGATCGACGCCCTCGAGGGCCGCTTCGATCTCGCGATCCAGGTCGCTCTTGTCGCTGTTGCTCATGGGGTGTGGGGGAAAAGCAGGCTGAGCATTGTCACCGCTTGGGACGAGTCGCGCTACCCGCGTCGGTGCACGTCCCGCGTGCTGGCCTGGTCGGTGGGCCAGAGGACCACCTCGCCGATGTTGACGTGGGGGGGGCGGGTGACCGCGTAGAGGATCGCATCGGCCACATCCTCCGGCTCCAAGGGGGTCATGCCGGCATAGACCGCCTCGGCGGCCTCGCGGTCGCCCCGGTAGCGCACCAGGCTGAACTCCGTCTCGACCATCCCCGGATCGACGGTGGTGAAGCGCACCCCCCTGCCCCCGGCGTCGAGGCGCAGGGCCTGGTAGAGCGCGTTCAGGGCGAACTTGCTCGCGTTGTAGATGTTGCCGCCGGGATAGACCTGACGTCCCGCCACACTGCCGAGGAGCACCACGTCACCGCTCCCGCGCTCGAGCATCGACGGCAGGGTCGCGCGTACCACGTGCAGAACTCCGAGCACGTTGGTCTGGAGCACCTCGGCCCAGTCCTCCGGGTCCCCCTCCTGCAGCGGGCCCGTGCCGAGAGCCTTGCCCGCGCCTGCCACGACCAGATCGATCTCGCCATGGGGAGCGAGGGCGCTCGCCACCGCCTCCGCGTCGGAGACATCCAGGGGCAGGGCGACGGCCCCCTCGAGCTCGGATGCCAGTGCCTCCAGACGATCGGCGCGCCGGGCGGCGAGTAGGAGACGCGCCCCGGCTTGGGAGAGGGCACGGGCGGTGGCGGCTCCGATTCCGGCGGAGGCTCCGGTGACGAGGGCGGTGCGGTTCTCGAGGGGCTTCATGCACCCGAGCTTAGCGTTACCCTCTCCCCGCGTCCGAGCCCTCTCCTTACCTCCAAGTCATGCCTCCAAGTCATGGTCCGAATCGACGTCACCTATGAAGGCGGTCTACGTGCCCGAGCCGTCCATGCCCCCTCCGGCACGACCCTCATCACCGACGCCCCCGTCGACAACCACGGCAAGGGTGAGTCCTTCTCGCCCACCGACCTGGTCGCCACCGCCGCGGCGAGCTGCCTGCTCACGATCATGGGCATCGCCGCCGACGAGCGCGGCTGGTCGATCGAAGGGGCGACCGCACGGGTGGAGAAGCACATGACGGCCAAACCGACGCGGCGTATCGAGCGCCTCGAGTTGGTCGTCCGGGTCCCGGGGAGCTTCGGCGCGGAGCAGCGCGCGCTTCTCGAGCGGGCGGCGCAGGGCTGTCCCGTCAACGAGACCCTGCGCGGCAAGGTCGAGTTCGACCTACGCTTCGAGTGGCCGGCGTCGGCGCAGGGTTAGCGGATCGTCTCGTCGCCCCCTTCACGCAGGTGTGAGAGAGCCTCCGCGGCCCGCCGATCACCCGGGTCGAGGCGCAGGGCGCCTTCCCAGGCATGCCGCGCTCCGCTCAGGTCTCCACCCGCCTCCCGCGCCCGAGCCAGTCCGCGCCAGAAGGCACCCACCGAGGGGGAGAGCTGCAGGGCGCGTTCCCAGGCGGCGACCGCCTCGTCGGGGCGGCCGAGCTCGCCGTAGGTGCGCCCCAGGTGGGCCCAGGCGAGGGGGTTTCGGGGACCGACCCGCACTGCCCGCAGGAGTCGCTCCCGTGCCTCCTCGGGGCGGCCGGCGCGCAGGGAGAGGGTCGCTAGGTTGACCCAGGGACGGCTGTAGCTCGGGCGCAGCTCGATCGCTCGGCGCCAGGCGGTTTCGGCGGCGGCGGGATCCCCCTCTTCCAGGGCCGCATTGCCGAGGGCGTTTTGGACCTGCGCCGTCTCCCCGAAGGCGGCGCGCGCCTCCCAGTAGCTCCGCCGACTGCGGTAGACCCCGGTGCGTTCCCAGGCGAGCAGGATCAGGATTCCGATCATGAGCCTGGGGGCTCTCCCTGCGAGTCGCGGCGTCCGGCGCGCGAGCACCTGTGCCAGGGCCCGCGCCGTTGCCTCGATCGCCGGGACGGCGAAGAGCAGCGGTAGGTAGAGAAAGCGTGGCGCGAGGAGTTCGCCGGCGGGGATGACCTGGGCCATGGGAAGGGTGGCGGCTGCGGCAAGCGCCAGGGATGCGGCCACATCCCGCGAGCCCCCCCTCCGCCCCATCCAGAGGGGGGCAGAGAGGGCTCCCAGGCAGAGCCCGAAGGCCAGGATCGCCGTCGCCGGAGAGGTTCCCGCGAAGGCCTCCCGGCCGAACAGGGGCGGATAGGCGATGGGGACGAGGGCCAGCCGCAGACCGGAGAGACCCGCGCCGCCGGCGATGCGCAGGCGCTCGAGCAGTGGCTCGCCGGCCAGGGGTGCTCCCGGTGCCTCCGGCAGCCAGGAGCCCAGGGCGGCGTGGCGTCCCACCAGGTAGAGCGCCAGGGCCGCGCCGATCCCAGCGACAGCGGCGGGGAGCCCATCCCGCCGTTCCCAGGCCAGGGCGAGCAGCAGGGGGACGAAGACGATGCCGTCCTCCTTCCCCAGAAGAGCGAGGAGGAGGCCCAGGCCCGCCCCGAGGGCGACTCCCCCGGAACCCTTCGCGCGCACTACGACGCGGGCGCCGAAAAGTCCTCCGAGGGCGGAGAGCATCGAGGTGCGACCCGAGATCCAAGCGACCGAGTCCGCCAGGGCGGGATGGACGGCGAAGAGCGCCAGAGCGAACAGGGGGAGCGCCTTGCCCCGCTCGCGCAGCAGGCCGGCGGCGAAAAGTACCACCGCCAGATGGAGCAGGAGGTTGGTCAGGTGGTAGCCGTGCACTGCCGGCGATGGACCCACTCGGGGAATCCCCCCCCAGAGGGCGTGGTCCAGCCGCAGGCTGGCAACGGCCAGGGGCCGGTAGTGGCCCGCTCCTCCGGCGGGCAGGTGGGCCCAGTAGTCCCGCAGCAGGAGTGCGCTCCAGGGGGCGCCCCCCTCGACCAGGGGATTGCCGGTCAGGACCTCGCGGTCGTCCAGGGCCAACCCTCCCCGCACCGCCGCGCTCCCCCAAGCGATGAGGAGGCAGAGGAGCAGGGCGAGGCGGGGACGGCGGGTCACGGGTCCCGTTGTAGGACCCCCCGCCCCCCCGGGGAAGCGGTAGTCTTTCGGTCCCCGGCTCGCCCATGACCGCCGTCCTGCCCCCCGATCTGCACCTCGTCGTCACCCTGCCGACCTACGAGGAGGCCGACAACATCCTGCCCCTGTGCGAGGAGCTGCTGGCCCTCTCCCCCAGGGTCGAGGTGGTGGTGATCGACGATGCGTCTCCCGATGGGACGGCTGCGCTGGTCGAGGAGCGCTCCCGCAGCGAGCCGCGGCTGCACCTCTTGCTCAGGACCGAGGATCCGGGGCGCGGTCGCAGCGGTCGCGACGGCTTCGTGCGCGCCCTCGAGATGGGGGCAGAGGTCGTGGTCGAGATGGATGCCGACTTCTCCCACAGCCCCGCCTACATCCCCCCCATGGTTGCCAAGCTCGAGCGGGAGGAGCTGGGGCTGGTGCTCGGGTCCCGGGGAGTCCCAGGGGGACAGGACGCCGATCGGGGCGCCTTCCGCCGGGGGCTGACCGTCTTGGCCAACGGCTACATCCGCCTGCTGCTCGGGGTCGGCGTACGCGATTGCAACTCGGGTTTCCGCGTCTGGCGTCGCTCGACGCTGGAGCGCATCGAGGTGGGGCGGACCTTCAGCGCGGGACCGGCGATCGTGCAAGAGCTGCTCTTCAAGACCGCTCGGGCGGGGATCGCGATCGGCGAGTATCCGATCACCTTCGTCAACCGTCGCGCCGGTGAATCGACCCTGACCCTGCGCAAGCTCTTGGCGGGTTACTTCACCGTCTTGCGGCTGCGTTGGATGGCGCTCTCCGGCAAACTCTAGCTCCATGCGTCGCCCGCCCACAGGCCTTCTCGTCGCGCTCGGTCTCTACGTCGCCTTACGCGCCGCGGTCCTCTACCTGTCCTTCGATCAGGTAGCGATGACCAACTACGAGCTCTACCCGATGGGCACCCTGCCCAAGGCGATGCTGATCGGGGCGAAGTTTCCCCTGCAGGCCTACTACGACAATGCGGCCGGTCAGCTCGCGATCGGCTTTCTGGCGTTGCCCCTCTATCTGCTCTTCGGGTCCGGGTGGACGAGCCTCAAGCTCGTGCCGGCCCTGTGCGGCGTGGGAGCTCTGCTCTGTGTCTGGTCGCTGCTCGACCGCTTCGTCTCGCGCCGTGCCGCCACGCTGGGCGCTCTGGCCTTCGCACTCGGTCCGAGCGAGTTCGTCCTCAAGTACTCGCTGATGGCCTCGGGTAACCACTTCGAGAACCTCTTCTTCTCGAGCCTGGCGGTGTGGAGCTTCTACAAGCTGCATTCCGATCCAAAGAGCCGTTACGGCCGCAATCTCCTGCTGGCCGGCTTCTGTAGCGGCCTGGCCCTATTCATCTTTCTGGGAGCGATCATTCCCGTGGGGATCGCCTTGGGAATGCATCTGGGGCTGCGTGGGTGGCGCGGTACGGGGCGCGATCTGGGGAGGGCCCTGGTCGGCTTCGCGGTAGGGATCGCGCCCCTGGTCTACTTGAACCTCTTCTCGGGGGCGCGGGGGGTGGCCTTCCTCGAGTCCAGCTTCGGTTCGAAGCCCGGAGCTGGGAAGAGCCTGGGGACCATCCTGCGGCGCATGGGGGACTTTTTGGGCCGAGACCTGCCCCATGCCGGCTTCCATCAGGGGTTTTCATCTCCCCATCCCACCCTTCCCAATGCTCTCACCGTGGCGCTCTTCGCCCTGGCCTGGCTCGTGATCCTGCCCCGGGCCCTCGCGGGACTCGTCGGCCTGGTCCGAGCTCTCTTCGCGGGTGGCGCGCGGCCGAGCCTGTCAGAGCTGGCCCCTACGCCGCTCCTGCTCCTGCCTCCCCTCTCGGCCCTTGCCTTCGGCCTTTCGAGTCTGCGCATCGACGCCGACTGGCCCCTGCGTCTGGGGGTGGCGGGCTATCGCTACTTCTTGCCGATGTTCCTGGTGGGCATGCTCACCGTGATGGTCGTCGCCGACCGGGCGATGGCCCGCGGGGGTGTCGCGCGGATCGGCGGCATGCTGATGGCGGGCCTCTTGCTTGCGAGCAGCCTCTGGAACCTCGCCTGGATCGGCTCGGGAACTGCGGGGGTGGGTGCCCACTACCGGGGTTGGAACTTCGTCCAGGCCGCCCGTGGTCTCTTCAACTCCTCGATCGCCTTGGATGGGGAGCAGCGCCTCGCCATCGCGGGGACCCTGCCGCCCTTCTACCGAGCGCGGCTCTATCGGGGGATGGGGATGAACGAGTCGATGCGCTGGGTCGTCAAGACCGCCGGCGGTCGGGGTGTCAAGGACTTCGATCTGGTTCGGGAGGGAAGCTTTCCCCTGGCCGAAACGCTCGAACGCTACCCCGAAAGGGCAAGGCCGGAGGTCGCCCGCGGGATGGGGGCGGGCCTGCGCTACTACGTCGGCATGCGGGGTCAGAGCGACGCCAACCTGACCCTCCTCGTCGAGTGCTTCCAAAAGCTCGCAGCCCGCGAGGGGGAGTGGGCCCAGCTTGCGATCGAGGGCGCGGCCCAGTCGCGGGATTTTCCCCTGACCTGGTCCGAAGTACCGCGGATCCTGCCCCGCAGTCGTCGCCTGCTCGAGCTCTTGCCCTCCGAGCTGCGCCCCGCCTACGCCCGCGGCCTGGGTGAGGTGGTGGGACGGCTCTTCGCCCGCGGCATTCCGGCCGAGCAGGAGTTCCTGACAGCCTTCCTGCATGGCACCTTCGCCCTCGGGGGCGAGGAGTTGCTGGCAGGGCTGGGGCGTGGAGTCGCGGCCGACCTGGAGGAGGGCGAACTCCCCTCTGAGCTACGGGCCGCTGTGCCCGACGATGGCCTGTGGGAGAGGGTGCGCGCGGGGTTCGAGGAAGAGCGCGGGGCACTGCGCTAGCAGCCCTCAACCCCCGCTCTTGCGCCCGAGCAGCCGTAGGCGCGCACCCGGCAAGAGTTTGGCGCGCATGCCGGCATTCAAGCCGCGGAAGGCGCCGCGCAGAAGCCGCTGTCGCAGCGTGGGGCGGGGCTCCTTGAACAGGTGTGCGGGATAGGGGACCGAGCGGTCCGCTCGCAGAACCTCGAGTCCCGCCCCCCGCGCCAGGCGCAGGAGCGTCGGTCGATTGAACTCGAGGATGTGGTAGGGGTAGCCGCGGGCCTCCTCTTCGTCCAGCTTGAGGAGGGCCAAGAGCTTGGGGCCGAGCAGGCGGCGGGGAACCAGGCTCCCCAGGCCCAGGCTGATCCGAAAGTAGGGGGAGTTGACGTAGGTCGGGACCACGATCAGGGCGTGCCCTCCCGGGCGCAAGAGGTCGCACAGGCGGCGCAGGACACCGGCGGGATCGGTCGTGTGCTCCAGGACGTTGTCCGCGACCACCACGTCGAAGCTCCCCGGCTCGAGGGGGGCCTCCTCGAGTAGCCCTTCGAAGACCGGCAGGCCGAGCTCTTCGATCGAATAGCGCGCGGCGGGGGGGGAGAGTTCGATCCCCTGCACTTTCCAGCCGCGGCGGCGGGCAGCCTCGATGAAAAAGCCGCCGGCCGAGCCCAACTCGAGCAGGGAGCCGCGCCCGCCGGTCTCGTTCTCCAGTACGGCGACCTCGCCGTCGTATTGGGCGAGCAACTCGTCCTTGCGCTCGAAGTAGTTCTGCTCCTCGACCCCCAGGTTGTAGCCCCGGGTGTAGTACTCGGGGTCGTCGTACATGCGTCCCAGGGTGGGGCCGTCGGGGCGCGGATTCGCGTAGACCAAGCCGCAGCGGGAGCAGCGCACCAGGTCGAAGCGCACCTCTCCGATGGCGTACATCTTCTCGCGGTAGGGGCGGGAATCGTCGGCACCGCAGACGGCGCAGGCCCAGGACTCGAGGGAGACCGGAAAGGGAGTAGCGGGGCTCACGGGCGAATCGTACCCGGCGGGGGGCCGGGAGGAGCGCCGGGTTGCCCAGACGGGCTACAATGGACGCCATGTCCCAAGCCGATTCAGCGCCGCTCTCCTCCAGCGAGGGCGAGGCGGCCCCCAGCTTCGACGCGCGCCTCGCGCGTCTCGAGAAGATCGTCAGCGCCTTGGAGAAGGGTGACATGGAACTCGAGAGCGCGATCGAGTGCTACAAGGAGGGCGTGGTCCTGCTGCGGGCTTGCCGCGGCCTCCTCGAGGGTTTTCGGGCCCAGGTCGAGGAGCTGACCCGTGAGGCGGAGGGGGGGAGCGTGCCCTATGGGGACGACCCCGACGTCCGTGGTTGAGTCCGGCGCGGCGCAGGGTTCCCTGGCTACCTGGCTGGACGAGACCCGCGGCTGGACCGAGGAGCACCTCGCCAACGCCCTGGCGAACACCGCGGCCCCGTCGCGGCATGCTTCGGCCCTCGAGTACGCCCTCTTGGGCGGGGGCAAGCGGCTGCGACCCGCCCTGGTGAGGCTGGTCTGTCGCGCCCTGGGTGGAATCGACGCCGACGCGGCCGCACCGGCGGTGGCGATCGAGATGCTGCACACCTACAGCCTGGTGCACGACGACCTGCCCTGCATGGACGACGATGAGCTGCGCCGCGGGCGTCCTACCTGTCACGTGGTCTACGGCGAGGCGCAGGCCGTGCTGGTCGGGGACGGGCTGCAGGCCCTGGCCTTCGAAGTCTTGGCCGCTGCCCGCCACGCCCGCGTGGCGGAAATGGTGCGCGTCCTCGCCCGGGAGGCGGGGCCTGCCGGCATGGTGGGGGGGCAGGCCCTCGACCTCGAGGCGGAGAGTGGGTTGGCCATCGAGTCGGTGCGTGAGATTCACCGCCGCAAGACCGCCGCCCTGGTCTCTGCGGCGGCCGAGCTGGGAGCTCTGGCCGCCGATGCCGATCCCGAGCGCTGCACCCACTTGCGCACCTTCGGCTTCGCCCTGGGCCTCTGTTTCCAGGCGGTGGATGACGTGCTCGACGTGACGGGAGACGCGCACAGCTTGGGCAAGACTCCCGGCAAGGACGCCGCCGCCGAAAAGGCCACCCTGGTCGCCGCGTTGGGGCTCGAGGGGGCCCGAGCGGAGGCGCGAGAGCGCGCCCAGGAGGCGCATGCCTGTCTGGCCCGGGCCCGTCTCGAGGCGGATGGGGAGCGGCTCTTGGGGCAACTCGTCGATCACTTCCTCGACCGCAGCGCCTGAAACAGAGCTAGCGGTCGACCCCGTGGCTGCGAGTCCCTCGAGCAGGCTTTCGTCCCGGAGGGGGACCCAGCCCCTTGCCGCGGCCGCTTCCCTGGCATCGAATGGGGGGCACCGCCCCTCATCCGGGTGGGTACCCTCCAGGCCCTAGACCGACCGGTCCCATGACCGACACGACTCCCGAGGCCGAGCAACTGCTCGACCGAGTGCAATCTCCCGCGGATCTCGAGACCCTCGACGGCGAGGAGTTGGTCGCCCTGTGCAGCGAGCTGCGTGCCTTCCTGCTCGAGAGCGTGCAAGCGACCGGAGGCCACCTGGGTTCGAACCTGGGGGTGGTCGAGTTGACCGTGGCCTTGCACCGGGTCTTCGATTTCCGGCGCGACCGGCTCGTTTGGGACGTCTCCCACCAGTGCTACCCCCACAAGGTGCTCACCGGCCGGCGCGAGGGGTTCGCCAAGTTGCGCCGCACCGGTGGGCTGTGTGGCTTCACCCACCCCGAGGAATCGGAGTACGACCTCTTCCACACCGGTCACGCGGGCACTTCGATCAGCCTTGGGCTGGGGTTGGCCACCGCCTTCGCCGGCCAGGCCGATCCCCCCAGCGTCGTCAGTGTGATCGGTGACGCCAGCCTGGGTGCGGGCGTCGCGTTCGAGGCCCTCAACAACGCCGGGGCGACCGGGGCCAACCTGCTCGTCATTCTCAACGACAACGAATGGTCGATCTCCCGTTCGGTCGGTTCCCTGGCCAAGTACCTCTCGCGCATTCGCTCCAACCGGCTCGTGCAGCGGGCGGGACAGGAGACCAAGAGCTTGATCCAAGCCATTCCGGTCATCGGTCCCAAGGTCGACAAGGCCCTGGATGACTTCGCGGAGGTGATGCGCCACGCGGTCGTTCCCGGTCACGTCTTCGAGGAGCTGGGGGTGACCTACGTCGGTCCGATCGACGGCCACGACGTGGTCGGGTTGGTCTCGGTTCTCGAGCGTGTGCGGCAGCTCGACGGGACGGTGGTGCTCCACTGCTTGACCGAGAAGGGAAAGGGGCACCCCAAGGCCGAGGGGCACCCCGAGCGGGTGCACGCGGTCAAGGCGGGCAGCGGTTCCGCGGCGAAGTCGGTGCTCGACAAGGCGGAGCCGAAGGAGGCCCCGCCCCCGCCCGCCGGCCCCAGCTACACGGCCGCCTTCTCCCAGGCTCTCGTCGCCCTGGCCGAGAAGGACCTGCGCATCCACGCCATCAGCGCTGCGATGCCCTCGGGGACCGGGCTCGACGGATTCGACGCGCGCTTCCCCGCGCGCTTCCACGATACGGGGATCACCGAGCAGCACGCCATCGCCCTGGCAGCGGGCATGGCCAAGGCGGGGCTGAGGCCGGTGGCGGCGATCTATTCGACATTCTTGCAGCGTGGCTACGACCAGGTCTTCCAGGAGGTTGCCTTGCAGGGGTTGCCGGTGGTTCTGGCCCTCGACCGGGCCGGTCCCGTGGGTCAGGACGGTCCGACCCACAACGGGGTCTTCGATCTGGCCTACCTGCGCACCCTGCCGGGGATCGTCCTGGGGGCACCCCGGGATGCGACCGACATGGGGCGCATGCTCAAGGCCTTCTTGGCCCTGGAGGGGCCCTCGGCCCTGCGCTATCCCCGGGGCAACTGTCCCGCCAATGAGGTCCTGCCCGCCGCGGAGCGTCGGCCGATGGAGCCGGGCAAGGCGGAGGTCCTGCGCGAGGGGGAGCGGGGAGTGATCTGGGCCTATGGCGCGATGGTCGAGACCGCCCTGGAGGTCGCGGCGCGCTTCGAAGCGCGCGGACAGTCGATCGGCGTGGTCGATGCACGCTTCGCCAAGCCCCTCGACGAAGAACTTCTTCTCCAGCACCTGCGGGAACACCGTTTCCTGGTCACCCTCGAGGATCACCAGCGGGCGGGGGGATTTGGCGCGGCGGTGCTCGAGGCCAGGAGTCGCATGCCCCTGGGAGAGGGGAGTAGCGCGCGGGTCAAGATCCTTGGAATCCCCGACCGCTATCTGGAACATCGCTCCAGCCGGGAAGAGCAACTCGCTTCGGTGGGACTCGACGTCGACGGGGTGGAGCGCAGCCTCGAGGCTCTCCTGATCGGAAGCCGAGTGCTATGAGCGAGCGCTACCAGGCGCCCCGCCCGCCCCGCACGGTGCTCTTGCTCGCCGACGGTACCAAGAGCGCGGTGGAGGAGCTTTGGCCCAAGGTCAAGGCTTGGCTCGAAGAGCGCGGTCTGTCGGTGGAGGTGCGCCGTGACGTGCGCGCCTTCAGTGGTGCCTCCTGTGAAGAGCGTCGCGCCCTCTCGGAGCCGCGGCCGGATCTGGTCGTGGTTCTGGGGGGGGACGGCAGTGTTTTGGCGGCGGTGCGTCTGTTTGCCGAGGAGCCGGTGGCGGTGGTCGGGATCAACCTGGGCCGGGTCGGCTTCTTGGCGCCGGTGCACGTCAAGCGTTGGCGGGATGCCTTGGAGGAGGTGTTCGAGGGGCGCGCCAAGCTCGAGCCGCGCATGATGCTCGAGGCGGAGTTCGACGCCGACGGTGCCCTGGAGGGGGAAGGGGCGGTAGCGCTCAACGACGTGGTCCTCGGTCGAGGTCAGGCCCAGGGCATGGTGACGATTCGCCTATTCGTCGAAGAGGAGCGGGTGGGGGACTATCGGACCGATGCGTTGATCTTCGCCACGCCAAGCGGTTCGACCGCCTATTCCCTGGCGGCGGGCGGTCCGATCTTGGCACCCCACATGGAGGGGATCGTCGTCACGCCGGTCGCGGCCCACGTGCTCTCCTGTCGTCCGATCGTGTTGCACCCCGCCAGCCTGGTGGAGGCCCAGGTGCTCGAGGCACCGGGCCGGGTGACCCTGGCGATCGACGGCCATCCCCACGGGGAGTTGGCGGTGGGGGAGCGACTGCGGGTCAGGCGCCATCCCAACAGCTATCCCCTGCTCGCCCCCCTCGATTCCGATCCGTGGATGCGCTTGCGTGAGCGGCTCGGGTGGCGGGGGAGTCTCTTCGAGACGACGCCCCCTCTCCCCGCGCCTTGACGCGGGACCCCCCCCGGCTAGACTCCTGGGGCTTCGCTCCCAGGCGGCATGGCCAAGTGGCTAAGGCGTCGGATTGCAAATCCGAGATCCCCGGTTCGAGTCCGGGTGCCGCCTCCATCCCGCGACCCGGCTCCTCGGTCCAGGCGCCGGGTAGCGCCCTGGGGCGAAGGCGGATGCATTAGGATGCGGTGATGGTCGCTTCCTTGCTCACCCTCGTCCTGCTCGCCGCCCAGGATCCCACTCCCGCTCCACCTCCGCCCTGGGTGACCTATCC
>JALWOP010000232.1 GCA_027083445.1 Planctomycetota bacterium | reverse complement strand
GAGGACGAGGGCCTCGGCGCGGGTGGGCAGGGAAGTGGGATCCTCGCCCCCACCGGCAACCAGGGCGAGCAGCAGGAGAGCGAGGTTCATTCGCCCTCCTCCGGCTTGGGTCGAGCGACGAAGAGGCGTGGGCGGACGGGGACGGGGGCCAGGCGCCGGGTGGTCCCGTCGGGCCAGGTGACGATCAGTTCGTCGAGGAGCTCCAGGTCGCCCAGGCCCAGGTGCACTTCGGCGGGAAGGGCGGCTTGATAGCCTCCGGCGGTGAGGACCAGGCCGCTCCAGTGTCGATCGCCGGCGCGGGCTTCGACGCGGGCGCCGATCGCCTGGCTGGCGGGGCCGCCGGCTCGTCCTTCGGGCCGAACGACCATGCCCCGTCCGCGGCCCTGGTCGGCGGCGAGTCCGCGCCAGAACCGCACGGGTCCTTCGACGGCGAGGGCGACCAGGTCGAGATCGCCGTCCCCGTCGAGGTCGGCGGCGGCGCCGGCCCGGGAGCAGCGGGGGTCTCGCGGATCGAGTTCGATGGCTTCGAAGTGTCCCCCTTGGGCGAGTAGGAGTTGGTCGCTTTGGGCGTAGGAGCTCCCCGTGCCGGGTGCATCCGCCTGGGGGTAGACGTGTCCGTTGAGGACGAAGAGGTCCAGATCGCCGTCCAGGTCGAAATCCCCGGCGCCGGTCCCCCATCCGAGTCGAGTCAGGCTTGCGCGGCCGATGCCCATGCGTCCACCGATCTCGCGGAAGCGTCCGGGACGTTGGGCGTGGTAGAGGGCGTTGGCTTCGCCGCTGAAGTTGGTGAGGAAGAGGTCCTCGTCCCCATCGCCGTCGAGGTCTCCGCGTGCGATGCCCATGCTGGCCTGTTCCCGTCCGCTGGGATCGTAGGCCAGCCCCGAGGCGAAGCCCTGTTCCTCGAGCCCCCCCTTCCCGTCGGAGATCCACAGGTGGTTGGGCATGGAGTCGTTGGCGACCAGGAGGTCGAGGTCGCCGTCGCGATCCACGTCGCAGGGCATGACCCCCAGGCCGAAGGCGGCCGGGTGGTCGGGGAGCACGTTGGGACCGAAGGTCCCGTCGCCCCGTCCCAGGTGGAGTCGGTCGGGCAGGGGCGGGAGTCCTTCGGGTCCGGCGAGTACGGGGTGTCCTTTCCAGCGTGCGGGACTCTCCCCGGCGGGTGGGATCTCATGGGGATCGAAGGCGAGGTAGCCGCTGACGAAGAGATCGAGGTGTCCGTCGCCGTCGATGTCGAAGAGGGCGGCGCTGGAGCTCCAGCTTGCGGGACCGACGGGTGCAAGCTCTTCGAAGCCCTTGCCCTCGAGGTTGCGTAGGACCCGATCGACGCCCCATTCGGTCAGTACCAGGTCCGGCCAGCCGTCCTCGTCGAGGTCGCCGGTGGCGACGCCCATGCCCCAGCGTCCCGGTGCGATCGCCCACGCTTCACCTGCGGGGGCGAATCGTCCCGAGCCGTCGTTCAGATAGAGGCGTGGTGGTTCGCCGGGAGTCCCTGCCTCTACCCGCTCGACGGTGGAGCCATCGACGATCAGAAGGTCGAGATCTCCGTCCCCATCGAAATCCTCGAGGGCCAGCCCGCCCCCATTGACTTCGATGATCCAGCGCTTACGCCGTCCCCCGCAGAGTGTCCGCAGCCCCTCGAGCGCCCGCCCCGAGTCATCGACCAGGAGCGGACGTCCATCGAAGGCGGGGGGCGGGGGGGCGAGGAACACGGAATTCGGGCCGGGGTCGGTCGTGGGCCTGGGCCCATGGTATCCGGCCCAGCGGGTGGGCTGAACCTACTTCGGCCCACGCCGTGAGCGGGTCAGTCCAAGCGGATGATCCCCACATCGACCTTCTCACCGGGGCCCACGTCGATTCTTCGTTCGACAGATTTTGTGCCCTGCTGGACTATGAGGATGTACTCCCCGGGGGCGAGGGCATCGGAGGCGAACTGCCCGGTCTCGGGCCACCACTTGGGGCTGGGCGGAAGAACTCCTTCCTTTTCGGAAAGCAGATACACTCCAACCGGGTCTACATCCATATTGGAGCCTTGGATTCCCCCATAGATGCTGCCGAGTTCGGCCAGGTCCATGTCGCACGAAAGCAGGATGGTCTCATCGGCCCCTGCCGGCTCGTGCCAGAGCCTAGACCCCAAGCAGACACCGGAACCCGCTCCCACCAGGAGCCGCAGGTGGAAATCACCTTCATCGGGAAGTGACAGGGTAAAGGTCCCATCACTATTGACGACCCCCATGCAGAGCAATTCCGAGGTCTCCGCGTCACGCACCAGGATTCTTCCGACCAGACGGGCGACCTCTTGAGCGTCAACATTCTCGGGCAGTCGCCCCTGCCGGAAAGTCCCATCCAGCTTCAGCTCCACCTCCCCCACCGACCCGTCGATCCACCTGCGCCAGGTGTACCGCCGACGATTCCACCAGCACCGAAACTCATTCCATCCATCCCGGAGTCCCGACAGGACGAATCGTCCGCCTGGCCCCGTGGCCGTGTGCACCGTGCGCGTCCCGGCCTCGCCAGACTCTTCCTCGGGATCCAGAGGCCACGGAGTAGCATCGACTGTAATCCCCGCCAGATCTTCCGAAGGTCCCGTCAACTGCCCCTCCACAGTTCGCCCCCTTCGTAGTAGCAGCTCAACACTCTTCTGTTCCCCCGGCAACACCTCGAGGGGATCCTCGACGACATAGCCCCTATGCCTGGCTCGCACCCAATAGCGTCGTGCCTCAGGCAGGCAGGTGAATTCTGCAACACCGTCCGCATCGGTGCGGAGGGTCAGCACCTTCGGTGGTGCGGCGTCATTCAGTGTGACCCATTGCTCGTTCCGTCCGAGGTCCCACTCTCCCCTCAACTCCACGACCGCATCCGCCATGGGAGTGAGGCTCCCTTCCGCTAGGCATCGAACCCGTAGGGTATCGGGAGCATTCAGCAACACGATACTCGGAATCTCATAGGTCCCTTGGATTCTTGGCAGGAGACGTTGCAGGGAGAGTTGAAAACCTGGTTTCCAAACCTCGAGCGCATCTGCGTCCGCGAATACCTGCAAGTCGAACGCTCCTGCGGCATCTGTTACGGCGGTGGGTCTGCTACACAGGTCGAGCCAGCCCGGGCTTATCCGTCGGAAAACGTATGCCCCCTCCACAGGTTGCCCCTCCTCATCCACGACTCGCCCCTGCGCGAGCGCCATCTCGTAGAGAGGGACTTCCACTTTCCGCGTTTCACCAGGCCCAACGGTACAGATTGCTCCGACCCCGACCGGGAACGAAAGCGCCCAGGTCCCCGGGTCGACCGTGAATCTGACGGTACCACCCTGGTCGCTCCTCCCTGATAGCAAGTCCTGCCCCTCTACATTCTCCCCGTGTAGCATTCGCAGAGATGCGGCCAAACCTTCCACCGGCCTTCGCTCCGGCATTTCAAGGAAAACAACTTCGACCACGCCTTGCTGCAAATCTTGATCCCTCTCCGGCTCCAAGCCTTGAAGGTCCCCCTGCGTGGAAGCCTTCCGGCCCTCCGGAATGCTGCGTTCGTCACCCCTCTTCTGCCCGACCAACGCTGTTTTCTCCACCCTTGAACTCGATGCGTACTCTCTCGTGTCAACCCCCGGAGAGAATGGAGCGGCCACGAACCAAGCAAGGAAGAGTGCTAGTGCCAAGCACACTACAACGAGCAGTGCATACCGCCAAGTGTGATTCCGATTCCGGATCTGCATGGGGGTCTATCAGTAGTTCCCTGGCTGCCTGAGCGAGCGGAGGCGGGGATCTCGCTTCCGAGAGGAGTCCTTTCGGAGCGATCGGGTGGCGTGGCCGGCCATCTCGGTGTTTCGCGTTGATCACCTACGAACCCCACGAGGCACGAGATGACCCACCACGAACCCATTCTACGACGATCGCCACGTCCCTGGAACTGTTGACCGAGCACGGACTTGAAGGGTGTCGGCTCCGCTGACCAGATTCTGATCCACGGGGCAAGGCGGATCGAGCGGTCGGCCTTCCTCGAGGCTGGCCCCCATGAACAGACCGAGGATCGGCGGGGAGAGGTGGGTCACCAAGCGCGCCAGTTGAGCAGGAGTTTCCGTCTCGACGAAGCGCGGGCAGGGGCGCACCTCCCCTGGCGCTGGGCGTCTCGCAAATGCAATTGGCGCGGCGGCCAAGGGCCTGCTAGACTCGCTCCGGAATGCTCGGCCGGACTGTGAGCCGCGCGGATCCTGTCGAGCCCCCTTGCCGACCCAAGAGAAAGAGAAGGATCCTATGGGAACGTTCATCACACGACATATCGACGGAATCTTGCAAGCCTGCTCCATCGCCTGTCTCGTCGGCATCTGTGCGCAACACGCAGAAGCAGGTCTGCGTCCCGATGCAGAAACCGCGCCCGTATCGGGAACGAGCCGGAGTTCGGTGATACGGCCCGAGCGAGAAGCCACCTATGAAGGGCTCACTCTCGATCAATGGACAGCCGCCCTCACTACCGGAGAGGGGCCGCGGGTTTCGCTGGCGTGCGATACCTCGGAGAGCCAATTCTGGGGTGATGACAACACCATCTTCTTCTATCTGCTAGCCCTGGAAGGCTTCGCCCGAGAATCGGAACGAGCCATCGCGCTTGTCGAGTCCCTGGCAAGGGACCTGGATGAGAACGTCCGGGAACGGGCAACGGACATCCTCATCCAGGAAGCCACTGGACAGCACCCGACCAGTCCACTGGCCAAGGCGGCCCTCGAGCATCTGGAACAATCCGACCGACCCGTCTCGAGATCGACGAACGTAGAGGCCACCTACCGGGGGCTCACCCTCGATCAGTGGACGCAAACTTTCCATGCCCGAACACAAGCGGCGGTTTGGCTTGATGCAGGAGAACAAACCGGCATCCGTTACGGGTCGAGTCTCAAGATGGATGTCTTCCAGTACTTGTCAGTGCTGCAATCCTTCTCGCCGGTATCGAAGCGCGCGATCGCCATCCTAGAGGAACTCGCGCAGGACCTGGACGAGGAGGTGCGGGACAGTGCGACGGAAATCCTCACGGCCGAATCCCGAGCGCAACACCCGACCCGTACCTTGGCGCGGGCAGCCGTACGGCGCTTGGGTGCGGCCCGCAAAGGTGGTGCGGCGAATTCGGATAGGACACCGACCTACCGAGGACTCACACTCGACCAATATGGCGAGCTCATCGATATCGATACCGTTGCTTGGGTCGTGGTCTCGCCAACCCCATCCAGTTCCGAGGAGCAAGAACTCCATGTAGCTTTTTTGGCTCTCCTGCACCTAATGTGGGTGGCGGCGTGACCCGATCGTCGCCGGATCGGCCCCCTTCCCAGGGTGAAGGGCCGATCCGTCGCCTTCCGCTCGGGGTCAAGAGTTGAACACGATGTGGT
>JALWOP010000231.1 GCA_027083445.1 Planctomycetota bacterium | reverse complement strand
GGCAAGGCAAGCACCGAGAAGGTGATCGTGATCGGGACCTCCACCGGCGGAACCGATGCCCTCAAGCGAGTGCTTCAGCCCTTGCCCGAAGAGATCCCCGGCATCCTCGTCGTCCAACACATGCCGCCCCTCTTCACCCGATCGTTCGCAGAGCGCCTCGATTCCCTCTGCGCCCTTTCGGTCAAGGAAGCGGAGCACGGGGACACCCTGCGTCCGGGACAGGTCCTCATCGCCCCGGGAGACTACCACCTCAAACTGGCTGGGCAGCCGGGTGCCTATCACGTCCAGGTGGTAAAGGGGCCCAAGGTCTGCGGCCATCGACCTTCGGTCGAGGTGCTCTTCAAGAGCACGGCCCAAACGGCCGGCAATCACGCCCTAGGCATCATCATGACCGGCATGGGTGACGATGGAGCCAACGCCCTGGGCGAGATGCGCGGGCGTGGTGCCTTCACCCTGGCCCAGGACGAAGAGAGCTGTGTCGTTTACGGCATGCCTGGAGAAGCCGTCAAGCGAGGTAGCGTCTGCGAGGTCCTGCCCCTGGGGGATATTCCCCAGCGTATCCAGGCCTTCGCACAGGGCCTGCTACGCCGCCAAGCGAGTTGAGTGGAGCTTTCCCCGTCAACCACTCTCCCCCGATCCAGCCCCTGCCGGATAGGCGGATCATGATCCTCCGTACCTGCTCGTGCAGTATGGCCGGGGGCCTCGGCTCAATCACGAGCCGCTGCAGGCATTGATCCTGTCGACGAGGTCGGGAGATGGCGAAAAGTACAGCTTTCTACCGGTCCGGGCTCTGGTCAGGAGACCGAGTCGCTCCAACGCCATTAGGTCGGAACGCGCGGTTTCGTAGACCACGGCGTGGCTACGTCTATGGGACTCTATCGTGTACTCTCGCCCAGGGTGCCGGATCGCATGCCCCAACAAAGCTATCTGACGATGATTCAAACCCGAGCACTCTCTGAGCAGGGTCTCTGCAAGTCGTGCTTGCGCTGCTTTGGATTGAATGTAGTGCTCGAGCTGATCAATGGCGCGCTCCAAGACGCCAAGCTGGTACACGACGAAGTAGGTCGCATCATTGTCGTCCGTTTCGGCATGCAAGAACGACCGTGCGTACTGCGCCGGAGCATCCCTTAGGAGGGGGTGTATCAGTAGCGGTGTAAATTTGCTGGCTACCTGACCGAGCGGAGGAAGGGCTCTCGCTTTCGAGAGGAGCCCTTTCGGAGCGGTCGGGTGGCGTGGCCGGCCATCTCGGTGTTTCGTGT
>JALWOP010000230.1 GCA_027083445.1 Planctomycetota bacterium | reverse complement strand
CTGCCACACAGCTTCCCCCACCCCACCCACCGCCGCAGTTTCCGTAGGAGAGGCTCCCATGCACGAACCCACCGACCCCCACACCACGGTCCAGCGCTTGCTCGCAGGCCCCTTCTACGCTCAGAACCCGAGACGCGCCCGAAGCGGAGAAGTACCGTGGGGGTTCCAGCGGCGTCCCCCTCCTTCGAATTGCCCTCCCGGCTTCACGGAGTACGTGGATCTGCAGACTGGCGAGCACACTTGTTCCATGCGGAGGCCCCCCGCGACGGGGGAGTCTCTGCCCGGAGGCAACAGCGGAGGCCCCACCGTCCCTGGGTATCCACCGTGCCCTCCTGGTCAGCACTGGGAGCAGAGTACATCCAAAGAAGGGATCCCCGTGGCGCGCTGCGTCCCCAACAAGCCGAAGGGACCGACGGGCCTCGCCAACCGAGGGATCTACGGGAGCGCGCGCACCGTGAAGTTCGCGAGCACCCCCTACCTGGTGAACCCCGCGAACATCCTGGGAGCGGTGCCCGGGGTTCCCGCAGGTCCAACGGGTGCGCCCGGAGGGCCGGCCGGCTTCCCTCTGCCCGACCCGTGGTACCGCGACCGCCCGCGCACCGAGCAACCGCCAGGGCCCGCCCCGGACCCCACCGACCTTCGCTGTCCCCCCGGGACGCGTTTGGTAGGCGGAAAGTGCGTCCCGGTCAAGGAGCTTGACCCCTCCGGCGGCGGGGCGGACGGCGGCGGGGCGGACGGCGGCGTCGATGAAGGCACCCCACCCGAGGAGCAGTGCCCGCCCGGGTACGTGCTCCTCGCCAGTGGCGAGTGCGTGCCGCCCGAGGAGATCCCCACGCCGGACCCCGGATGCCCCCCTGGTTTCGTCAAGGACGACCAGGGCAACTGCGTGGAACTCGAGGACCCGACGGTGCCTGACGGAGCCCTCCACCCCGACCAGGTGCCCGCTCCCGAGGATGGGTGCTGCTTCGACCCGAAGCGCGGCGTGCTCATGGTACGTGGCGCCGAGATCCCCGCGCGCGCCGTCGGCTGGACTCGGGTACCCGAGTGGCGCGGAACGCCGCTCGACGGCAAGTATGTGGTCAAGGTGCTGACGGCCACTGGCTACCGGGGAGCCACCGTGTGTGGCGACCACGGCTTCTGCTGCGAGTCCTGCGCCGTGGGAGCCCCCTGCGAGGGAGGCTGTGGCGACAGCTGTTCCTGCGGTTCTCAGGGTAGCCGCCACGACGCGTCGGCCCGCTTCCCCAACCCGTCGGCGCCCCCGCATCGGGGGATCCAGTCGCAGCAGCTCTCGAGCCGGGGGATGGTGCGCGTCAGCAGCACCGTCTACAGCACGAAGAAGCTGCCAGGGACGACCGTCGTCAAGAAGCAGAAGGACTCTGTGATCATCGCCCCCAAGGCCGGATGGACGTTCGTGGTGGGGCGTCGCGATGCCGCGGGCAAGTGGAAGCTCCCCAGGAAGGGTTACGTGGTGGTGTTCAAGGACTACCATGGAAGGCCCGTCGGCCTGTACCGCACGCTCTCCAAGGCTCGGGCTGCGAGCATGCGCCGCAAGCTCGGAGCGGCCGTTCACAAGGCGAAGATGGACTACGTGCGCCGCCACTCCGGTCGCGCCATGAACCCTTGCGGGAGCCGCGGGATGAACGGGTACACGGTCGTGGGAGGCCAGCTGGTCGCGCCCTACTTCCAGTCGCCCGTCAAGGAGAACCCCCTGATCGCGCCTTGGTTCGGGGCGAGGTTCTAATGTACGGACGCTCGGGAGGCCCTCCGAACTGGGGGGGCGTCGGGTTTTCGATCCTGCCGCACGCGGCCTACTCCTGCTACGACCCGTGTCCGGTCCAGCACCCCATAGAGACGCTGCCCTACAGCCCCTACCCCTTCTCCACCTTCTGGAAGAGGGCCCGGGAGCTTGACCGGTCGGGAGCGTTCCGTGGGGGGGAGGATATCAACGCGTGCCTCCCCCCCTACATCGAGGGGAACTGCCGTTTCTGGTGGGTCTTCCGTGCGTGGGGCCGCGACGCGATTGTCGCCAACCCCCGTGCGGGTGGAGGGTCTGGCGATCCTGAGTTCCCAGCTTTCGGGACGACGCCGCGCTCCACCATGCTCAAGATGGAGCTGATCTACGTGGACGGGATTGCCGACCAGATCCGGTTCGCCTGCGACATCGGTTCTGGTGTGGTGGGGACTGTCGGGCCGGCGAAGCGGGTGCAGGGCTACATCCTGGTGCCCGACGTCGAACGCTTCGAGGCGGAGGGGGGTCCGGCAGGCCCCTACCCCACGGACGCCCTTGTCGCGCGATCCGAGATCCACCCTGCGGTCATGCTCGCACAGCCTCAGGGCTTCCCGGGCCTCACCTACACCCAGCCCCTCGCGCTGACCGTTGCGGTCCCGACGTGGACCTTCCCGATCCCCGCACTGGCCCGGCGCGTGCGCGTGGTATCGGACGGCGCCGCAACGGTGGAGTTCCTCCTGCCGGCAACGGTGGGGGCACCCGCTGTTGGCACGCTCGCGGTCACGGCTGGCGCTGAGGCCTCCGCCGAGGTCCCGCGGACGGCCACGGACGTGCGCGTCACGGCCTCGGCGCCCCCCACCACGCTGACCCTGGTCTTCGAGCTGGAGCTGTGAGTGATCGCCGAAGTCCACCTCCACACGCCGCGCGGGGAGGCCGCTCGCCGCGAGGTCGAGCAGGTGTGCAGGCTGCTCACCTTCGATAACGAGCTGTGGGTGCAGGCTCGAGGAGCCTCCAACGTGCCCCGCTGCGCGAAGCTCAGCGGGATCTCGTACAGGCCCCCGAGAGGGGCCGAGAAGCAGACGGGCTTGCAGCGCTTCCTGGCGGCTCCACACATGTTCGCCGCGGGCTACGGGAGCTGCTGCGACATCGCCCCCTACGACGCCGCAGTGCTGCGCCAGCTCTACGGCGTCGAGGCGACGCCCGTGGTGCCCGCTCAGGGGCCCACCTCCTACCACGTCAACGTCCTCACCCCCTGGGGCGTCTACGACCCGACCTTCCGGTGGGACGACCCGGCTTACGTGCTGCCGCCGCTGGAGTGGCCCAAGGCCCGGAGGGATGCTGCGATCAGGAGGCTCTGTGCATGACTCGACGCTGGCGCACGAAGCTCGCCGACCTCGCCGGCAGGCACGGCCGGAGCGCCCTACTGCACGCGCGAGCCGAGGCCCTGGTGGGCTATCGGACGCCCACAGACCTCGAGGTGGAGCGTGCCCGGGCCCGGCGACGCCCCCGTCGCCCCCACCCCCAGGAGCGAGGCCTCCGCGCGTGGGCCTCGAGGGTGCTCGCGGTCTACACGGCCGCGCTGCACCAGTTTGCCGATCCGCGGACCATCGAGGCCGCCTCGGTTCGCACGCTCGCGTCCCTGCGGGGCGGTTCCCCGCGCGATCCCGCCGGGTCTCGCGAAACCCTGGCGGTCCGCGCACTCCTCCGGCAAGATGGGCTCATGCACAGCACGCCCGACACCTACGCAGCTTGGATCCCGCGGTGGTTCGCCGAACTGGGGGGTGGCGCGTGAGGATCCCCGAGAAGGTGACGCTCGTGGGGTACTGGGAGGACGAGGACGGCCGTTTCCAGGTGGTGAACGGCGACGGCGAGCTGGTGGGGTCGTTCGCTCCTGAGGAGCTGGGGGCAGCGCTGGCCCACTACGCCCGGGGCGACGGGCTGCCGCAGGTTCGGCGCCCGCGCCCCGTGCAAAGCATCGTCGGAGAGGCGGCCGCTTCCCTCTTCGAGAACCAGCTTCAGCGCCACGCGCCTGGGGCCCTCCGGGCGATCAACCTGTTCCTCGCGAAGTCCCAGGCGTTCGCGGACGCTCTGGACAAGATGCGCGTGTCCGATGACTCGGTTATCCTGCGCCAGGAGGCTCGTCGCAAGTGAAGTCCCCCGCTGAACCCCCCGTCTCGCTGCCCGCGCCGCACATGGCTCGACGGCCGCCCCGTCGCAACCCGTCGGATTCCTCTGCACCGGACTCGAGTGCGCCGCCCGCCACGACGGCGGCCGCGTCCGACGACCAGGGCTTCGACTGGACCATGTTCATCCTGGGGACGGCGGCCGCTGCGGCGATCTCAGGGATCGTCACCTATCTGATCACGCGGGGGATGGACGCTGCGCTCAGTCGACGCAAGGAGAACCCTCAGGACCACTTCCAGGTTCAGATCGACAAGCTCCGCGAGGAGTTCCTGTCAGTGGTGAAGGCGGGGAGTGATGAGTAGGTCTCTGCCGACATGGGCCCGAAAGCGCCGCCGTGTCGCTGGCGAGGAGAACCCCACCGACCGCAACTACGGGGACGCTTCGCGTCTACGCGGTGCCGAGCGCCAGCTCTTCGACCGCCTCTACTCCGCAGCGATGGGGGCCTACGATAACCCGAAGTTTGCGGAGGGCTGTGGTTGGCGCGGCGTACGAGTGCAGCGCGGGCGTGACGTGGGGGCGTGGGGCTCGTCCGAGCCGCTGCCTCCTCCCGGCGACACTGTCGTGCTCGGGTATCTGATCGAGTTCGCCTACGTGGCACCTGGCCCCGACGGGGAGCTCGCCCTCTACCGCTCCTTATTCAAGCCGGGCACCGAGCCCGAGCTGCTGTGGTCGCGCAAGAACAAGATGCTCGTCGCGTTCCCCCAGACGCGCATGCCCGCCATGCGCAACCCCCTGACGCCGAAGCAGCGCGCCCTCGAGACGGAGTACCGCCGCTGGGCCCAGCGTGCCCCCCGGGGTTCCGCCACGATCCGTGTCCCCCGGACGGACGTGGCTCTCGAGGGAGCGGCGGACACCGTCGTCTACCGGTCGTCCAAGTGGACGAAGGTGGACGGAGACCCGCCCGGGAGCCAGGAGTACATCCACCAGTTCGGTGAGAAGGTGGGGGTGCACACGTCCCCAGGCGAGCCGCCTTCTGCGATCATGTTTCGGGGAGGTAAGCTCGACGTCCTCCCAGCAGGGATCGTGAACTGATGAGCCCTCTCGGTCGAGTCCGCCCTCTCTCCACGCTGCCCGCGACTGTGCGGCTGCAGCCGCCCTTGCGCTCGAAGGGCCCCACCCGCAAACCGGCGCCCCGCCCGGCGCGCGCCAAGAAGGAATAGCCGTGCACGCTCGCGTCTCACCCCACAAGCTGGCGAAGGCCGCCCAAGCGATCAAGGCCGCGAAGCTCGGGGCTCGCAAAACCCCCCGAGCCCAAAATCCGGTCCTCTTCAACCCCTACTCCCTGCCCGGAGCCTTCGCGTGCACCCTGGAGACGGGGGCGCGTGCTCGCGCGCTCGGGGGCGGTTGCGGGGGTCCCGCGGCCTACTGGACGGGCCCCTCCCCCTACCAGCCGACGTGCCCACCGGCCTACTGGGGCGTCGCAGGCCACATCCTGGCGCTACGTCGCAGCACGTGGCCCACCGAGCAGCTTTACGCGGCGACGTCGCCATGCAACACTCAGACGCGGAGAATCTGATGCGCAAGAGGAACCAAGAAGAAGAGGACGAGTACGTGGTGACCATCGTCAACCCCGGGCGCCCCCCGAAGCGTCGAAGCAAGAAGGCTCTCAGCGGCGTGGCGCGCCGCGCGGCCAAGAAGCCCATGGCGACGTCGCGGCGCCAGCGGATGGCCGGGATCAAGCCGATCAAGGTTTCGCAGCGCGACTCCGACGTGCTCGATTACCTCTTCACGGACACCGTCTGGGAAGAGATCCCCCGCAAGTACAGCTACGTCGTCGACCCGAAGCTCGGGAAGAAGGCGGCCACCAAGACCGACAAGACCCGGGGCCGGGTCGAGCTCCCCGAGGCGGACTTCAACAAGCTCCTCGAGGCGCTGGACGCGTGGGCTCCCGACAGCACCCAACCGCTCCCCAAGAGGCTCACCATGGCAAAGACCACCACGAAGAAGCGCACCACGAAGAAGCGGACCACGAAGAAGCGGACCTCCACCAAGAAGCGCACCACGAAGAAGCGGACCACGAAGAAGCGGACCTCCGCCAAGAAGCGCACCACGAAGAAGCGGACCACGAAGAAGCGGACCACGAAGAAGCGGACCACGAAGAAGCGGACCTCCGCCAAGAAGCGCACCACGAAGAAGCGGACCACGAAGAAGCGCACCACGAAGAAGCGGACCACGAAGAAGCGGACCACGAAGAAGCGGACCACGAAGAAGCGGACCTCCACCAAGAAGCGCACCACGAAGAAGCGGACCTCCGCCAAGAAGCGCACGACCAAGAAGCGCACCACGAAGAAGCGGGGCTTCGCGGCCATGTCTGCGGCCAAGCGCAAGAAGATCGCGAAGAAGGGCGGCCGCGCAGCCGTCCGCGATGCCGATTCGATCCAGTACCGGGCTGGCGTCGTCGAGCAGCCCAGCGGCGGCCGTTCCAAGCTCTCGAAGCCCGTCTCCAAGATGACGGCCAAGGAGCGTGCCCGTCTGCGAGGGAAGCCGGTGGGCGGCAAGTTCGCCGGCCGGGCCAAGCGCGTCAAGGGCCAGTGGGTGACTCACCGCGACGGCCGGACCGTCAAGGTGGCCCGGCGCCTGGCGGAGCTGCGCGAGAACCCCGAGTGGCTCTTCGAGGAGCTCGCCCCCGTCGAGCGGGACGACCGTATGGAGAATCCGGGCCCGATGCCCTCCGAGCGCGACCTGGTCGCGGCCCTCAAGTTCTGATGGCCCGCGCATGCAAACCAGGCCAGCTGCGTGTGCGCCGCAAGGCGTACACGCGGCGTGACGGTACCCGGGTCCGCGCGACGCAGTTCTGCGCGAAAGACCGCGGGGCACCTGGCCGAGGGCCCAAGGTGATCCCTCCCCTCAAGGAGGGCGCCTTGGGAGGCCCAGGGTTTCTGAGCAAGCCCGAGCGCACGCGGCACAAGCTGCTCGCCGCCAGTGTCGAGCGCGACGGGTACCGCACGACGCTCGGGCGCCTCAACGCCCTCGAGGTGTTCGGCAAGCGCACCTTCTCCCAGAAGGAACTCGACACTATCGAGGCCGACCGGCAGTGGCTCGTCCGCAAGTTCGGTGGTCCGGGGTCCTTCGGGCCACGCAAGCGGCGGCGCAAGGCGAACCCAGGAACACCCCCCGGGCTGGGGTCTCTCGTCAAGGCCTTGAAGTTCTGACATGACACCCCTCGAGCACTTCCTGGCGGCCCTGATCGGCCTCCGCGACCTGTACCAGCTCTGCCACTGGAACGCGCCGGGTGCCTCACGCTACCAGGAGCACCTCCTGTTCATGCGGCTGTACGAGACGGCCTCCGCCGACGTCGACCGCGTGGCGGAGCGCTGCGTGGGGCTGCTTCGTACGCGGCTCACCCCTCGGATCCTCGGTTCCCTGCGGGACGTGTGGTCGAGGTCTACCGCCGCGTGGCCGCCGTCCGCTGGCGACGCTCGAGAAGCCACGGTGGCGGTCACGAACCTGGCGCGGGACACGCTCCGGCAGATGCGCGAGGCCTCAAAGCTCACACCAGGGGTCGAAGACCTCCTCCAGTCCACCGCTTCCCACCTCGAGGAGGCGCAGTACCTTCTCACGGAGATCGCATGAAGAACGGCAAGCAGCTCAGTTCCTCCACTCGTGGCACCATCGGCGCAGCTTCCGGCGCGGGGATCGGTGCGGCCATCGGGGGGATCCCCGGTGCGCTGATCGGCTCGGCTCTCGGGGCGACCCTCGGGTACAACCTCAACAAGGTCTCCGCGGGGGTCTCGGCCGCGCGGGAGGCCTCCCCCAACCCCGACGAGAGCGAGGCGTCCCTTGTCTCGCGCCTGGAGTACTGATGGAAGACTCCCGCAAACTGGTGACGGTCGGCCTGGGCGTCGGCGCCCTGGCGACGCTCGCTTACTTCTTGATGCGCAACGCGAAGGCAGCCCCGGGCCCCGGGGGTTCCACGCCGAGCCCTTGCGACAACGCGCCGCCCGACACTCTGTGCGTGCTCCCTGAGTGCGTGGGGGTCAAGTACGGCGAGCCCTGGGTCACAGACGTGGCCGCGCCCGCGGTCGTGACCACGGTGGGCTCGAGCGACGAGCTGCCGATCCCGGGAACGCCGATCCTGAACAACGACCCCGAGGTCTTGAACGCCAGCCTCGACCGTGTGGTGCGGGATGCCCTGCAGGAGTTCCTGCCGGACTGCTACCAGAAGGCCTACGGGCAAGCGTTCTGGCTCGACCTGTACATGGCGGACAACCCGCTGCCCCAGCTCACGACGAACAACCGCAAGACCTGGTACGGGCAGCTGACGGACTACACGAAGCAGGTGCAGGCGGCAGCCAACGCGGCTTCCGAGAAGGTCGGTAAGAGTTTCCGCGACTTGGCCACAGACCTTGGGACGCTGACGCTCGGGGCTTTCATGGCGCGCTTTGGCCTGGACCCAACGTACGAGCCGGTCGAGGTGAGCACGCCGCCAGGGGCGTCCTCGCAGGATAAGAATGTGCTCAAGGGGCTGCAGTACGACCTCAGCCAGGAGACCATGGACGCGTTCCGCGAGGACTTCGACCAGGTCATGGACTACCTGTCGGAGTTCGGGTGGAGTATCAACGCTCTCAACCTCACGGCGGGTGATCCCGGCCCGGAGGTTCGCCAGGTGGATCGCGAAGCCATGGCGTTTGCGGCGGCGTCGTCAGCGCTGTCGATGGTCCCGTGGAGGGCGTGGGTCGCGAGCGCCGGGGGCTATGCTCTCGAGGGAGCGTGATCCTCCCGTTCCACACCCTTGCGGCAGGCGGCTACGGCCCCGCGATCTCCCCGGGCGCGTGGCCCCTGTGCTGCGACGCAGGTCTTCGCGCGGCGGCTTTGCATCGGGGGGTCGAGGCGCCGAGTTGGGAGGGCCTCGATACCTGGGTTCGTTCGCGACCCTACGAGCCGCCGGCAGCCGACGCCGGGCTCGAGGCCCATGTGCGCCAGGCCGACCAGTGGTGGAGCGCCCTCGAGGACGCCCGCGCCCCGTGGTTCTCGCACCTTCCCCCCGAAGCCCCGGCCCGGCTCACCGCCGCGGCGCGGCGCGCGAGGAACCTCGGCGCCCCGGGTCCTGGGGCCCACACGGCCCCGACGGTCCCCACGGCCCTCGAGCTGTTGGGCTACGTAGGGCCTTCCGCCGAACAAGCGCTGGCCGAGGACTACGGCCTCGTGC
This sequence comes from Planctomycetota bacterium, assembly GCA_027083445.1. Lineage (GTDB taxonomy): Bacteria > Planctomycetota > UBA1135 > UBA1135 > JALWOP01. The sequence goes on along the minus strand of JALWOP010000230.1, from coordinate 10,486 downwards.
AGGAGGCCGTCTCGGGGGGAGCCTGGTCGCGAGCGGGGTGGACGTCTGCGTGCCTGCTCGCAAGCCCGACGTGGGAGCTGCTGGTCCTCCATGCAGCGGATCTGGAGAGGCTCTACGGCCCGGGCGCGTGGTCGCTGGCTGTTGACGCGGTCCGTGACGCCCGCGCGAGGAGGCGCTTGTGAAGCACGACGCCTCGAGGGTGTACGTGGAGAACGGCGAGTGCGTCGTGGGACCCGCGTGGCTCGGGGGGACCGTTCGCCTGTGGCTCGATGCCCTTGAGCTCGAGGTGCCCGAGGGGGCGTTTCTTGGAGCGATCTGCGACGGGCTGGGGGCCTACGGGCGTTTCGACGAGCACCCCGCGGGGCCCCGAGCCCTGGACTGGTGGGGCGCGGCCATGTGCGCGTTCGTCGCTGACCAGGTGGTCTGGACGTCGGAGGGTCCCGTGCGCTGGGCGCGTCTCGTCGGGCACCCCGCGGCCGAGGAGCCCTTGTCCGCGGTCGCCCTCGAGGTCCTCAAGCGGGCTCGGGCCCGGGAGGCTTCCCGATGAACCCGTACCAGCAGGTGGCGATCCCCGCGGCCCTCGTGGGGCTCTCTCTTCTGGCGGTGCTCGGAGCGACCTGGGTATATGCGACGTCGGATGACCGGTGACCCTGGTACACTGACGCCATGCTGAAGACGGCCAAACGAGCCCCCCTGGACAGCTCGGCGTCGCTCGCCGGAGCGATCCTTGCGCTCCTGAGCGCCTTCGACGTCCCCTCCAAGGTCGGCATGAGCGCCGAGGACCTGGGGATCGTACTCGGAGCCCTGATCACCATCGGCGCCACGATCCGCGCAGCCCTGGTTTCCGGCGCGAAGAAGGCCGCCGAGGACCAGGAGGAGGGCGAAGCATGAGCGGCCCCTGGAGACCGGCGGGAGGAGGCCTCAGCCGCAGCCAGGTGCTGCGCCTGATCAAGCAGTTCGGCGGCGGCTCAACACCCCAGGGTGGCCGCTTGGTGACGAACGCTAGCGCCAACCTGGGGGCCCCGCCGAACTACGCCTACACGGCTTCGGGCGACGAGGGCGTGATCTTCATCGACGCAGACCCGTCGGGGGCCTCCTTCACTCTGACCCTGCCGCCGATCTCGTCGTTGGAGCCGGGTCAGCTCGTTGGGCTCTACGCTCCCCTCGGCAACCCGAACAGCCAGATCTCACTGCAGCCCGCGACGGGAGACGTCGTCGTCCCCCCCGACTTCGTCGGAGGGCCCGGCCCCGGCTCGCCTCTCCAGTTTGCGACGGGCACCGTATCGACTGGCGCCCGGATGGTGTGGGAGGCGTTGCAACCTGGAGGGGCTTTTCAGCCCACCTGGCTCCCCCGCTGGGATCTCGCCTCGTTCGGAGGCGGGGGAGGCGGCGGTGGCGACTGGGCAACCACTCTGGCCGCTGGGCGATTCTCAGGCGGAACCGACCCCACGCTCAGCCCCAACGATGCCCTGATCACCTCCGAACTGAACGTCTCCCCCGACCAGGACTACGGGAGGGTCCTCGGGACTTCCGTGTCGATCACGGCCGCAGGTGCGGGCCCCGTTGTGGCCGGGATCATCGGCTCCTTCCCACTCAGCTTCTCGGGTGTCCTGATCGTCCAGACCGACCTGGTGGTGCGGAGGCCGTCCGCGCCCACGACCGCGTGGGCCACCCTAAAGGAAGCCTGGCAGCTTGATGGAACGCTCCTCGCGACGATTTTGAGTCAAGGGAGCGCGGGGGGCGTCCCGGGCGCCTACGGCTTCCTGTCCCACGATGTCAACGCAGGGACGGGTCAGGTCTCGTTCACCTTCGACGTGGACCGCGGCGACGACTACACCGTGACGGCGCAGCACCACCTGGTCATCACGAGCGATAGCGGGAACAATTGATCGGTGTTGGTCTCAGCCACTCTTGGTTTCGTGTGCGGGGTCCTCGTCGTGGGGGGCGGTTTCCTGCACTCGATGACCACCTCGCGGACGGGGCTCGTGCAGACCTTCAAGCTGTCCGACGGACGCCCCGGCCTCCTCTTTCTGACCCCGGCGTCTGCGGTGGGTCGCACCATCGACGCGGCGACCGGGCGCTCGGGGTTCGGGCATGTTGCCGTTCATCCGTGTTGGATGGGTTCCGACGGCCCCCTCCTGATCGAGAGCGATATCCGTGGCGGCGTGCGGACGGTCCCCGCTGCGAACTACCACGGGCGCCAGGGGGCCCTCGTCCAGTTTGCCCAGCGTGACCTGCCCTTCGTCCGCGGCGTGGCCCAGGGGATTCTCGCTGCGCCTTACCGGGGGCGCCGCGGCGGGATCCACTGTGCGGAGGCAGCTCTTCTCTGCACGCCTCCTCGGATCCGCGAGAAGATCGAGTCCAAGATTACCGGCAAGCTCTCCCCCAACAGCCTGGCCGAGGCTTTCGGAGTCAAGGCAGAGACCCGCAAAGAGGTGCGCAATCTCGTAGACGCCCTGAGGTACTGATGTTCGCAGTTGTCAACGCAGCAGGACAGATCGAGTTCACCGCTCGGACCATCGACGACGCGGTCGAGGAGGCCTACGACCGTGGGGCAGAGGATGTTTATGTCGACGCCGCAGGGGAGGACCGCAAGGAAAACGCGGCGGTCGCTGACGTCAAGCTGGCGGTCAAGCAGCTCGGCAAGGACCTCCGAGGGCGCCCCCTCAGGATCCCCGACAGCGCGTTGACCCTCGACCTCGAGGAAGCGTGGGAGCGCTTTCGATGCGCGATGCCCCCCTACGTCCACAAGCAGAACGTCTACAGCCTCAAGCGCCTCGGAACCCGGGTGAAGGGCTCGCCCGCCTCGAAGACCCCCGTCCAAGCGATGGAGAAGGTCACCCGCAGCAGCGTGACGCGAGACCCCGCGCAGACTTCCGACAAGCTCGTCAGTTTCATGCTGACGGAGAACGCGAAGCTCAAGAAGTCGAAGGAAGGGATCGACCTCGACATTCTCGGGATCAACCTTCTCCCGTACTGGCAGTACGCGGAGAACCCCGGACCGTACGGACTCGCGAAGCGGCGCCACCTCCCCAACCTGTGCGCCGGGTCGTCGGCGGCTTGCCGTAACTCGTGCCTGGTGTACTCGGGCCAGAACTACTCCCACGACTGGACCATCGTGTCGAAGGGGTATCGCACGCACATGCTCTACACCGACCCGGAGGCGTTCGGGCGTTTGATGTACCAGGCCCTGCTGGAGTTCCTCGGGTCGACGCGGGCGAAGCGGTCGCGCGCCGCCAGGCTCAACGTGTTGAGCGACGTACCGTGGGAGGAGATCTTCCCAGCTCTGTTCCCTGCGCTCCCCGCCGGGATGCCCGTCTACGACTACACGAAGGTGGCGCGGCGAAACGTCCCGCCGAACTACGACCTGACCTTCAGCTACTCGGGGACGAACATGCCCGCAGTGCAGGAGGAACTCGGGCGCGGGCGCCGGGTGGCCGTCGTGGTGCTCGGGACCGGCTTCAAGAAAGAGCAGTACGAGGAGACCTGGGCGAATCGCCTCCCCAAGTTTCTGCGAGCAGGCGGCCGACGGATCCCCGTCGTGGACGGCGACAAGCACGACGCGCGTTTCCTCGATCCGGAGGGCTCCATTGTTGCGCTCCGCTGGAAGGCCCCGGTGGGGGCGTCCCAGCGTGCTGCGAAGCTGGCAGGCAAGAAGAAGTTTTCTGCCAAGCAGCGGGCCGCCTTCATGGAGGAGCTGGGCCGCGAGGCTCTCAAGTCCAAGTTCGTTCTCGAGGTCGAGCAGCTCGGAGACATGGTCGTCGCGGCCGTCACCCCTGGCGACCAGCCGGACGCCGCGGCTGTCCGCACTGTCTACGACCGCGACGAACTTCTCCCAGGCGTGAGCCCCGGTGGCGACATGCAGGTCCCGAACCCGGCCGGCTGGAGGCGCCGGCCCAACCCCCGACGCAAGACGAACCCCCGGAGCGCAAGCCTCAGCGTTCTGGTACGATCTCTCAAGTTCTAGGAGCCCTATGCAACGCACCGACCGCACCCACAATCCGAGCCCCATGGGCTGGGTCCTTGGCCTGAGCGCTCTTGCCGGCTTGACCGCGATGGTCTGGGCCGCCCGCAAGGCCAGTGCCTCGGACGACAAGAGTTCGTCCGACGACGCTGCCTCCTCTACGTATGTCTACCCGGACGGCCAGCTCATCGAGGTATCGATCCCCCTCCCCGCCGAGCAGAACGACTCCGCCCGCGAGGCGATCATCGACCAGGCGCGAGGGATCGCTGGTCCGAACTACCTGGAGATGCAGGCGTCCATCGATGACCCGATCCGGTACGAAGATATCAAGCGCGCCACGAAGGAAGCCCTCGCGAAGCACCCTGGGTACAAGGCGATCCTGGTCAAGCGGTCGAGTGCCGGCGGCCAGATCTTCTGCCCGTACGACCCGGGGATCGTCCTCGAGCTGGCGTACGACCGGCGCTCCGAAGGCGGCGACGTCTCGCCCATCGGCGACTGCACGATCTTCGCGGACGCGCAGAAGGGCGTGCCTCTCGCTTCCGACGTGCAGGACGCCCTCGAGCAGCAGATCGAGTCGTACTTGACCACCGGAACTGCGGGGGGTTGAACCGTGGAAGGCCGCTCTGCAGGCGTCGTGCTGGCGCTCGGGGCCCTGGGCCTTGGAGCGGCAGCCTACTTTGCGATGTCCGACGCGAAGGCATCCACCGGGCCCTCCGGTGGTGCTCCTCCTGGGCCTCCCGAGCCCGAGCCACCCGGGCCGCCCGAGCCGGGACCCCCTGAGCCCGAGCCTCCGGGGCCCCCTGCGCCCGCCGACAACTTCACGCAGGCCGTTGGGGGCGTCCCCGTGGGGGACCTGCAGTCGAAGCTCCCGGCGGACGTCATGGTCGCCTACGCGTTCGACCCGGTCTACGAGGATGTCGTCCGCGCCGCGACCAAGGCGGCAGCGGCCTCTCACCCCGACGTGCAGTTCTTCTTCGTCTCGCAGCCTTCCTCGGAGGAGCTGTCGTCGTGCCTGCAGGAGAAGGGGAAGGTGGCGAACGCCGAGCTGCAGTTCTTCGGGCGCTTGACGCAGGACGCCGGGGAGCGGCCACCGTACAAGACCTGGTGCATCGGCCCGGAAGTCCTCGACCAGGGCACCGAACTCCTCGAGAAGGGCATGGAGCAGTTCACGCGCCAGCGGCGGCTGCACATGGTGGTCGACCAGACCCCGACCGCTGTCGACCTGGTCGAGGTTCTCGAGGCGCCCGCCGTCAGCGGGCACCGGGGGGTCCTGGTCGAGGCGTTCGACCCGGATGTCGCCAGCGCCGCGCGAGCAGCAGCCGTCCAGGTGGCCGAGGAGCGCCCCGACCTGGTCTTCGTGGTGGCGGAGATCTCCGACGAGAGCGCCGCGCAAGGCCTCTCGAGGTGCCTCAATGATGCCCCCGGTTACCTGCCCGCCGTGGAGATCTCGGAAGAGCAGGTCCTCGGACCGAACGTGCCCGTGGGGGAATACTCCTGTCTGATCGCGGGGGTAGCCGACGAGGAGGGGATCGCCACGGCGATCCGGGGTAAGCTGCAGCCATGAAGCTCTGGCTCGACGACCGGCGCGCAGCGCCCCCCGGCTGGACGTGGATCACAGACGTCGAGTCGGCCCTCCAGACGCTGCGCCATTCCGACGTCTCGGAGGTGTCGCTCGACTACGACCTCGAGGACACCGACCCGGGGCGCACAGGCGCCGAGGTGATCGCTTGGGTCTGGAACACGGGGGGCAGCGAGCTCCACGGCGAGATGCCGATCTGGCACAGCCACAGCACCAACCCGTTCGGCGCCGCCGTCTTTGCCATGTTCCTGCGGGCCCTCGAGGGAGGCCCCGAGCCGTCGCCCGAACAACTCCACGCAGACCTCCTCCAGAGGACCAAATGAAGATCCCGGCAGAACTCGCGCTCAAGGCCCAGCTCGCCCTCGAAACGGCTGACGCCGATGACGCGGCCGACGTCGCGGCCGACCTCCTGGCGGAGGGGGTCGCCCCGCGTACCGTGGCGAAGTTCGTCTCCGAGAACTGGTACGGCTCGGGGGTCAAGGACGTCCTCACCCGCCCGGTGGGCGCCCTCGCGGTCACGTCGCGCGGCCCCGTCGTCCTCGAGCCGACGGTGGAGTGCGGGTTTGAGGAGGTCGTGCTCCACCTCGGCGACCCATGGGCGCAGCGTTCGCGCAGCCTGGAGGTCTTCGAGGGGGCTCTTGCGAGCCTCGGCGCTGAGATCTTGAGGGAGCTGGACTGCACCGACGATGGCGCCGTCTCCTACCTCCTCGTGACCCCGGATGGCGTCGAGGAGCGGGTCCTCGAGCTGCCCTGATCTGGGGCCCCCGGGGCTCTTGCCCGGGCCACGCCCTCGTGGCAGCCTCTGCGCGTGCTGAGCCTTCCCTCCCTTCTCCTCGCGTATGTCGCGCAGATCTACACCCCCGACTGCCCTTCTCCCGAGACGTGGCTCGCCGGCGAGCAGCGCCAGGGGCCTCAAGGGCGCCTGGAGACGCGTCGGCGCATGCGCGCAACCTGGAGGGCCATGGGGTTCGCCCGGGAGGCCGTGGAGGTCCTTGACGCCATCGTCGTGAGAGAAAGCTCGGGCGACCGCTGCGCGGTCCATCGGCTCGGGCCGAACGAGGACGGCCTCGGGCCCGGCGGCCTCCAGGTCCGTTTCCACCTGGCCAAGTGGGACCCCTCGGCGCCGCCTCAGGTGCTCCACGTCCCCGAGGTCAGCGCGGTGGTCATGGGGCGCATGTTCCGCAGGTACAAGGAGCGCTACAAGGCCCGGACGTGGCTCCGGGTAGGACAGATCTACGGCGGCCGGATCGTCCACGGCGACATCGGCATGGACGAGCTGTGGTGCCAGCGCCTCGCGCGCCGGGGGGTGGATTGCTCGGGCGAGCTGCCCGAGTTCGGGCGCAAGCTCGGGCTCGGGCCCACCCCGGGCCAGCTCGCCTTCGTGGTGCGCCTCCAGGCCAAGTGGGAGGCGCGTGCGGCCCGGTGAGGCCGAGGATGCCGTGGTCCTCACGGCGTGGCTCCGAGGGGCGTCCCTGCTGTTCCTGCACGTCCCCAACGAGGGGAAGCGGTCGGGGCGCACGGGGGCATTCCTGAGGCGCACAGGGCTGGCCAAGGGCGCTCCCGACTACCTGGTCTTCACGCCGCCGCCTCTAGCGGACGTCCGGGGCGTCGCCATCGAGCTCAAGTCCCTGAGGGGCCGCGCGACGCCCGAGCAGCGCCAGTGGCTCGCCGACCTCGAGTCCGCCGGCTGGGCGGCGCAGGTCTGCCGCGGCTGGCGGGCGGCCGTCGAGTTCCTCGAGTCCCTGGGGTTCAAGGGGCCCGCGATCCGGGGGTAGTTGTATCGCACAAGGGGCATCCACCCCCCGTGGTATCCTGGGGCCATGAACGACCCGAAGACCTCTCGGGGCCTCGTGATCCTCGGCTTAGCCCTCGCCGCGGCGGGCGCTCTCTTCGCCTTTTCGCGTGAGGCGTCAGCCTCATCGGGCGGCCTTGTCGGCCCTGGCTCGGGTGGCGGAGGCCAAGGGGGCGGAGGCCAGGGCGGCGGAGGCCAAGGGGGCGGAGGCGGCGCAACGCTCCCCCCTTCGGCGCCTCTGCCGGGAGACGCGGGAGCCGGCTACCTCCACCCCGACGACGTGGTGCTCGTCCCTCCCAACTTCCACTCCATGATGCTGTGGGTCTCCCCGAACTGCCGGAGCTGGCTGATCGGCGCTGATTACATCCCGACGGTGGACGACCTGACGCCCTACCAGTGGTGGTGGGACAACGCTCTCGACCAGTACCAGATCTCGAACTTCGGGCTCGAGTTCATGTCCCCGAACATCGGGGGGCCCGAGAAGATCACCCCGGACGTCCGCTACCTCTATGCGCTCCTCGAGGAGGCGACGCCAGCGTGCGCCGGCGTGCTCCCGCGCATGGACCAGTACTACGTCAACGACCCGGGCCAGGAGTACGGGAATCCGCAGTACGTCAGCGCCATCGACCAGCTCAAGAACAGCGCCTTGAGCAGCTTCTACCTGCTCGGCGAAACCCTGCTCGGCTTGATCCAGAGGGGCTGGGCCCTTGACGATGAGAACCCGGACCCCTGGTCGATGGGCCGCGCGATCATGGAGGCCGAGGGCGAGATCGACTTCGGAGGAGGCTGACCGTGCGGCCGTGCGGAGGAGGCCTCAGCCGGACCCAGGTCCAGCGCGTCGTCGACAAGGCGGTCGCTTCGGTCACGTCACAGGTGGACCTGCTCGAGGTCCAGACGGGCTTCGTCGCCAACGTCAACGTGTTCCCCGGGTTCGTGCTGGGAGCTTGGGACACCGTGCTGGCGCAGCAGGGGTCTGCAGGGGTCCTCGTCCCCACGGGCGTGCAGGTTGTGGCCACTGGTATGTACGAGGTGTCGTTCAACATCCTGGTGACGTCCAACCCACCCCCGAACAACTCAACGCGGGTGGTGGTGAGGGCAACGCTTGCAGTCAACGGGGCGACGGCTGGCCTCCCAACCTCTGTCGTCTACATCCGCAACTTCCAGAACAACAGCAGGGGATCTCTGCTCCTCCCCCGGTACACGCTACCCCTGAGCGGCGGTGACATTGTTGGGGTGTTCTGTGAGCGCGAGGGCACCCAGACTCTCCCGGCCTTCATCGTCGACAACGACGGCTATCTGAACGTGCGGAGGGTCGCGTGAAGTACGTCGTGCCGCCAGCGCATGCCGCGGCTCTTGCTCAGGTTCTCGGGTCGAGCTACGCGTTCGCGTACGAGGACCGGCCTGGGGGCGTCCTCGTCCACGACCCCGACGTCGTCGCAGCGTGGCCTCCAGGGTCTCCTGACCTCGACGCTGCCGTCGTGGCAGCCGGGCTCGGCGGCACCTACTCCTCCTATCTTGCCACCCTCGCGGTTCTCCCCGACCTGCGTTGCAAGATCTTCCGGTACGTGCCCTCTTCGCTCGGTGAGTTCGACCAGTACGACCCCCCGTTCTCCATCGACTACCGGGTGGATCTTGACCGGCGCCTGCAACCCAAGTTCACCTTCGACCAAGGGACGCTCGTGCGCGTGGAGTACTACGCTGAGGCGTCCAAGACCGCCAGTGGGGTCGAGTTCTCTGACCTGATCCTCGAGGAGGTCTACGACTACACGCGGGACTTCGCGGGATTCGCCGTCGACCGAACCTTGACGATTACCTGGTATCGCGAGGACGGGACGGCGCACCCCACCACGAAGCAGATGGTCAAGCTCTACGACATGCAGAACAGCATGCAGGAGGGCAAGCGTCGCCGCACGAACATCGTGCAGGACCTCGAGGCCCGCGTGGTCACGCACTTGCTCGGGCAGTACGGCCAAACCGACCCGGCGGCAGCCTTCCAAATGGGCCGGGACTTCATCGCGCTGTACCGCGACCAGATCAACGACTTCGTGGCCGGGGGCTCCTCCGCGCTACGCGACGCGATCCTGGCGGACGTTACGACAACGTGGCTCGACGACGTCATGGCGGACGGCCGGACGGTGCGAGCGATGCTCGCAGGGGAGCTGGATATATGAAGCCGTTCCCCAACAACCCTCCCGCCGACGGCGACTACCTGGACGTCATGGGGGAGGAGCTTGTGGTCGAGAGGGTCCTCGACCGCGATTCTGCGAACCCTGAGCAGCTACGCGACCTGGAGACCATGGGCGCGGCTTGGGTGGCCCGTGCGAGCGACTCCCTCGGACGCTGGTACGTAGTCGTCGTCCACACCGACGGCACGTATGCCCTGCACGGCAGCATGTCGCGGACGCCTCGCCGCCACTACCACAACAACCCCAACCCCAACCGAGTCGCACGGCGGCTCAAGTTCTGAGAGGAAACCCATGTATCCATTCACCAAGCCCGGAGGTGGAGGCACCACCCGCAACCAAGTACGCCAGATCGCCAGGGCAGAGATCGCCCAGGTCGTTCCATCCCAGGCCCGCCTGGTGGTGAACGGGATCGGGGCCAACGCCGTCTCGGTGAGCTCCCCGACCGTCGTTCCCGTGTTCGGCAAGTTCCCCGCGACGGCCGGCGCCGACGTCCTCGTCGAGCCTGGCAACGGGGCGATGAGCGTCACCGCGACGAGCTACACCGCCGGCGCGGCCGGCGAGCTGGATCAGCTCGACGTCACCGTCGATGCGTCGGGAGCCACCGCTGGCGACGCCGCCGCCATCGTGGTGAACGTCGCCGGCGTCACCGTCGGGTACAAGGTTGTGAACGTGGTCTAGGACAGACCGCAAGAAAAAGCCCCGGGTCCGCGCGGGCCCGGGGCTTCTTCTTTGGTTCGGTGTTAGCGCTTGATCGGGATCGTGGGGGTGAAACCCCCGGACCCCTCCTTCTGGAGGGCCGCGACGATCTGGCGCTCGATGTGCGCGGGCACCTTCGGCAGCTCAGCCATGGAGAGCCCCATGGGCGCGCCCTGCGTGGGCGCCGGCGTCGAACCAGCGGGGGCCTGCTGTCCGTAGACGCCGCCCATGGCTGCCGTCAGGTTCGGCGGCGGCCCCGGGGGCGGAGG
>JALWOP010000229.1 GCA_027083445.1 Planctomycetota bacterium | reverse complement strand
TGCCTTTCCCGTCCATGCTGATCCGCACGCCCGCTGCGTGCAGCGGGCGTGCGGATCAGCATGGACGGGAAAGGCAGGTGGGTGGACAACGTGATGGTGGAGCGCCTGTGGCGCTCTCTGAAGTACGAGGGCCTCTACCTGCGCGACTACCAGGACCTGAACGAACTCGAGCGCGGCGTCGCCCGCTGGTTTGCGCACTACAACTCCGACCGCTCGCACCAGTCGCTTGGATGGCGGACCCCGATGGAAGCCTGGAGCGGCGAAGCCAGGGAGCCTGCCGCGTGACGAACCCGCGGCTGCCTGGGGTCGGGTAGCCGCGGGGGATTGCTCCCCCGCAGCCCCCACAGAACTGGACTTGTGGATCACACATCCGGCTCCTCGAAGGACTATCCCGGGAGTCCGGGGCCAGCGGTAGCACGGGCGGGGTGGCCGTGCCAGAGGTCGGTCAAGCTGAGCAGGCCCATCGTCTCGAAGAAGGCGTTGGGCAGAGCGCGCTCGACCGCCAGGCGGTGCGAAAGGTGCCACGGTCCACGGCGAGCCTTGATGGCCAGCCATGACGCGCGACGGGGAGCACCTCGGCGGACCAAGGCACGGTACAGGTGGCTGGGACGGCGGTACTTGCGCACGAAGCTCGCGCGCAGCCGCCGCCGGGCATGGGCTTCGATGGCACCGAGCACGCGAAGGGTCTCTTCCGTGCAGATGCCGAAAAAGCTCAGCCAGCCCCGCAGGTACGAGTTCAGCCGAGCGATTTGGACGCTCATGGATCGGCCTGTGTTTCGAGGCAGTAGCTCTCGAAGGCGTTGGTAGATCCGGTCGCGGCTGCGCTTGGAGAGCTCGATGCACACTTCGCCGTCGTTCGACACCGAGACTCGAAAGCCCAGGAAATGTCGCTCGCCGGTCGGGGCCACGGCGCTCTTCTCTTCGTTCACTTCCAGGCGTAGTCGCCCAGTGATGAACCGCGAGATCGACTCCTTGACCCGTTCTCCGGAGCGGAGACTACCAACGTAGATGTTGCAGTCGTCCGCGTACCGGACGAAGCGGTGGCCACGGCGCTCCAACTCCCAATCCTACTCGTCCAGGACGATGTTGGACAAGAGCGGAGACAGCGGGCCACCCTGCGGTACGCCCTCGATGACGGGAGTCTTCGTCCCGTCGGGGAACACAACCTTCGCGCGCAGCATCTTCCCGATCAGGCGCACGAGCCTCAGGTCGGCAATCCAGAGCTGGAGCCGATCGAGGAGCCGCTGGTGGGGAACACGATCGAAGAAGGACTTCAGATCGATGTCGACCACGAAGCGGAGTCCGTGCTGCTGAAGGTGGGACGTTGCTTCGGCGATGGCCGTGTGACAACTCCGCCCGGGCCGGAAGCCGTGACTGCTCGGGTGGAATGTCGCCTCGAAGATCGGCTCCAAGACTTGGCGCACGGCTTCCTGGACGATCCGGTCCACCACGTTCGGGATCCCGAGTCCGCGGCTCCCGCCGCTCGACTTGGGAATCCAGCATCGGCGGATGTCACCGGGCTGGTAGTTTCCCGAAAGCAAGGCCTCGGACAGCTGCGGAAGGAGCCTCGACGCATGGGCCGTGACTTCCTCCACGCTTTGACGGTCCGGGCCTGGAGCCCCCTTGTTGCTTGCTACTTTGCCCAGGGCTTCTTCGAGAACCTCGAGGGAAGCGCTGCGCTCCAGCAGACCGGTTGCCCGATCTTCTGGCGCTGGTCTCGTTGCCGTTCGACCTCTGGGCCTTGATGTATGTACCGATTCGGGTTCGCCCGGGGATGCGTCCCTGGGCTCCTCCGCTCCGGCTCCTTGCGGACTGTCGTCGAAGTCAAAGCTCATCTGTCGGGGTTTCGAGTTCATCGCTCCGTCGCCTCCTTTGCTCCACCGGCATTACCCGGCTTCTCAGCTCGAATGAGGCGATCCGACTTCTCGGGACGCGTCGGTGGGTCGTTGTTGGTTCCTCCCCACCTACCGGAACGGATCGTCGCGGACGTCCAGAGATCTCGCTGGGTAGGGTACGCGGGACTTCGCGCTACACCGTCTCCACTACTGCCGGGCCTCGGCTGAGTATGGGGCTTCGCGCTGGGGCGCGCGCTCACCCAGGCACCAGCAGCCTTACGGAGCTTCACTTTCGTTCGATGCAGCGGTATGCCTCCGGCTTCTACCCCACACGACCTCGCGGGGCCTACCTGGCCAGTTCTCCCCCACGAACAGGGCTCCTTCGCTCTCTCGTGGTTTCGAACATCGTGCAGTTGCCTTCGGCTCATGGTTCCCCTCAGCAGGGTCCATAGGGGACTTTCACCCCCAGTCTCGTGTCCATGCCAGTCGCACGCCACTCCGGCCTACGGCCTCCGTGGCCCCAGGCAGCCGAGCACCCCTGACCCCCCTAACCAACCCAACCAAGACCTCGACTCGCGTGCCCTACGGCATAACGAAAACCCCGGCTCAACTGGCGCCACTTGGTGACCTACCTCTTCCCCGCCCCCAGACCCCTCTTGACGCCACTCCCGCGCGGCTCTTACACTGACCCGCGTAGTGAAGAGAGTCCTGCATCAACCCCACTCGCATCCCGCGCACCCACCGCTCCCGCAGGCCCTCGCCCACAGGCCTGTCCCTTACGAAGACCCAGCCATCACGCCGAGTCCGCCATACGCGGACCTGTCGAATTGTTGTTAGGCGGACAAGTCGAATCCCCGGAGGAGAGTCGTGAAGGACAAGGATCAAGACTTGGGTGAAACCGACAGCGTAGAGCCCTTCGAGTTTCCTCCGCCGGAGCGCCGGATCTCGACCCAGCCCTACGACTTGTCGCTTCAAACGCTGAAGGAGAAGTGGGACCAGAAGGAACTCGTGGTCCCTGAGATGCAGCGCGAGTACGTTTGGGACTCAGGCCGCGCCAGCCGGTTGATTGAGTCGCTGCTGCTCAACATCCCAGTCCCTCCGATCTATTTCGCAGAGCGCCAGGATTCGGTTCTCGAGGTCGTGGATGGGCATCAGCGGGTGAGTTCGATAGTCAAGTACTTGAGTAACGAGTTCGCGTTGTCGGGACTCGGCATCCTATCCGAATACCTGTGCTTGAGATTCCACAAGCTGCCAGAGAAAGAGCGGAGATTTCTCAAGTCACGCTCATTGCGCGCAGTCGTCATTGGCCGCGACTCACACCCCAACATGAAGTTTGAGGTGTTTGAACGCCTGAATACCGGTGGCATCGCCCTGAATGCCCAGGAACTCAGGAACTCGCTGTTCCGCGGCACTCTGAACCAAACGATCCGCCGACTCGCCAGGGAGTGCGACGCCTTCCGTGGCACTATCGGGAGCCCGAAACCGCGAAAGCGAATGGTAGATGAGGAACTAATCCTCCGATGGTTTGCCTTCCGAGACAACTTCAAGGATTACAAGCCACCGTTGAAACGGTTTCTAAACGAATACATGAATGCGAACAAGGATCGCGGCAAACAATGGCTCGGCGAGCGGGAGGAACACTTCACTCGGACGAATGAGCTGGTCTGGACAGTCCTCGGTGACCGGGCCTTCCGACTCATCGATGAGACTGGTCAGGTCCTCCGAGATGAGGACGGAAGGCATTTGCCGAAAGGGGTCAACAGGGCCCTATTCGATGCGCAGACCATCGCGTTCGGATGGGTCAACGATGAGTCGATTCCTGATAGCCGACGAGCGGGCCTGATCCGAGAGATCTCCAAGGCACTGAAGCGGGACGATCTGCAAGACTCGGTGAGACGCGCCACGGGTGATCGGGCGCGTATCCGACTTCGTGTACGGATAATGGTGGGCGCGTTGAGCGCAGCAGGACTCGATGTGAAGATCCCCCGCGGCCTGGATCTGCAGTAGGATGTCAAGGGCACTCCAAGCACTGGAGAAGGGGATCGATGAGGTAAACCAATTGCTTTCGGCAGATCCGACGCCGAAGGGCGGTCTATCGCCGGCTCCAGAGGTGACGCGGGCTATTGTCCGGGCTGCCATTGTCCTTCTTTCGGGGCACTTTGAACGCTACGTTCGGGCTGTTTCAGAGGAGGCGGTCACGGCAGTGAATCGACAAGGAGTGGACGCTCACAAACTCTCCGAGAAGTTACGCCTCCAGCACTCCAGGATCAGCGCTGAGCAACTGATCGAACGGAAATGGGAGAATCGTGCGGCCCAACTTGAACAGTTCATATCATCAGAGGGTTGGCTGTGGTCTCGCGCGCCAAGAACGTACCTTGTGGCCGACCGGCTGCTCACGTGGTTGAAGAGTCCCAAGCCGGAGAAAGTCGTCCGAGTATTTGAGCTATGGGGAATTGATGACATCTTCGACCAGATCACGAGGAAGCCTCAGACGCGGAGTAAGTTTTGGTATCGCCTGAGGGAACTCGTCGAAAAACGTAACAACATCGCGCATGGAGAGTTCACCATTGAAGCAACTCGAGATGATGTTAAGACCTATCAAGATACAGTCCGAGTTTTCTGTCGAAGAGCTGATTCCGCGCTCGAGCGAGCACTGAATCGACGACTTGGAGTCGTACGAGCATGGCAAGATACCGCCTAACAATGGCATGCAGACGGACGGCGCTTCGCGCCGCCGCTGATGCCAAGCGTTAGCCGGCGTTGAGCGAATGAACCGGATCAGCAGAGCCAAGGAAGTGGGGAAGACCGTCGGGATCGCGATCGGCGCATTCCTGAGCAAGACGGTTCTAGTAGAGCTTCAAAAGGCCTCCCTAGACCAAGTGACGGTCACCCTTGTTGTGATTGCAATCGTCGTAACCTCAGCAAAGTCCCTTGAAATCCTCATCGGTGAAGCCCTTGAACGATGGATATGGCTGCGCCGACTGGTTTGTGGCAAGCTCTACATTGAGGGTAACTGGATCGACTTTGCAGACTGCGAAGGGGGCCTGTATGGGATCATATCAATCCAGTTCATCGATGGTTCCATTGCCGTGCATGGCGATGCGCTTACGGAAGAGGCCTCACTCGTATACTCATGGGATTCAGTGTTATCCAGGTACGATGGCATGACTCTTGAATACCTCTACCGGACAACGGACCTAAAAAAATCTCCCTACCTTGAGCGGTTTGGCTACTTGAAGGAGTCCTTCGAACGGCAAACAGCCACCGAATCCCCAACGTCGTTTACGGGGACATTCATTGACTTCGGCGGCGGAGACAACATTACATCGAACACCCGCGGTGCTCGCATTACGGCGAGCGAAGCCGCCAAGGCAAGGAAGGACCGTGAGTTCCTAAGACAGCTGGCTTCGGATAAGCTGGGGGTAACTGAGAGGCGGTCCCACCAAACGGCACCACCGGGGTAGCTGTGCTCAGCGGTCAGCCCGATGAGGGGTGCTGCCCTGTATTAGGGGCGGGGTGGTTTTGACCGGGCAGCCGGGGGC
>JALWOP010000228.1 GCA_027083445.1 Planctomycetota bacterium | reverse complement strand
AGCACCCTGCTGGCCTGCCTGGGTATTCCGCTGCTGTCGGCGCACATTCCCGGCTCTGCCGCCGCCGATCTGATCGTGCTGGTGGGGCTGCTGGCCCTGGGGCGTTTCTTCCTGGCCCTGGCCGGCATGGACGTGGGCACCGCCTTCGGCGGCATGGGCGCCTCGCGGGAGATGCTGATCTCGGCCCTGGCCGAGCCGGCCATGCTGATGGCCGTATTCACCCTGGCCATGACCGCCCACAGCACCAATCTCTCCAGCGTGGTCCAGCACCAGCTCGATGCCGGCCTGATCCTGCGTCCTTCTTACCTGTTCGCCCTGCTCGCCCTGGTCCTGGTGGCCGTGGCCGAGACCGGACGCATCCCGGTGGACAACCCGGCCACCCATCTGGAACTGACCATGGTCCACGAGGCCATGATCCTCGAATACAGCGGTCGCCACCTGGGGCTGATGGAGTGGGCCGCCCAGCTCAAGCTGATGCTCTACGGCGCCCTGCTGGTCAACGTGTTCTTTCCCTGGGGCATTGCCACCGAACTGACCCCGGCGGCCCTGGGCCTGGCCCTGCTGGCCACGACGATCAAGCTGGCCCTGCTCGGCATCGCCCTGGCGGTGGCCGAGACCGGGCTGGCCAAGATGCGCCTGTTCCGGGTGCCCGAATTCCTCAATCTGGCCCTGCTGCTGGCCCTGCTGGGGCTGCTCAGCCAGATCATGCTGGAGAGCGGCGCATGAACCTCGGCGAACTCAGCCTGCTGGAACAGGCCATCTTCGTGCTGGCCGCCCTGGGCGTGTTCCTGTCCTTCGCCATGCTCGCCCAGTCGCGCCTGCTCTCCGGCATTCACCTGTTCGCCTGGCAGGGCGCGGTGCTGGCCCTGATCACCGGCCTGGTGGCCGCCACCGGCGGCGTCGCCCATCTGTTCGTCTCCGCCGGACTGACCCTGGCGCTCAAGGCCCTGCTGATTCCCTGGATGCTGCATCGCCTGGTGCGGCGCCTGGAGCTGGAGCGCCACGCCGATCCCCTGATCCATCCGGCCCTGGTGCTGATGGCCGGCACCGCGCTGGTGGTGTTCAGCTACTGGGTGGTGCTGCCCATCGAGCAACTGGAGCTGATCGCCACCCGCAACGTGCTCTCGGTGAGCCTGGCCGTCGTGCTCATCGGCCTGTTGATCATGGTCAGCCGGCGCCAGGCGGTGATGCAGGTGATCGGCTTCATGTCCATGGAGAACGGCCTGTTTCTGGCCGCGGTGGCCGCCACCCACGGCATGCCG
>JALWOP010000227.1 GCA_027083445.1 Planctomycetota bacterium | reverse complement strand
CCCCCGCTTGGGGGGGAGCGGCCCCTCCGGGGGCCGACGAGGGGGTGGCCACCTCCGGCTCCGAGACGGTTGGGATCGGGGAGGTCTCTCCCCCCTCGGATAGCCCTCCAGGCTCCTCCTGGCGAGGGTCGTTCTCCGCGGGGCTCTTCTCTGCGAGGTCGTTCTCTACCGGGTCATCCTCCAGCCCTGACAGCACAGGCCCTGCGCTCCCCGTGATCGGCTGGGCGGAGATCTCGATCGACTCTTCCGCCCCCATCGACGGGTCGCCCCCGGTCTCCCCTTCCTGCGGGCGGGAGGCCGCATGCACCTCGGAGCGCTCGCCTCCGGTCCGATCGGGATCCGCCGCTCCATCCCGGGCCAGACCACGCAGCAGGAGAGCGGTGCCGAGCAGGGCCACCGCCGCCAAGGCCCAAGCCGACCACGGCCCGTGGAGAGCCGGGAGGCGCCCTCCCCCGCCGGCGGCGGCCACCCGTTCCCGATCCCGTTCGAGCTGGCGCCGGTAGGTCTGTTCGGCTCGATGCAGGTGGTCGAACAGCCCTTCGACCTCGGCGGTCGAACGGGCGAGGTGCTCCATCAGCCGCTGGTTACGGTCGCGAGTCCGGCGTACTTCCTCTTCGAGGCTCCGCAGTTCATCGCCCAGGTGCGGCTCGCCACAGGGCTCCCCCCCTTCCTGGAGGAGAGCCTCCTCCGGCGCAGTCTCCTCACTCGGATCCGCCTCACCCAAGGGCGGGCTCTCTGCGGAGGAGGGATGGCTGCGCAGGGGCTCGGTGGCGATTCTCGGCGGGAGCACACGTTCCCCGACCGTGGGATCGAGGCACTCCAGGTCGCCGGCCCGGACCAGCCGGGTCAGACGACCTCGCCGCCACCCGGCCACGGCCACGAGGAGACCGTCACGGACCGCCCCTCCCAGGACCATGTCCGGAACGCGCAGGAGTTCGGCCGCCTCCCCGAAGGAGAGCAGCCGCTCGGGATCCTCACGCACCGTCACCTCTTGCCGCACGACTTCAGTCTGGCGATCCGACCCGGGAGCCGCCAGCACCTCTGCCCAGTTCAGATCAGCGGCAGCTCTTCCAGCTCGAAGAGGAGGCGCGCCTGTCGCCGGCGCAGACGGCTGAGTTCCAGATCACAGGCCCGCCGGCGCTCATCGGCCCACTCCCCCTCGATCGCCATGCGTTCGGCGCGCACCGCGCGGATGGTGGCGAGGACCTCTTCGAGTTCGAGGCGCAGGGCCTGGGAGGAGGCTTCTCTCCCCTCGGCCTCCCCCGGATCGGATTCCCCGCGCCCCTCCA
This sequence comes from Planctomycetota bacterium, assembly GCA_027083445.1. Lineage (GTDB taxonomy): Bacteria > Planctomycetota > UBA1135 > UBA1135 > JALWOP01. The sequence goes on along the minus strand of JALWOP010000227.1, from coordinate 4,104 downwards.
GCCGATCGAGGCGCTCCTCGATCCGAGCCAGGGAGGCCAGGACCCTCTCCCAGGGCCCCTCGGACTTCCCCGGATTCCCATGGCTCCCACCCCGGCCATGCTTCTGGCGCCGGTGGCTGGCTAGACCCCTTCGGTGGAAGTGCCTCCCGCACTCGGGACAGGGCACCCGGCCCTCGCTGTGCTCCTTCTCGCTCACCGTGATGGGATCCCCGCGGAGGCGCCCCCTGGCCCCCTTCTCCTGGTGGATCGGGGTTTTCAGGCTCCCGAGTCAAGATAATCCACGGAAAGAACTTCCGATTCCCCGCCGCCGCGCATTGGGCCATGATGGAGCTGGACTGTGCCCGTTGTCCGTCCGGCCCCTGAATCGGTCCCTCTCCCCCTCCCGGCCTCTCCACCCCAAGATCCACAACGATGTGTCAATACACGGTCATCCACCCCGTCCTCTCGGGAAACTGCTCCGTCGCCTGCCAGGGCTGCCAGTGGGACGTCACGGTCACCGCCACCCAGCAGGTGAACCAGTGCGTCTTCGACTATCGAGTCGTGCGTAGCAACTGCGCCGTCCAGAGCAACGAGACCTTCACGGGCACCGTGACCGTTCCATGTGATGGCTCGGCCCTGCGCTCCTTCCCCTGCGATCCGAACGGACTCTGTATCGGGTTGCGGATCGAGTTCACCGCCCACGCCTGCCCCTCGAGCCCCAGTGGTGGGGGCCCCAATGGCGGTGCGGCGAGCAGGGTGGAGAGCCTTCCGGGGGAGACCCGAATGACAGAGGACTCCGCAAGCAAGCTCCAATGAGCCTCGCACCCGATCTCCAGCCCTTCGACCCCGTCCTGGGCGAGCCACTGCGGCTCCACCGCCGCCGCTCCGGCTCGGCCCCACCCCGCGGGTGATACCCCAAGCATGACCCATCTCGACCTGCAAGCATTCTTCGCCCAGGAGGCCTGGCTCTTGCGCCTGGCGCGGAGGCTGGTCCACGACGATGCAGCCGCCCAGGACCTCGTTCAGGAGACCTGGCTCGCGACCCTGAGGTGCCCTCCCAGGGATCGTTCGCAGCCCAGGGCCTGGCTGGCCGTGGTCGCCAAGCGCTTGGCCGCCGGCCAGAGGCGGCGTCGCCGGCCGGTGGAGGACATCGCCGTCCGCGAATGCGCCAGCGAGGTCGTGGGACCCGATTGGGCCGAGATTCGCTTCGAGACGGGGACCCAACTGCGGCACGCGGTCGAATCCCTCGCGCCGAAGCTGCGCAGGGTCGTCATCCTGCGCTTCCAAGAGAGTCTCAGTACCCCGGAGATCGCCAGACTGATCGGGGTGAGCGAACGGACGGTCGGAGGGCGCTTGAAGCGGGCCCTGGAACAGATCCGCTACCGCCTGGATTCGGAGGTCGAGGGTTGTGACTTGGACGGCCCCTGCTGGGCGATCCTGCTGGCCCCCCTCCTCAGGCCCTCCGACCTGACCCTTGGCCCGGTGGCACTCCCCGCCTCCGACGGTGGATCCTCCCTATCCGCCGCGACGGGCAGCCTCCCCGCTGGATCATCGATCGGGGTCTATGCCGGCATCTGCCTGCTCCTCGCCGCGGGCGCGGTGGGAATCCAGCGGGCCTTCCATTCCGATCCCGTCCAGCCGGCAACTCCCGCGCTACGGCTCAGCACCGCTGAAACGCCCCCCTTGGGCTCCTCCCTGCTCGACCGGGCCCCCGTCCAGGAGCCCCTCCTCCCGGTCGATTCGGAGTCCGCGGAGAGGGGGGCCGCGACCTCCACCCGGCCCTCCCTCACCCCCGGAAAGGTGAGCGCCGCGGGGAGTGGATCCTCTGGACCGGTCCCGCCGGTCGGCGCCCTGACCGGAGATCTTTGGATCAACGGGCGCCCGGCCGAGGGCTGGGGCATCTCCTCCAGCCTCGCCGTCGTCGGGGGCTCGTACCGCCAGCTCCCCCCGGGGGTCACGCCCCTCGCCAGGGATGGCAGCTTCTCCCTCTCCCTGCCGGAGCAGGCCAGGTGCCTCGTCTTCCTGAACCATCTCCGCAGCTCTCCGAACGACTGGATCCCCCAGCCCTACAACCAGGCCTCCGCCCTCTACAGCTTCTGGCAGGAGGTGGGGAGCGACTCTCCGCCCCCCCTGCACCTGCGGATTCGAACCGGGAAGCTGCGCATCCTGCTCCCCGGAGCGCCAGCCGGGCCTCCCCGGGGCACCACGCCCCCCGGCAACGATCGGGGCCTCCCCGACTGCGACGGCGAGGGGGGAGGGTCGCGCGAGTTCGCCCTGCTCTACCGCGGTCCACAGTTCGCCGCCGAGGCCTATGCCTGCGCCCTGGCGGATACGACCGAGGTGCTCTTCGTCGATGTGCCCATGGGAAGGGTTCAACTGGAGCTGGGCGGCGAGTTGCTCCAGGAATGCGACGTTTACGCGGGTGAAACCACCGTGGTCGATCTCAGGTCCCGGGATTAGACGCGTCGTTTCGGGGCGCTTCTTCCGGCCCCACGGCTGAAAGCCACCCGCACCACCCGAGTTCCTGCCCGGGATGGTTCCCGGGAAAGTGAAGCATCCCCAAGGGCCTGGGCCCCTGGGGATGCCTTGGGAAGGGCCTCTCTCTCGGAAGAACCCTGGGAAACGAAAGGGAACGCCTGTCGAATCCGGCAATCAATTCCCCAAGAAATCCCAGGGGGCCCCGCAGCCCCCCCTCCACCGCCCCTCTGCGGGGATCAGCGCCGCGAACCGGACCGGGAACCCGGCATCAAGAGGTAGCGCAGAACACCCATCACGATCCTTTGGGCCTCATCCAGGCGCTGGCGAGCCTCCAGCGCCTCGAGTCTCTGGGCCAGGGGCTCGACCACCCCGAGCAGCTCCTCCCCCCGTTGCCGGGCAGCGGCAAGCTCCTCCCTCAAACGGTCTTCACGCTCCAAGGAGGCGCGCTGCTGCTCCTCGAGCAGCGCTTGAAAGCGGACCCGCTCCTCCCTGGAAGCCGCCTGCTCCTGCTCCAGGGCCCCGCGCAGCGCATCCGACTCCTCCCGCAGGCTTCGCTCCAGGGCCAGCCGGGCCTCAGCGGCCTTCTGGATCGCCTCTGCATTGGCCTCCAGACTGGCATTCAGGCGCTGGTCGAAGGCGGCACGGGCGATGCGGGTCTCCTCGCGCTCCGCCCGCAGGCGCGCCTCGCGCTCCTCCAAGGCCTTCTCCAGGGCGGCTCGCTCCTCCCTGCGTGCCCTCTCCTGGCGCTCGAGCTCTGCCTGCAGGGCGGCGCTGGCACGCTGCCACTCCCTGCGCTCGGCCTCCTGCTTCTCGAGTTCCTGGGCGAGCAGCGCTCCCCTGTGCGAGGAGTTCCGCTGCGCGGCCCGCGCCTGGGACCACTCCAGCCCTCCCAGGGATGCGACCAGGATGAAGAGCCCGGCCAGACTCCAGATCACCCCTCGCGAGGGGACGCCGACCTGGGGAGCCGCGGGGCGCGCCGCCTCCAGCTCGAGCAGCCGTCGCTGGGCGAGGAGCAGGCCGGCGGTCCCGGCCTGACGCTCGCGCTCGATCAAGGCCATGCGCCCCTTCAGCTCCGCGCAGTGGTCCTTCAACTCTCCCCGCTGCAACTCCAGGTCTCGCACCTGCCTGCGCAGGGCATCCCCCGTCGCCTGGAGGGCGGCGAGACGGACCTCGAGGGCGTGAACGCGCGAGCGCTGCGAAGCATCCGCCGCATGGGATCCGCCTTCCCCGGAGCTGGACTCGTCACGAGCCCCGAGCGGAGAAAAAACGGTGGGAGAGAGGGGGGCCGGCTCAGGATCGGGAGCCGTCACCTCTTCGGTCACCCCCTGCCCCCCCAGGAGCCCCAACTCGGGCCAGGCCTCCGCCAGGTCGACCCGTCGTACGATCCGCTCCCCTCCCGGGCCGCGCTCGTGCAGCAGGTCACCGGACTCGATGCGCCCCACCAGCTCCTCGAGTCCCACCCCCGCCAAGGCCGCCGCCTCTTCCAGGGTCAGGGCCTGGAAGGGGTCGGGAGAAGCCGATTCGGCCGAATGCGGCGGAGAGGCCTGCATGGCCGGCATGGTAGGAAGCTCGAGCACCCCGCTGAAGAACTGATGTGGCAATGCCGGTTCAGGGTCGGCGGTGGCTGGAGCCTGCCCGGCGGCCCCC
>JALWOP010000226.1 GCA_027083445.1 Planctomycetota bacterium | reverse complement strand
GGGGCTCGTGGAAAGGGCCCGTTTCGGCAGGGCCCAGGGAGCGGATCCGCGGCCCTCCTTCGGGTGGGGGGGGGGGGGGGATCTGATCACCACCTGCACCTCGCGTCACTCTCGCAACCGGGGGGTGGGGGAAGCGATCGGTCGCGGAAAAACCCTCGAGCAGGTTCTGGGGGAGATGAGGATGGTGGCGGAGGGGGTGGGGACGACGCGTGCGCTCTTCGGCCCAGAGACCGATCTGGGTGAGGTGGAGATGCCGATCGCCGAGCAGGTCCACGCGGTGCTCTTCGAGAACAAATCGCCCCGTGAGGCGGTGTTGGATCTGATGCGCCGGGAGGCGGTGGCGGAGATGGAAGGTCTGTTCGTATGAATGCGACGGTTGGATTCCTCTCGTTTCTCGTGCTGACGTTGATCGCCTTGGGCGGTGTCTTCGTGACGGGTCGACAGGCCCGTCGGCGGCGTCATATCCCGCTGGTGGTCGTGACGGTGGCGTTCCTGGGCACGACGATCTACTTCGCGGAGAAGCTCGGCGAGGGGCTCGATCTGGACGAGGCGGGTCGGATCGTGCCGATCCACTTGACCCTGGCCAAGTTGGCGACCCTGGCCTATTTGGTGCCGGTGATCACCGGTCTGGCGACGATCCGCAACTCCGCCCGGCGCAAGCTCCACGGGCGGGTAGCGCTGGTGGTGCTTCTCCTGACGGTATTGGCGGCGGCGACTGGAGCTTGGATGGTCTTCACGGCTCCGGCGCTTTCCTCCTCGGCGCCCTCCTGATGGAGGGCATCGAGCATGGTCTGGTCGACGATCAGGGGTAGCAGCAGTAGGGAGGCGTTGGCGAGGAAGGGGACGGCGGCGAGCAGGACCCAGATCAGCCTGGCGCGCACGGTGAAGGTGGCGAGGAAGAGGCCGACGGCGGCGAGGACGCAGGTGATGGAGTAGACGGGGGCGAGACCGGGGTAGAGTCCGGGTGCGAAGCGATGCAGGGCGAGGGTGACCCACCACAGTCCCCAGCCGAGGGTGGCGAGGATCATGGAGGCCATCCAGGTCCGGTGTCGGCGTCGGACGATGGTCCGAACGCGCCACTGGGGCCGCAGGGGACGCGCCATGCTTGGATTGTCCCTCCCCGGGCCGGCGTGGCCAAGTCCGTGTGGCCAAGTCCCGCGGAGCGATTGACGCCGCCCGACCCGAACCCTATCCTCCTCCTCCCTCGGTCGGGGCGTGGCGCAGCCTGGTAGCGCGCTGCAATGGGGTTGCAGAGGTCGGAGGTTCAAATCCTCTCGCCCCGACCACTCATTCCTAGCCCCTCTGGCCTTCCGTTTTCGGGCGGATACGAAGTGGGGCAGAATCGATCCACATCACCTGAAAGTGACCGCTACCGTGTCGGTGAAGTTGGAGGTCGCGGTGGGATTCACGTCGCGGTACCAGGCCTGAAAGTACCAGGTCTCCCCAGGCAGGATCTCGGCCGGCGGCGGGAGCGGTAGGGCCTTGGTGTCGACCGTGTGGTGGAGCTCGCCGCTGAGGCCGGTGCCGGCCAGGCTTTGCTTGAAGCGACCGATGTTGCCGCCCAGGCAGAGGTTTCCCTGACTGCCGCCGGGACCGCTGACGAAGCCGGGGTCGCTGCCGATCAGGAACATGCCGAACTGGAGCCTGGGCAGGTCATCGGCCCACAGCTCGAGGGCCGATACGCTGGCCTTCAGGCTGCCGGTGACCTGCAGGTGGCCGGGGACGCCGGTGGAGTTGGGGACGCCGGAGCAGGTGGTGACTCCCAGGGGGAGCTCGTAGACGTAGGCCGCGCCGGAACGGATGCCGGGTATGCTGCCGATGGCGTAGGGAGCGCCGATCAGCGCGTAGCTCGCCGAGAGAGAGACCGAATAGCCGAAACCCACCTCGGTGTCCGAGACGTCGGAGGGTGCGAACATCCGGGTCTCGACCCAGGTGCCGCTCGCGTCGCGTTCGAACAGGTAGGCGGTGCCCCGCACCTCATTGCCGACCTTGCCGCGGGGTGCGCCGACGAGTAGGCGGCCTTCGTGGAAGTCGAGGGCCGTGCCGAACTTGTCCCCACCGGAGGCGTACGACGCGTTCGAGGCATGGACCTCCTGGGTGAGGACCCAGTTCCCCGGAGGGGGCCCCTGGCGTTCGAAGAAAAAGACCGTGGCGAGGGGAACGGGCTTCCCGACGGCGATGACGCCGTCGTCGACGGCGACGGCTGCACCGAACTCGCTCCAGTTGTCGGGAGTGGGCTCCTGGAGGATGGCGCTCTCGATCCAGCCATTGGCCGTATGTTCAAAGACCAACACCATGCCATGGGATCCCTCGTAAGCACCCAAGGCGGCTACGTCACCATGGATGTCGAGGGAGAGCGACGCTGCGCCCCACCCGGGGCTATCCGGGTGCCTCGGGATCAGCTTCTGCTCGAGTACGAGGTCTCTGCCGTTGCGCTTGAAGATGTAGGCCGCGCCCTTATTGTCGCCCGCGTCGTCATCCCCGCGGGCGCTGATGAGTACCCGCTCTCCGCTGATGGAGACCACCTCCCCGAGTCGGACCGGCTCGACCGCATCGGGATAGACGCGCGAGACCTCTACCCAGGTGTCACCAGCCGGGACAAGTAGGTGTGCGGCTCCCGTGAGGTGGCCGAGTGGGGAGTCGTAGGATGCTCCCACCACGCCGAACTCATCCGTGAAGGCAAGACCATCCCCGAATACTTGAGAGCTGATGTGCTCCCGCGCGTGAATGTTTGCCACGAGTCGCCAACCCGAGCTGGAGCGCCGAAACCCGAAGATGGATCCGTCGGTCCCAGGGAAGGTACCCGGGCAAACATTGTCGAGAGGTTCGCCCACCCATGCCATGCCCTCCACGGCCGAAACAGCGTCCCCGAAGGATTCCTGGAACGCGATGTCATCCACCGCGGGTGGGACTACCAACTTCGTCGTCTCGAACGTCTGGGCGTTCAACAGGCTCGAAGTCGCCAGGCAAACGATTCCGATTGCCCAGCGCCTCTTGTTCTCTCTGTTCCCTTGCCGTCTTTCTCGGGCCATTGCGTCCTCCTTGATCCGTGTGGATGAGCGAAGGGGAGTGGCCCGCGGATGCGGAGCAAGCAGGAGCTGCGCGAGCCACAGCCAGTGATTCGCCCACCCTAGACCTCCCCACCGGATTGCGCAAGAAAACCCGAAATGGCTGCCCGTGGACCACTGTCACGACAGGGGGCAGGTGCGCCGGATCGCTCACGGCAGAAGGGCTGCGATGAGATGCGGCCCCCAGCGCTCGGTCGGGCGCCGGGGGCCGCCAGCCCCTCTTTCCAGGGTCTTGCTCCGGTGTCTGCGCGGGAGTCAGAAGGTGAAGCGCACTTCGAAGACCAGGTTGCGGCCGGGACGGTTCACGCCGCTGCCGTGGATGCGGTAGTCCTCGTTGAAGACGTTTTCCAGGGCCAGATTGAACGACCATGCGTCGCTGGCGCGATAGCCGCTGCGCAGGTCGAGCACCGTGTACCCCGGCGTACCACCGGGCGGGATGCGCGAGGTGTCGTTCTGGTCCCGCGTGTTGAGGTCGTTGGCGTCGTCCGCCCAGGTGACCAGACCCTCACCCCAAAACTTGCCCGCCGGATCATCCCACCGTAGACCGAGCAGAATCGTCGTCGGCATCTGACGGGAAAGAGGCTCGTCCACCGCGATCGGGTCCGAAGTCGGGAAGGTCGAGATCTCTCCATCCAGGAAAGTCGCCGCCGAGAAAAGCGTCCATTCGTCAGCCAAACGGCGCGAACCCGAGAGCTCCAAACCATAGACCTCTCCGTCCCCGACGTTCTCCTTGGTCACCTCGAACTCCCCACTGGAGTTGGTGTTGCCCGTGGGCACACGCTGAATCTGATCGCGCACGTCCGTGTAGAAAGCCGCTACCTGGTAACTCTGGATCTCATCCTCCTCGCGGAAGCCGACCTCCAGGGTCGTGTAGTACTCCGGATCGAGATTGGGGGCGGGGATCTCGAACTCGTTCGTACGCGCCGAATCGAAACGGGTCAGATCCGACAGATTCGGGGCGCGGAATCCCTGGGAGACGCCGCCGAAAAGACGCTGGTCCTCGTCGACCTCGTAGACCAAACGCAGACTACCCACCGCGGCGGACCAGTTCTCGTCGATCGAGATCTGGGTGTCGGTCACCGGGTCACGCACCTTGTCCGATTGGGCCGCCGCGTAGTTCCAGCGCGCCCCCGCAACCAGGTCGAGCCGCTCCGACAAGGGCAACTCATCCTGGGCGTAGATGCCCAGAAGCTCATAGGTGGCATCATCCGCCACCGGTCCCTGGATGTCGTCCGCCGCCGAGTTGCCCGAGACCTTGCGCGTGAACGAATCCACGCTGTCGTGGTAGTACTCCAGCCCATAGGTCAGACGGGACTCCCCAAGCTCCTTGCCGAAGCGGGTGAAAAGGCCCAGCGTACCCACGTCGAAACCCTGGAAATCCTCCGATCCCGAGCTCTTGATGCGGTCACGCTCCTCGCTGACATCCTGCCAGGAGAGGTTCACCGTCACGTCATCGAACCAAGCCGTGTCGCTCTCCACCGAGTCGAGCTGGACATAGGTCAAGGATCGGTCCTGGTCGAACTCACGTTTGAGATCCGAGCCGACATCGAGACCCTCCCAGTCGATGCCATAGATCGTCTTGTGGGTGCGAGGTACATCGCGCTGACTCACGCTCTGATGCAGAAACGTCAGCCGGGTCGTCGGATCGAAGTCGTGCTCGACCTTGACGTCATAGTCCGTCTCGCCGTAGCCCGTTTCCGGTTGGTGACCGACATCCTGGCCGCCGAAGACATCCCCAAAATCCTTCAGGGTCAGCCCGACCAGGACACCCGTATCCGCCCCGACATAGCCGCCGACCTCCGTGCGCAGGATGTCATAGTTGGCCCTGTCCGCGGTGCGCAGGGTGATTTGGCCGTGGAGCGCGCCATCGGCTGGATAGAGCCACGGGCCGCGCGTAATCGCCTGTACCGTACCGCCGATCGCATCCGAACCGTAAAGCACCGAGCTGGGTCCCATGACCACCTCGAGACTCTCGACCGAGAAGGGATCGACCGTGTTCCAGTACTGGTTCGGTCCGGGGCGGAAGACCGAGTTGTTGAGACGCACTCCGTCGACCAGCAAGAGGTCGCGGAAACTGGTGAAGCCGCGGATGTAGGGGGAACCGTGACCGTGGGCGGTCTCCTGCACCATCACCCCGGGAAGCTGGCGTAGGGCCTGCGGAAGCGTGCGGAAAGCCTCCTCGGAAAGCTTCTCCGAGCTGATCACCTGGGTGCTTGCAGGGGAGTCGAGCAACAGACGCTCACCCGCCGTGGGAGTGACCACGGTGACATCCACGTCATAACCGGTGGGGGGGGGAGCATCCTCTTGGGCCTCGACCTTTTGGGC
>JALWOP010000225.1:627-1271 GCA_027083445.1 Planctomycetota bacterium | reverse complement strand
TCTTCGGGTCTGGACTGGGTGGTCTGGCTCGAGGAGTACAACAGGCTAGCGTTGCTAGTAAGCGATCTGGGCAACGACCTCGTGGGTGCCGCCACGCAACTCGACGTGGCCCAGTCCGCCGACTACTTCCACGAGGTGCGGTGGTTCGATCGTAAGCTGCTCACGCCACTATCGAAGCGCGAGGAGCGGGCTCGGAAGCGCTACTGGGAGGCGCTCGACAAGGCGACGCGACCACAGGGGCCAGGGCGTCGGCTGTCCGAGGCCAAGGTCCAGGCTGCCTGGGAGGAGGCTGAGGCCCGTGTTGAAGCTTTCGCAGTGGCCCACGGGGTCATCGAACGCCTTCGGGACCTCTATGAGCTGGTCGATCCGGCCACAGGCCGGCTCTGGACCCGTTCCACCGCAGACACCGCCATCGACGAGATGATCATGACCCTGGGCACGATCGAGCACAGCTCGGCCAAGCGAGCCATCCGGCATCTGAAGAAGTACCGCAGCCGCTACGCCGCTCACACCGTCATGATCGATGCCATCGATGTCCAGCTTCGGCCGGACAGCGCGTGGACAGCGCGTACCGTGCTCAACGGGCTACTCCGCCTCTGGAGGATCCGGCGCCAACTCGCCGATCCAGACGCCTGGGTGGATTA
>JALWOP010000225.1:0-617 GCA_027083445.1 Planctomycetota bacterium | reverse complement strand
GGCCAAGGATCGCGGGGTGGAAGAGCGTACATGCTCGCCCAACCACCGGTCCCCTTCGAAGGCCGAGAATGGGGCACATCGGCTGTCGGCCTGCCCGACCAGCCGGGCAGCGCCCCGTCGCCGGGTCCGCGCACGCCGCTGTCGGCCGCGACTTCCGCCTGTCACGCGCCGCCACCAGGGTCCGGCTCAGCGAGGTCCGGCTCAGCGAGGTCGCACACCGGCGCCGGGCGCGCCCGGGCGCGCCTTCGCTGGGAGCCGGGTCCGGGGCCCGGCTCAGCCTGACGGTGCGCCGCTGCCGGGATCCGGTTCGCGGTGCTCGTCCGAGGCATCCTGGCGCGCCTTCTCCTCGGCGGCGACGACCTCGGCGTAGTCCCAGGGCGTGAACACCGAGCCGGGGTTCTTTCGGGCCCGGGTCGCCGCGGCGACGAGGTAGTCGTAGGGGTCGATGCCGAGGTTGCGCGCCGTGCCGATGAGGCTGAAGAACAGGGCCGCGACACGGGCGCCGGCTTCGGAGCGGTTGCCGGCGTAGTTCTTCCGGCCGACGACGGGTCCGCGGATCTGGCGCTCGGCGTGCCCGTTGTCCATGGGGATCCGGGGATCGTCCAGGAAGAGGAGCA
>JALWOP010000224.1 GCA_027083445.1 Planctomycetota bacterium | reverse complement strand
AATGGGGGGTCCATCGAGGGGGCGGGGTTGGATAGGCTGGGTCGATGTCCCGTGAGATCACTCCGCGCGTCCTCGTGCTCGGCCTGGTGCTGTCGGTCGTCATGGGGGCAGCCAACGTCTACGTCGGGCTGAAGGTCGGCATGACCGTCTCGGCCTCCATTCCCGCCGCCGCCGTGGCCATGCTCGTTTTTCGATCGCTCTTCAAGACGCGTTCGATTCTCGAAGCCAACCAGGTTCAGACCGCGGCTTCAGCGGGCGAGTCCCTGGCAGCCGGGATCATCTTCACCATGCCCGCACTGGTGATGATGGAAGGGGTCTGGACCCACTTCGACTTCTGGACCGTCACCCTCGTCTCCATCGCCGGCGGCGTCCTGGGGATCCTCTTCATGATCCCCATGCGCAAGGTCTTCGTCGTCGACAACGACGAGCTGCCCTACCCCGAGGGCATCGCCTGCGCCGCCGTACTGGAAGCGGGGAGCGCCGAAGATGCCGATCCCCGCGGCGCCCGGGCCCTGCTCATGGGGGGCCTGATCGGAGGCGTCCTGAAGTTCCTGGAGAGCTTCATGGCCCTGGCCCGCGAGAGCCTGGCCGGAGTCTGGCCCGGAGCTTCACGGGTCCACTACTACGGCGCTGACGTCTCGCCCATGCTGGTCGCCGTCGGCTTCATCGTGCGCCTGAACGTCGCCGTTCTGATCTTCATCGGCGGGGCCATCGGCTGGCTGGTCGCCATGCCCCTGTTGGGTCTGCCCGCTGGGGTGACCGAGCCCACCGTCGGCGCCGCCATCCAACTCTGGAAGAGCGACGTGCGCTTCCTGGGGGTCGGCGCCATGGTCGTCGGTGGCGCGGTATCGATCTGGTCGGTGAGGGGCGGGCTCGTGCGGGCGGTGAGCGAACTGAAGCAGGGGCTGAGCGGTGCCAACCGGGATGCCGCCGATCGGGACCTGGCACCGGGCCTGATCGCCACCCTGGGACTGATCTGCATCCTCCTGACCGGCTACGTCTACTACCACTTCACCGGCCACCTGCCCATCACCATCCTCTCCACCGTGGTGATGATCGTCATGGCCTTCTTCTTCACCGCCGTCGCCTGCTACATCGTCGGCCTGGTGGGGAACTCCAACAGTCCGGTCTCCGGCATGACCATCACCACCGTCCTCTTCACCGGGGCGATGTTCATGCTCTTCGGCTTCCAAGGCACCGAAGGCAAGGTCGCCATCATCGGCGTCGCCGCCGTCGTTTGCTGCGTCGCCTGCACCGCCGGAGATGTCTGCAACGACCTCAAGACCGGCTCCCTGGTCGGCTCCTCGCCCGCCGCCCAACAGGTGATGCAGATCCTGGGCGTCGTCGTGGCCGCCTTCATCATGGCGCCCATCCTGAACCTCTTGAACTCTCAGCTCGAGTTCGGCACGGCCGAATTGCCCGCCGCCCAAGCGACCCTCTTCAAGAGCCTGGCCGAAGGGTTGATGGGGGAGGGACAGATCAACTGGCCCATGGTGGGCTACGGTGCGGCCATCGGTGTGGCGGTCCTCCTGGGCGACCAGATCCTGCGGGCCAAACAGAGCTCCTTTCGCCTGCACCTGATGCCGGTCGCCGTGGGGATCTACCTGCCCTTCGGCATCGCCACCCCGATCCTGCTCGGCGGCATCCTGGCCCACTGGATGGGACGGGGCTCCCGCGATCCCCAGCACGAGGAGGAGCGCCTGCAACGGGGCGTGCTCTTCTCCTCGGGAGTCATCGCCGGCGAGGCCTTGACCAAGATCGTGCTGGTCGCCTTCGCCGCCAAGGGAATCGAACACTTCCCCTGGCAACGCTTCTTCGGCTGGAGTCCCTCCCCGGCCATGCTCACCACCGTCACCTGGGGCTTCGCCGTCTTGACCCTGCTCGCCTTCCTGCGCTGGGCGCGGCCCATGGATGAGAGGTGAGCGGATACCCTCTCGCCCATGCAGGTTCCCACCCAAGCCCTCGTCGAACGCTCCGGCGCCGATATCCCCGTCCTGCCCCTCTCCACGGGGGCCTTCCCCGCTTGGCTCGCCGGCGCCGCGGAGCGTGAGCAGGCCTGGTGCCGGGCTCACGGTTTCGCCGGCCAGTCGGGCCGGGTCCTGACCCTGCCGGGCCCGGGCGGTGAGATCGTCCGTGTGCTGCTGGGCTTGGGGGATGTGGGCGAGGGCGAGCGTCCCGACCTGTGGAGTTGGGCCAGCCTCGTCGAGGCCCTGCCGGCCGGTAGCTACGCCCTCGAAGGTGTCGAGGGAGAGGAGGGGGAGCGGGCCGCCCTCGCCTTTGCCCTCGGCTCCTACTGCTTCGATCGCTACAAGGACGCCCCCGAGCGAGGCGTGCGCCTGGTCTGGCCCCAAGGGGTCGACCGCGAGCGAGTGCGGCGGCTGGTCGAGGGCCAGTGCCTGGCACGCACCCTGGTCAACACCCCCGCCGGTGACCTGGGACCCGAAGAGTTGGCCGGCGCCGCCCGCGAGTTGGCCCAGCGTCACGGCGCCCGATACCGCGAAGTGGTCGGTGAAGAACTTCTGGCCCAGAACTACCCCGCGATCCACGCCGTAGGGCGCGCCGCGAGCCGCGCTCCGCGTCTGGCCGACTTCACCTGGGGCGACCCGACTCACCCGTCGGTGACCCTGGTCGGCAAGGGGGTGGTCTTCGACAGTGGCGGCCTCGACCTGAAACCGGCCGAGGGCATGAAGCTCATGAAGAAGGACATGGGCGGTGCGGCCAGCGTCCTCGGCCTGGCCCACGCCGTGATGGATGCGGGGCTTCCCCTGCACCTGCGGGTCCTGATCCCCTGTGTCGAAAACGCCGTCGCTGGCAATGCCTTCCGCCCCCTCGACGTACTTCCCACCCGCAAGGGAATCACGGTCGAGGTCGGCAACACCGACGCCGAAGGGCGCTTGATCCTCTGCGATGCCCTGGCGGAGGCCGATCGGGACGACCCGAGCCTGATCCTCGACTTCGCGACCCTCACCGGTGCCGCACGGGTCGCCCTGGGTACCGAGCTGCCCGCTCTCTTCGCCAGTGACGAGGCTTGGGCCGAGCGCTACCTGGCGGCGGGGCGCGAGGCGAGCGATCCCCTCTGGCGCCTGCCCCTTTTCAAGGACTATCGTCGCTTCCTGGAGAGTCCCGTGGCCGACCTTTCGAGTACCTCGAGCAAGCGCTTCGGCGGCGCGATCGCCGCAGCGCTCTTCCTCCGGGAGTTCGTCGCCCCCGAGCGCTCCTGGATGCACGTCGATACGATGGGCTACAACGAGGATGCCCGCCCGGGACGGCCGCGGGGGGGCGAGGCTTTCGGCCTGCGGGCGGCCTATCGCATGTTCGAGGAGGGGAACTTCGGGGATCCGGGCGCGTGAGGCTCCTCCTCGTGCTCATCGCCTCACTCGGCTGTTGGGGGTGCCGCTCCACCGGGCCCTGGCACGAGCTGTTCGAGGGGGATTGGCACACGACCCCCTTCGGTGGTCAGGGGGTTCAAAGCTACGCGGAGGGGACCCTCATCCTCGAGCCGGGCGAGCCCCTGACCGGGATCACCTGGTCCTCGCCTCTCCCGCCGCGCAACTACGAAATCGAACTCCTCGCCGCGCGCCTGGCGGGCAGCGACTTCTTCCTCGGTCTCACCTTCCCGGTGGAAGAGGAGTTCTTGACCCTGATCCTCGGCGGGTGGGGAGGCGCGCTCTGCGGCCTCTCCTGCCTCGACGGCGAAGATGCAGCCCACAACGAAACCAAGTTCTTCATGGGCTTCGAGGAGGGGCGCGACTACCGCGTACGCCTGAAGGTGGACGCCGGAGAGGTACGCGTCTGGATCGAAGGGGAGCGGGTGATCGACGTGGAGACCCGCGGCCGAGAACTCTCCCTGCGGCCCGAGGTCGAGGCCAGCGCACCCCTGGGGGTGGCCACCTTTCAGACCCGGGGCCGCATCCAAGGCCTGCGCTGGCGCGAGCTGCGCTAGCCGGCTTGGGGCGGCATCTCCGGCGGGGAGAGGGCGACCTCGCGCAGGCTGAAGGGGGCGGCGGTCGAGTCGTCGAACTCCGCCGCGGCTGCGAGCCCCTTGGTGGCGATGCGGAGCACGTCGGCCTCCTCCTCGTAGACGGCGTGCATCGCCCCCAGGGCCAACTCCGCGCCGCTACCGAAGGCGTAGAAGCGTGTGAACTCCTGGACCGAGCGCAGGGGATAGACCCCGAAGATTCCCGCCGGTCCGGCGAGCAGCATCTCCATCTGCAGGGACTCGTAGGGGTCGCGCTCGTCCTCCTTGGGGATCAGGAAGTAGTCCTCCTTGAGGGCGCCCATCATGTCGGTGAAGGTCTCGAAGATCCCCTGGGCGCTCGTGAAGTCGGGCTGGATCTCCGCAGCGCGGAAGTAGCTCGTCAGGATGAGCTGCGCCGAGGCGGGTCCGGTGGGGCCGATCCAAGTCCCGCCCACGCAGACGAGCTTGTCGTGGTTGGCGACGTAGGTGGCACTCTCGAGGGTCTCCCCGTACTTCGCCAAACTGTCGGCCCCGATGCAGGCGCGACTTCCCTTGCGCACGACGACGATGGTGGTCATGGGCGCAGTCTAGCGCCCACGATCCACTGCGCCGCGACCTCTGGAACAAGGGGGGGCAGCCGCGACGACCTATTCGTCGTCGCGGCGCTTGGGGGCGTAGCCGAGCCTCGCGCTGCTGCCCGCAGGCTCACTCTCAAAGCCACTGCACGGGGCCGCTCTCGGTGAGGGCTGCTCGCAGGGTTCGCCGCGCGAGGACGGGCACCATCTCGCGTCGATAGGCCGCATCGCCGGGGATGTTCTCCTGGGGCTTGAAGCGCCGGTAGGCCAGGGCGGCGACCTCCTCGATCGCCTGCTCGCAGGCCTCCTCACCCGGACGGGTGCCGCTTAGGAGCTCGGAGGTTCCCTTCAGGCGCAGGGGGCGCGCTGCCAGGGCCACCGCGCAGAGGTCGGCGGCCTCGATAGAGCCCTCCCCGTCCAGGTCGATCCGCGCCGCCATTCCAAGCTGGGGGAAGTCGATCGAGCCCCGCTCGCGTAGCTTGCCGTAAGCGCCCCGATGTCCCGCCGGAAGGGGGGGCAGGTGCACCGCCAGCAGCAACTCGTCCGGTCCCAGGGTCACGTTGCGGGTTCCGTCCGCCCGGTAGAGCTCCTCGATGGGGAGGGTTCGGGGGCCTTGTGGAGCGAGGATCGCCAGGCTCGCGCCGAGCCCCATCAGGGCCGGCGCCGTGTCGTTCGAAGCGGCGGCGACGCAACGCCGTCCCCCCTGGACCACATGGCAGAGGGTGCCGTCCTTCTTGAGGCAAAAGCCCAGGGCCTTGCGCCAAAAGTAGGTCTGGTTGTACCACTGGCAACGGGTATCGAGCAGCACGTTGCCCCCCAGGGTTCCCATGCTGCGTAGCTGCGGGCCGGCGACCAGCCCCGCCGCCTGGGTGAGGGCCGGGGGCAGGCCGG